>WRED01000043.1 GCA_009779495.1 Oscillospiraceae bacterium | reverse complement strand
CGTCGAACTGCGGGAATTCCTCCGCCGCCAGCTTCGACGCCGAATACACCGACGCGCCCGCCTCGCTCACGACCATGTAAGCGGTGTTGCGGTCCGGCAGCTCCTTGAGCAGCTCCGCCGCGAAGATTTCCGTCTCCTTTGACGCGGTGCCGTTCCCGATGGCGATGATTTCGACGTTATATTTCTGTATCAGACTTTTGATAAGCGTTTTCGCTGAATTGCGCTGCGCGTCCGAATGCGTCACGTAGATAACGTTCGTGTCGAGCACAAGGCCCGTGCCGTCCACCACAGCGACCTTACAGCCCGTGCGGTAACCGGGGTCAAGCCCCAAAGCGACCTTGCCCTTGACCGGCGGCTGCAAGAGCAGCTCGCGCAGATTCACGGCGAACACCTTGATCGCCGAGGCCGCCGCCTTTTCTGTCAGCATATTGCGTATTTCGCGCTCGATAGACGGGTAAATCAGGCGGTCATAGGCGTCCTTGCCCGCGTCGCGCACGGTTTCCGTGCAGGGCGAACCGTCCGGGTTCAGTGTCAGGGACGTGACGACATTCATGGCTTTCACCGGGTCAAGCGTAACGCTGACCTTCAAAAGCTCCTCGTTCTCTCCCCTGTCAACGGCCAAAACGCGGTGATCGGCGATGCGGCTAACCGGCTCGGAATAGTCGTAATACATGGAGTACACGCTTTCCTTCGTCTCGTCGGCGGCCTTGACGTTGACGACGCCCAGCACCGTAAACAGATTGCGCAGCCTGCGGCGGATGTTCGCGTCGTCGGATATGTTCTCGGCGATGATGTCCATGGCGCCCTGCAAGGCTTCCTCCGCGCTGTTCACGCCCTTTTCCCCGTCGATGTAAGCGGCGGCCAGCTCCAGCGGCCCGGCGCTGTCGTATGTTTGCGCGAACAGAAGCTCCGCCAGCGGCTCAAGCCCTTTTTCCCGGGCAATCGACGCCCTTGTGCGCCGCTTCGGGCGGAAAGGCCTGTATATGTCCTCGATCTCCGCCAGCGTCGCGGCCTTGTCAAGCGCGGCCTCGATTTCCGGCGTCATTTTCTCCTGCGCCGTGATGGACGCGCGAACCTCCTCCCTGCGCTTTTCGAGGCTGCGCAGGTACTCAAGCCGCTCGGAAAGCTCACGCAAGACCTGATCGTCCAGGGTGCCGTGGGCTTCCTTGCGGTAACGCGCGATGAATGGGATTGTGTTGCCCTCGTCGATCAGCTTGACGGTGTTTTCTACCTGCCAGGGCTGTAAGGAAAACTGGGTGGTCAATGATTTCAAAATATCCATAATTCTAGCTCCTAGATTTTAGATTGTAGATTGTAGACGCGATTCATATTTAAGTCCCTCTAAAAACCCCCGCCGTCATTGCGGACCCCGAGCCGCAATCTCAACCCCAATAGACTTTGAGATTCCGGGTCAAGCCCGGAATGACGGTTTGCTTATACTAATCCCGATTATAAAACCGTCAAAAAATCAAGCAAAAAGCTTTGATATGTGGTGTTTTGCGCAGATTTTTTGTAAAGGTTTTAATGAGGGATTAGTATTACCTGCCGCGTTTTATCTGCCGGACGTCCGACCCGCAAAACGCCAGCGTGACGTAATTTCCGATGACCCGCGACGCGATACGCTGGGTATACCGCTGTTCAAGCTCTTTCGCCGACAGATTTGTGCTGATGATGGTGGGCAGCCCCTTTTGCAGCCGCGTATTAATCATATTGTAGATCACGGAAACGGTAAACTGTGTGCTGAACTCCGCGCCAAGGTCGTCCAGAATCAGCAAATCGCATTCGAGCACGGCCTGTATTGTGTCTCCGTCGGCGTAACGCTTGTCGAAGTGCTCACGCTCAATTTTATGCAGGATGTTCTGCGCCGAGCCGTAGATCACGCCGAAGCCTTTGTTCACGGCGGCGGAAGCGATCGCCAGCGACAGGTGCGTTTTTCCTAAACCTGTCTCGCCGCACAGCAGTAAGTTTGGCGATTCTGCATCAAAATCATATGCATATTTTGTGCAAAATTCATATATTCCACTCATATGTTTATACGGTGATACGCCTGTTTCGGGATTAACGGCCTTTGGATAGTAGTTCAGATTGAAGTTCTCGAATGCCGAATTTCCGATGGGCAGATCCTCGCACAGTTCGGCGTAGGCAAGCGAACGCAGCAGCTCCTTGTAGCAGCCGCAGCGAATTCCCTCGACAAAGCCTGTGTCACGGCACTTCGGGCACGTGTATTTCACCAGCAGATGGTCCTCCGAAAAGCCTGCCGCCTTTAGGAGCTGCGCCCGCGTCTTTTGCGCCGCCAGATTTTTCTCCGCCAGACGATCTATGTAGTCTTGCGCGTCCGCGCCCATGCCGATCGCTTTGACCACATCCAGCCCGGCGGAGGATATCTCGCGTTCAACGTCAAGCAGCGGCGGGATTTTCGCAACGACCTCATCATGACGGCGGCGCTGGTCGTGTTCGGCACGATTCCTGCGCCGCTCCAGCTCGGCGTCCGCGCGGGCGTAGAATTTTGCGCTATAACTCATGGTTAGGCCCTCTTCTTTTTCTTTTCATATATGATCGGCTCATACAGCGTCTGCTCGTACTCCTCCAGATCATACGACGCTTTCTTCGGCGACTCCTTGCTCTTTGCCGCCTTACCCGGCTTGTCCGTCCGCGCCTGCGCCGCTTTGGCAACATCCTCCGGCGTCTCAAGCCCCGCGCCGTGCCAGCTGCGCAGCACCTTATCCATGTACGCGAAGCTGAGTTTCGTACAGCGGTTCGCCATCTCCTCATACGCCGCGAAGATCATATCCATCGTAAAGCCAAGCTCAAACTGCCACGCGCGAAGATACTCCGACTGTTTTCCCGTCGGCCGGGGATTCGCGATCCCCGCCAGCTTGGCAAGCTCCCTCCACGCGCCGCCGCACTGGCGCAGGACGCTGATCTGCTCATCGGCTTTATCAATTGTGTCAATTTCCCGTTCCGCCCAATCCCTGCCCATGGCCGTGATATAACCGTGCGCCGTTTTGCCGACCGACGCGCAATACTCAATGATCATCAGGATCACTTCGACAGGCAACCCGTACTGGTCGTGGAGCATGAGCAGCGCGCATTGGCCGTCGAACCCGATCGTCCGCCCGAGCTTTTTCTGCGCCTCGTTAAACAGAAAAGCGATTTCGGGTGACTCTTTCGCGCGGGCCGTGATCTGCTCGTGTGTCGGACGGAGCACGGGCAGCGGCTCAAGCGTTTTTTTCAAAGGCGGCGGCTCCGCCTGTGTCGTCTGGCCTGATTGCCCCGGCGTCGTGATATTCAGGCTGAGTATCGGCGTTTGCGCCGTTTCCGGGGCGTCCGTCAGCAGAATTCCGCGTTCGGCCCAAAAGCTGAGGTAGTCGGCAGCGTCCCCCTCGTCGCATTTCAGCAGCGAACACAGCTCGTCGAGCCTGACCTCCTCCGAAGCATGGCGAAGCACCCAGAGCAGCGCTTTCAGCTGCTGAGGACCCGCCACTTTTATGTATTTGTCGACCGCTACGGCCGGCACGCTGAATACCGCGCCCCATTGCAGCGCGGGGTTTATTCTGAAATTCATCTTGAGTTCCTTATTCTTATTAACCCCTCCGGCGCTCCGCGCCATCTCCCCTTGCAGGGGAGGCTTGGGCAATTCGTAGCCACAGCATCCCATATAAGAAAAAATTATGCGATGTCTAACCACGGCCTCCCCTATAAGGGGAGGTGCCCCGCAGGGGCGGAGAGATTGAATCTGCAAGGAGAGGCACCGCGTTGCCTGACCGCCCCTAATCCCTAATTTCTAACGCCTAATCCCTGCGAGGCCGCACGGTCGAGAAATACCGTCACATCATCATGCGTCTGCAAAATCGACGCGGGGCACTCCGGCGTGACCTCGCCCTGGACCATCGCTTTCACTGCTTCGGCTTTCGACGCTCCCGTCGCGACGAACACGATCTTTTTCGCGCGCATGATGGAGCCGATACCCATGGTCATCGCGTAACGCGGCATGGCGATATCGTCGAAGTAAATGGAGTTGGCCTCAATAGTGCTGTCGGTGAGCTTGACCTTGAAAGCCTCGCCGGTAAAGCCGCCGGCAGGCTCATTGAAAGCGATATGCCCATTGCGGCCTATGCCCAAAAACTGCACGTCTATGCCGCCTGCGTCAATGATCGCCTGGGCGTAGCGTTCGCTTTCGGCGCTTTGGTCGGGCGCGTTGCCGTCGAGGAAGTTTATATTTTCCGGCTTCACGTCGATGCGCGAAAAGAGGTTGTCCATCATGAAAGTGTAGAAGCTGTTTTTGTGCTCGCGCGGCAGATCGCAGTATTCGTCGAGGTTGAACGTTTTCATTCCCGCGAAGCTGACGTTGCCTTTTTCGTACTCCCCTGCCATGTAGTCATAGGTTGGCACGGGCGTCATGCCTGTCGCGAAGCCCATGGCGGCGTTTGGATTTGCCTTGACGTGATCGACAAAAATTTTCCCGGCGGCTTGGCCGATTTCTTTTTCGGTGTCGTAGATGAATATTTGCATGTTAGTTCCTCCATTATATTATGCTCACTAAATCATACCAATTTTTAAGCCAAAAGTAAATCACTAATACGAAAATAAATTTTAATTTTGATTTTTTATCTGCTTTATCGCGCATTTTTCGAGCCTTGACACCTGCGCCTGGGATATCCCGATCTCCCGCGCCACCTCCATCTGGGTTTTTCCCATCAAAAAGCGCAGGTAGAGTATCTTTTTCTCGCGCGGATTCAAGTCCTTAATGGCCTGTTTGAGCAGGATTTCCTCGATCCAGTTTTCGTCCGTGTTTTTGTCTCCGACCTGATCCATGACGTAAATGGTGTCGCCGCCGTCGGAATAGACAGGCTCGTACAGGGAAACCGGCTCGACGATGGCCTCCAGCGCCAGCACGACGTCCTCTTTTTTCAGGTTCATCTCCCGGGCGATTTCCTCGACGGTCGGATCGCGGCCCAGCTCGGTGATCAGCTTTTCTTTGACCTGCATGGCGTGGTAGGCCGTGTCGCGCATGGAGCGGCTGACACGGACGGAATTGTTGTCACGCAAATAGCGGCGTATCTCGCCGATGATCATGGGAACGGCGTATGTCGAAAAGCGCACGTTCTGCGACGTGTCGAAGTTGTCTATGGCCTTTATCAGCCCGATGCACCCGACCTGAAACAGGTCGTCCAGGTTCTCTCCCCTGTTCGTAAAGCGCTGAATTACGCTCAGGACCAGCCGCAGGTTGCCGTTGATCAGCTCGTCGCGGGCACCGTTGTCCCCGTCCTTCATCCTTTTCAGGAGCGCGATTTTTTCAGCCTCCCTGAGCACCTTCAGCTTTGCCGTGTTGACCCCGCAGATTTCCACCTTGTTGAATTGCACAGACGAAACCTCCCGACAGCAATTTTACGTATGAACCTTACGGCTACTGTAAAATTATTACCTATTTGGGATAGTTTCATGCGGATCAAATCAAAGATTTGACAATAAAAAAATAATCAATCTGAACAAGAAAATAAAATCGTTCAAATTGACTAAATTATGTACTGGAAAAGCCTTTGTCAAGGGTGTTTTTCTGTTTTTCGAAATTTTTTAGGATCGCTCAGTCTCCTGCTGTCCCCTCCTCAAAAAGTGTGTGATTTTGGTGCCGTTTTCGCAGCTTTTTTCGTCTGCAAGGTATGAAAAAAGCAGGGCCAATGTCACTTGACTCTGCCCATTGAAATACGCCTATTCAGCCCAAAAATCGCGGAAAGCACACCGCAGGGCCGGCGGGGCCCGGTTTCCGCTATTGCGCCTTAGAAAAACCACATCCCCAGATGAACCCGAACCCCAGGATGAACAGCAGCCAGTTCCAGAAGCTTGACGGGCATTACCTCACTTTTTCGCTTCCAATATGACGCGGCAGTATTGAAGCATTGTTTCGTCCGCCAATACTTCCACAGAGGCAAACCCCGCGTTCTGTAATAGCTGTATCTGTACATCCAGGGTTAAGGGAACATCCACGTGATATTCGCCGGAAGCCTTTTCTTTTTCCGTTAATCCCTCGGTTATCGCCTCATGCCGCCTGCGGTACTGCTCGGCCAGCAGCGCATCACCCACGATGAAGCCGCCCTCGATGTACGCCCCGCCCTGCTTTATCGCACCGAGTATTTTGCGATAGACCCCAGTCTTTTCTTCCGGGAAAAGATGGTGCATCATCGCGTGGGAGGTCACGATGTCAAAGGCTTTCTGGGGATAATCCCAATCGGTATACGATGCTTTGACAATGGTGATGCAGTCATGCCTGTCCGGGTGGGTTTTCAGCAGCACATCAAGCATACCCCGTGATACATCAACGCAGGTAATATGAGCGTTGGGGCATTGTCCCCATATGTAGTCCAATTCTATACCCGTGCCGCAGCCGACGTTGAGTATCCTGACGGCTTCGTCTGTTTTTGGGAAGCAAGCGCCGAATTTCTGATAATCATAATTGTTCGAGACCGCAGAATTATAACCACCGGCACGGGTGTTGAAAAACGTGCCCATCGATTCGGGTCTGTACAGTCTATACAAGCTGCGCATATCATCCCATTCCGGGCTGGTAATATCGTCTATGTGATATAGCCGGAAACAATCAAACGCGCAGTCCTCGCCGTTGTGCGGCAACAGCCGCGTGTCACTGTAAATAAAGCCGAGTTTTTCGATAACACGCCGGGAGGCTTCGTTTTCAGGCTTTGCGAAAACGGATAATTCGTCCTGTCCGGCTTTTTCAAAAGCCCACCATATCATCGCCTTGCCCGCTTCGGTGGCATATCCGTTGCCTTGGTATTCATCGGCGATGTAATATCCCATCTCGACGACATTGCCCCATTCTCCTTTTCGATTGATGAAAATACACCCCATACACCGCTCATCGGCTTTGCGCACAATCGCAAACAATACGCAGGGCTTGCCTACGTCAAACAACTCTTTATTGACATGGCGAATCCAGCCGAGCGCGGCTTCTTCGGTTTCTTTCACCATTTCGGGCATATAATGTGCCACAGATGGCTGTTTGCTGTTATAGCTTGCCGCCGCCGCGTCTGACTCCGTGAACGGCCGCAGAATCAGTCGGCTTGTTTCAATTCGTATATCCAATTTGTGTTCCTCATTTCTCGTTTGGCCTAACCTGCTGGAAAGAAAAACAGGCGGCATAAGGCGCCCTTTTTCTGCGGGTGACAAAAGACAAAAGAAAACCGCGCCGTTATTCGTTTTGTGCTTGAATATCGGCACTTTTTGTGGTATCATAAAACAACTGGCGGCACATACCGCGCCGCCGTTATCGCCTCCTGGCTTTGGCTGTGCCTCTTCTCTTTGCTACGAATGAACCGACTGCCTCTGTAATAGTAGCGGATTGGACATTCCCCCTTTACAGTATACATAACTGTTATAATTCTATTGCTTCCCAAATTTTTGCTGTAACGCCAGCGTATTGCGTTCCCAAAACACGCCGCCCGTATACCCTTGAATTCCGGTATCGTGATCGGCCAATTCCAACCGCCTTTGCGTGAGCGCGCAGTATTCACGTTCCATTTCTATTCCGGCATAACGGCGTTTCAGCTTTTTGGCAACAACGGCAGTCGTTCCGCAGCCCAGGAAAGGATCAAAGACCATGTCGCCGGGATTAGAGCTTGCCAGGATAAGCTTTGCCATCAGCTTTTCGGGCTTTTGAGCGGGGTGGTCCGTGTTTTCAGGCATTGACCAATACGGGACAGAAATATCGTCCCAAAAATTTGACGGGAAAGTATCGCGAAAATTTCCGTCCTTACTCTCTGTCCAATCCTTCGGTTTTCCGTCCGCTTTATAGGGAGCCATTACTTTGCGGCGCTGCTTCACGTCGTCAACGTTGAACGTAAAATCTTTGGGGGAAACCGTCGCAAACCAAATATCCTCCATCGAATTTTTCCAGTTGCGCATAGCCCCCCGCCCTTTTTCGCGCTGCCAGGTGATACGGTTTTGAACGGTGAAGTGCTTTTGTAAAACAGGACCGATCAATAAACCGCTCTGCCAATCACAGCATACATAAATGGAAGCGGCCGGTTTAAGAAGTTCTTTTGTTTTTATGATCCAATTTTCTGTAAAGGCGCAGTATTCATCGTCACACATTTTTTTAAATGTATGATCACCGAATTTCTTGTTGAGGTTATAAGGCGGGTCAATGATCAATAAATCCACGAAGCAGCGCGGAAGCGCGTTAAGGACATGCAAGGCGTCTCCCAAAACGATACTGTCTGTCATGTCGTTTAATCCGCATTTCCCGTTAACAGAAACGCACTTGCCTGCATAATAATCAATTTCATGATCAGTAAGCGTTATCGTTTGATTGCGCTGCGCGCGTTGCTTCGCCAAAGTCAAAAACCCCCAACAATCGCACTTTTACTTAGAGGCAGTTGCTGACGCCTCTTTTGCCAGCCCCGGCCAATCCGTCATAATCGCGTCAGCCCCGTTTTCGGTCAGATAGATCATATCCCCCGCCTCGTTGACCGTCCAATACTGCACCGCGATATCATACTTGTGCGCATAGTTCATGATCTCACGCGTGCCGAGGTTTATGATATCCCTGTCCAAAAGCCTGGCGGGATAAGGAATTTGCAGAACGGAATACTTTACATTGCGCTCACTGAGGTCGAGTCCCGCGCGGCAGCAGAAGTAAAACTCCAGCACCTCCAGGATACCGGCCGAGCGGTTCATGTCCGGGTATTTCCAGTCTATGTACGCGGCCACGTCGGGCAGGAACGTGCCGACGATCGTGCGGTCAAGCAAATCGCGCTCCTTCAGGATCTCGTACAGCTTGTCGGCGGCGCGCATACCCCAAAACAGCGGGCTTTTGATCTCAATAATGTATTTATACGGCTTGCCTTTTTTGGCGCTTGCCTCCGTGTAATCCAGTATCTCCTCACATTTGACCACGCGCAGATTTTCCGGGATATCCTCTCCGCGCAGCTCGCTGTAGGGTGCTTCGCCGTCGCCGAATTTCGCGCCGAGATTCAGGTTGTCATACAGCACCTGAAAATCGTAGAACATGGGCGAGATGTTCGATCTGCCAAAATGCTCCTCGGCGTTGCTGGTGGCGTCGTAGGTCAGGTCGTGGAGCAGGACAAGCTCGCCGTCCTTTGTGATCTGCACGTCGAACTCGAAGATATCGACGGAGAATTCCTTTGAGTTCACGCAGACCTCAAAGGCCATCATGGTGTTCTGCGGCGCGATGCCGGCGCCCGAACGGTGGGCGGAAATATCCGGCTCCATGTACTCGTTTATGTACTGGTTGGCCGCATTTTCGTTGACGACCACGGGCGTCCCGTCGGGATCGGGGTTGGACATGGTAAACAAAATCGGGAAAAAGGCCAGCGCGAAGGAGATGATTTTTTTGAATACGGTCAAATTAAACATAAAACGCACCACTTTCTTGTTGAATTTGTATGCATAGCAGTCTGTTTCCGCATCTATTGTAGCAAAGGCACACGGCGTTGTCAACCAAAAAATAGGCAAAAAAAAATTCCCCTCCGAAGAGAGGAACTTTCCGTCTTATACCATTTTTCGTCTAAGAAATGTACAAAAAATCAAGCAAAGGCTTGCGTATATGGACTTTGAGAAGATTTTTTGTATACATTTCTAACGAAAAATAGTATTAGTTTCTGCCGTCCCGGTTCTGATTTCTGTTTTGATCCTGGTGTTGATTTTGGTTTTGGTTGCGGTTGTTTTCGCCCCTGTCAAACACGCGCATGTCAGGAGTGTTGTTGTCTTTATTCTTGTTGTTTTTATTGTTTGCGCGGTTTTCCTTGTTGTTAGCCAAAAAGTATCAACCTTTCGTTTTGTTATCCTGCTTAACGACTATAAAAGATGTGATTTTAAGGAGTTAAGCAGTATATCCGCCGGCAAGGATTTGATCAGCGGTTTACTATATTATCCGCAGGCATGGTTAAAATTATGCAGATTATTTTATTTTTGCATTGACTTTAATTTTAATTCGTTTTATAATGAAAAGAAAAACTATTAAAATGCCTTGGGGGTAAAGTGCCGGGGCCAATATTCTGCTTTAGAGCTGGATATAGGACCCGGAGAAAAAAATATATTAAAGGGGTTGTTTCTTTTCCATGGCGAGCAAAGAGAAAAAGGCCCAAACCACTACGGCGGGCCGCACTTATGTGGGATCGAGAGAGGTGGCCGGTTACGTCATGTTTGACATGACGGCCCGTATGCCTGTCCGAACCAACGAAGAGTGGGTCGATCGGATCCTCTACATCGACAGAGGCGTACAGGCGCTGGTCGGGCCAATCAAAACCGTGTGGGACATCATCAACGATTTATTCCTGGCGGCATTGGTCGAGAAAACCCGCACGCGCTACGGCAAGTTCAGGCCGTACCTGGTGTTTTATCCAATTTACGGCCTGCCGGTAAGCCTGCTCCTTTACATGCTGCCTTTCTTTTTCTGGGGTACAGACGGCTTTGATCTGTTTAAGATTATCGCTTGGCTGGCGGTCGATATGTTTAACGAAATGACCGGGACCTTGGCGGACATCTGCCGCACGGGGGTGACCGCCAACATCACACCGAATCCGCAGGAACGATTGTCGCTGATTACCAAAGGAAACCTCTACGGCCAGGGCACGAACCTGCCGGGGCAGATATTCGGCGTACTGCGGGACATCATTTCCCGCTCCAAAAAGTACACCGCCGTGGAAAAAAACCTGAAAATGCGCTCGCTGTTCGCGGGCTTCGGCATCGGGACGCTCATACTTTGCGGATGCATGTCGCTGTACTTCGCTTTCGTCAACAGGGAGCGGGTGTTCGGCGAGAACGCCGCCAAGGATGAAACGCCTACCATAAGGGAGTCCATGCGCGCGATCATTTCAAACCGCCCCCTGTTTATGATCATGCTGGCGGAAATTCTGGAAGCGTTCAATATCAAAAGCCAATTGGGTATTTACACGAATTCCGTTCTTAACTTCAGCAACTTCGGCCTGGTGTCAGGCATCCCCGGCGGCTTCATCAGCACCCCCAGTTATTTCTACGTCGTCAGGCTGCGCAAGCGTTTTTCCACCAAGGCTTTGTGGATCGCTTCGGAAAACATAAGCAAGCCCATTATCGTCGCGGCTTACTTCTTCGGCATGATCAAAACCAAGAAGTCGGTCAACGGGATCAACCGAATGTTCATGCAGCTGTGGCCCATGCTGGCCATTTACTGCCTGGAGGACATGGTGTCCATGACGCTGTACGGCTGTAAGCGGGTCATCACGGCGGAGCTGCGCAACGAGTGCATCGACTACGGCGAGTGGAAAACAGGCATGCGGTCCGAGGCCATGGTCGGCGTCATACGCCAGGTGCCCAAGAAGGTCGCCGGCATATTCGGCAACGCCATGAACTCCGTCATACTCAAGCTGCTCGGCTTCAAGGGAGGCGAGGCGTACCTTGATAACAGCGAGAAAACCGCGATAGGCATTTTTACCATGTCCACCATCGTTCCTACCCTCACGGGCATTATCAACCTGATCCCCAAGTTCTTCTTCAACATTACCCAGAAGGACCGGGAAATCATGTACAAGGAGCTGCCTGAGCGCAGGGCGAGGGCTGTGGCGCTTCTGAACGCGGCGTATGCGGAGTCCATGCAAGAGGAATCGGCATCCAGTAATTAGAATAGGGAATCTTCCGCCAAAACTTTAAAGGATGGATCATATGTATGAGAAATCTGGCCCAAAATCCCCTTAAATTTTCAGCCGGCGGCACACTGACCGTCATGCAGGTCACGGACATCCACGGCGTAAGCAAGCCCGTGCCCGATACCATGCGGCTCATCGAGGGCGCGCTCGACAGGGTGAAGCCCGATCTCGTGGTGTTCACCGGCGACCAGATCAAGGGCTACAGCCCGTCGTATATGTACGGCGATAAAACGCAAAAGGGCGAAACGGCGATCCGCGCGATCTGCGAGCCGGTTGACAGGCGCGGCATCCCGTTTATGGCGACTTTCGGCAACCATGACCCGCAGCTCAGTATACCCCTCGATCAACAGATGGAAATCTACAAGAGCTTTAACCATTTTGTCTATCCCGCGAACAGCGAGGATATCCATGACGCGGGTACATACAGCGTGCCTATCATGAGCGCGGACGGCGCTACGCAGGCGTTCAACATCTACATGGTTGACTCGCGCGGCGGCGCGAAAGGCGGCGGCTATCTGCCCGTTGACCGCGAGCAGATCGAGTGGTACAAACGCGTGAGGGACCGTCTTTTTGAGAAAAACGGGCGCTATATCCCCTCTTTCGTGTTCCAACACATTCCCGTGCCGGAGATATACAACCTTTTAGAGTCCGTTGACAAAAAGACAGAGGGCGCGGTCAAGGCTTTCCGTCTGCATAAGGGTAAATATTTCGTCCTGCGCGACGATATCAAGGAAAGCGGCGGCGTCATGTACGAGTATCCCGCGATCCCCGACGAAAACACGGGCGAGTTCGAGGCCGTGTCGGAAAAAGGCGACGTCGTCGGGATGTTCTTCGGGCACGACCATAAAAACAGCTTCGTCGGCGGCTATAACGGCGTTGACATGGGCTACTGCCCGGGCGTGGGCTTCGGCGAGTACGGCAACGGCGTGGAAAGAGGCGTACGCGTCTTTGAGGTAAGCGAGAGCGACCCGCGCGGGTATACGTCGCGCGCGCTGACCTACCGCGAGCTGTTCGGTAAAAAAGTGCTGAACGTATTCCGCAAGAAGTTCTACGACTACGTGCCAAGCTCCGTTGACGCGGCCATACCGCTGATCGGGAAAGCTCTTGGGTTTATGGCGCTGATTGCTGCGGTGATTATTCTGCTTATAAAATTTGGCCGTTTTTGATCTTTGTGTTGATTTTACGCTTTCCAACCCCTCCGCCCCTGCGGGGCACCTCCCCTTGCAGGGGAGGCTTGGGAATGTGGGGTGTATTTGCCAAGGCCTCCCCTGCAAGGGGAGGTGCCCCGCAGGGGCGGAGGGGGTTAAAAATAAAATTTTTACAAAATTAGATAGGAGGTTGGTTTTATGTCTAAGTTCACCGAAAAGCACGCCGAGTTATGGAAATTCATCAAGTTTACCTTTGCGGGAATGTCGTCATCGGTCGTCGAGCTTGTCGTCCATCAGCTTCTGTTAAGCTTTGTGTTTGTGTCCCTCAAGGACGTTGTGATCGACAACGCCGCGCTGAATTTTATCGGCGTGAATTACAAGGCGTACCTTTACGCGTACTTTATCTCAACGGCTGTCGGTTACGGAATTGCTTTCGTCGTGAACCGCAAGCTCACCTTTCATGCCGACTCGAATCCGACCATAAGCGTAATTTTATACATACTCATGGTTATTTTCACGATTTTCGCGACGGCGTGGATCGGTTCCGCGCTGACCACTCTGGCCGTGAAGTATGACTGGTACAGCCTTCGCGCTGTCGGCGGCATTATGGACATACTGATAAAGCTGGCGGTCATGCTTTTAGCGACCGCGTGGACATATCCGTGCAACCGCTTTATTATCCACCGCAAAAAGAATACGGCGGAAAACTCTTAACCATAATAAAAAGAGATAACCGCCCGGCCTTTCCAAAGCTGGCGGTTATCCCTATTTTAACCAATTTGGAGGCGCACCGTCTATCGGCAACGCCATCAACATCTCTATTATATCATCTGTTTTAGGATATGTCAATAAAAATATAACCGTTGTGGAGTAGCCTCATGAAGCCAACAAGTTTCACAGATTTTTTTAAAGAATATATAGACGATCAGGAGATGTTCGCGGCCTTTTCGGGCGGCGAACTTCTCCTTGTTTCCGCCGACGCGGACAGCCGCGTGCTGTGCATGACCGCGCGTTTCCCCAAACTCGCGGACTTCGGTATCATCAGCCGTTTCCGCGCGGCGCTCAAACAGTCCCTGCGGCTTTTCAGGCTCGATTTTACGTACAGCTTCCCGCCTGAGCTGTTCGGCCCTGACGCGCTTCCCGGCCTGCTTTTGGAGCTGCGCTCGGAAATTCCGGCGGCCAACGGCTTTCTGGACGGCGCGGCGTTCGATATAACGGATGGTGAAGTCACGGTAAAGCTCCCGAGGGGCGGCGAGGCCATACTCAAGGACGCCGGCGCGGAAAATGTGCTTGCCCGCCTGATCGGGGAGCGGTTCTCCCTTACTTTCACCGTCAGCTTCGCCGAAACGAAG
The DNA here is from genome assembly GCA_009779495.1 of Oscillospiraceae bacterium. Taxonomy (GTDB): domain Bacteria; phylum Bacillota; class Clostridia; order Oscillospirales; family Acutalibacteraceae; genus UBA1425. Next base: position 5,922 of record WRED01000043.1, on the reverse strand, counting down.
AGGATCGACCAAAGCAGCGAGGAGTATCTGAAGATACAAAGCGGCGTAAGTCAGCTGAAGTATGTTCCCTCCCCCGATTCGGCAGACAATCCGCCCGTGCGGCGAAAAAAGGCCGAGCGGACGTTTGACGAATTGCCCATATCGACCGATAACGCGAAGCCGCTGTACGGCAGCCAAATCGGGACACGGCCGGCGCCCATCGGCGAGATCACGCCCGAGGACGGCACGGTCGTCGTCTGGGGCGAGGTATTCTCCCTGCGGAACATCACGTCCAAGCGCGGAAATCATCAAATCATCACGTTTAACATCACCGACAAGACCGGCTCATACACTGTCAAGCTCTTTGAGGAAAAAGAAAAGTGCGCGTCCCTCACGGACAAGCTGCGTGACGGTATCGCCGTGCTCGTGCGCGGAACCGTCACGCTGGACGACTATTCGAGTACTTATCTGATCTTAGCCAAGGCGATCACCATGATCGAAAAAATCGAGGAGACTGACGATGCGCCCGTCAAGCGGGTCGAGCTGCACATGCACACGAACATGTCCGCGCTGGACGGCATGACAAGCGCGAAAAAGCTGATAGAACGCGCGGCCAGGTGGGGACACAAGGCCGTTGCCATAACGGATCACGGCGTGGTTCAGGCATTCCCCGAGGCGATGGAGGCCGCCGAAAAAGCGGGCGTCAAGGTCATCTACGGGATGGAAGGCTACTTCGTTGACGACAGCGCGGAAGCCCTAGCGGCCAGTGAAACGGACTCCGATAACGCCGGTGAATCGGGCGCGGCGGCAAACGGCGGCGAGGAAAACGCGTTTGTGAAGAATCTCCCGTCCAACCACATCATTATTCTTGTTAAGAATCTTACCGGCCTGAAAAACCTGTACAAGCTCATCACGAAATCAAATCTGGAATATTTCAAGAAAACGCCGCGCATCCCGAAAAGCGAGCTGGTCAAACGCCGCGAGGGGCTTATCATCGGCAGCGCCTGCGAGGCCGGACAGCTGTACCGCGCGATTGTCGCCGGCAAAACGCGGCCCGAGCTGCTGGAAATCGCGTCATTTTACGATTATCTTGAGATACAGCCAAACGGCAACAACCGCTTCATGATCGTATCTGACAGACCGGAGTATGAGCATATCAAAAGCGTTGCCGACCTTGAGAACATCAACCGCACGGTCATCGGCCTGGCGGACGAGCTGGGCAAGTTGACGGTCGCGACGGGCGACGTGCATTTCCTCGATAAGGAGGACGATATTTTCCGCGCGATTATCATGACGGGGCAGGGCTTTTCCGACGCGGACAATCAGGCTCCGCTGTACCTCCGTACGACTGACGACATGCTCGCGGAGTTCGCATATCTGGGCGAGGAAACGGCGTATCAGGTTGTCGTGGAAAACACAAACAGGATCGCGGATATGATTGAGCAGGTCAGGCCGATTCCGAAAGGCTCATACCCGCCGAACATCGACGGCTCGGACGAGGAGCTGACGCGGCTGTGCCAGGAAAACGTGCGCCGCATTTTCGGCGAGAATGTGCCGCCGTACGTACAGGAGCGGCTCGATAAGGAGCTGCTCTCCATCATCAAAAACAAGTTCTCCGTGCTGTACATCATCGCGCAGAAGCTCGTCAAAAACTCCGAGGACAACGGCTACCATGTCGGCTCGCGCGGCTCGGTGGGATCGTCCTTCGTGGCGTTCGCGGCAGGCATTTCCGAGGTCAATCCGCTGTACCCGCATTACATATGCCCTGAGTGCAAATACAACGATTTCATCACGGACGGCTCCTATTGCTCAGGCTTCGACCTGCCGCCGAGGGACTGCCCCGTCTGCGGACACAAGCTGAACCGCGACGGACACGACATCCCGTTTGAAACGTTTCTGGGCTTCGACGGCGACAAGTCGCCTGACATTGACCTAAATTTCTCCGGCGAATATCAGGCGAGCGCGCATAAATACACGGAGGAGCTGTTCGGCCGGGACAACGTGTACAAGGCCGGCACCATCGCTACCGTGGCGGACAAAACCGCCTACGGCTATGTCAAAAACTATCTTGAGGGCAAAAATCTGAAGCTCCCCAAGGCCGAGGAGGAGCGGCTCAAACTCGGCTGCGTTGGCGTCAAGCGCACGACGGGGCAGCATCCCGGCGGCATGGTCGTCATACCTGACGGCATGGACGCCGAGGACTTCACCCCTATCCAGCATCCTGCCGATGTCGCGTACAAGGGCACGCGCACGACGCATTTCGACTTCCACGCCCTGCACGATACCATTCTCAAGCTGGACAATTTAGGGCACGACGTTCCCACGATCTACAAGTACCTCGAGGACGCGACGCAAACCTCCATACTCGACGCGGACGTGTGCGATCCGAAAATCTATCAGCTGTTCAAGGGGCCTGAGCCGCTGGGCGTGACCAAAGACGATATCGGTTGGGAGACGGGCACACTGTCGCTCCCGGAAATGGGAACGCCGTTCGTGTGCCAGATGTTCAAGGAAGCGAAGCCGGAAAAGTTCTCTGACCTGATTCAGATATCGGGGCTGTCACACGGCACGGATGTTTGGCTCGGCAACGCGCAGGAGCTGATCCGCGCCGGGACATGCACGATTTCCGACGTGATCGGAACAAGGGACAGCATCATGGTCTACCTCATGCACAAAGGCATGGAACCGCTGATGGCGTTCAAAATCATGGAGGTCGTGCGAAAGGGTTACGCGACCAAGCTCCTGACAGAGGAGCATATCAGGGCGATGAAAGACGTGGGCGTCGAGCAATGGTATGTGGACTCCTGCATGAAAATCAAGTATATGTTTCCGAAAGCTCACGCGGCGGCCTATGTGCTGGCGGCGCTGAGGCTCGCGTGGTATAAAATCTACCATCCGCTGGCGTATTACTCGACTTACATGACCGTGCGCGGCGAGGATCTGGATATCAAGGCGATCATGGCCGGGCGCTTTCAGGTGCGGCTTCGCATGGCCGAGATACTGGAAAAAGGCAAGGAGGCCACGGGCAAGGAGGACGGCACGTACACCTCGCTTCAGGTGGTCAACGAGATGATGGCGCGGGGCATCGAGTTCCTGCCGGTGGACATCTATAAGTCAGACGCGTATGTGTACAAGCTCGAACAGGGGAAAATCAGGCTGCCGTTTTCGGCCCTGGCCGGAGCGGGCGGCATTGCGGCGCAGGCTCTCATGGACGCGCGTGACGACGGCGAGGGCAAGTACATATCGTCGGAGGACGTGCAGCGCAGGTCGGGCGTGTCCAAGGCGGTTATTGCCGCGCTTGAGGAGGCCGGCGCACTAGAGGGGATACCAAAGACAGCGCAGATGAGCTGGTTTTAATGCGCTGGGGTCAGGGATTAGGAGAGGGTGATTTTATGCGTGGGAAAAAACCGCCGGACTGGAAAAACTTTGACTTCTGGGTGCTGATCAGCGCGGGGATCGGTTTGGGCATCGCCGTTTTGGTATTTTTAGGCTTGCGCAAATTCCTTTTCAACGTTGAAATCGATGGCACCGGCGATATCATCACGGCAACAGCTACGGCCCTCGGCGGCTTGACTATCGGCGGCGTGGCCATCATGCAGTACCGCAAGCACAAGTGGGCGGAGTATCAGGCGAAGCTGGACGAGGACAGCCGCATAGGAGAGCGGTTTAGCAAGGCGATTGAGCATCTTAGCGTAGAACATCTGCATTCACGATTGGGGGCGATTCATGAATTCAAGAACTTAGCGGATGATTCTCCTATCAAAAAAGAGGGCATTGTGCAAATTTTAACAACATATATCAATGTCTATCAAAAAAACTATCAAAAGAATGATTTGGAAAACTTTTCGGATGATATATGGCTTGCTGCAAGGGTATTGTCGCAGTTGACAAGAGAACTGATTGAAAAAACGGCGGAAAAAGCAAGCAAGAAAAATATGTTACGGCCGCCGCAATGTGTGTTTGAAGCGGTAGAATTGTTGAGCAGTTTTGGAGTGGAGGAATACGGACGGTTACGTAACGAATATCTTGAGTGGCATGAACTTAAGGCGAATTGGTTGAATATTCGCAGTATCACTTTACAAGGCGCATACCTTTTTGAAGCAAGCTTACAAGGTGCAGGCCTCGGATCTGCCAATCTGCAAGGTGCATACCTCGCAATAATCAACCTACAAGGTGCAGACCTCAGCTCTGCCAAGCTTCAAGGCGCAAAGCTTACTTTTGCCAAACTACAAAACGCAGGCCTCATATCTGTCAAGCTTCAAGGCACAGATTTGCGTGACGCATATTTTAATGAAAAAACGAATTTTGGCGAAGATAGTTTAAAAACAATCATCGACGAACACACTAAATTCCCTCCTGGCGTCCGCGAAAAATACTTCCCCGAATTCGGCAAAGAAAAGACACAGGTCAGGGATGTCCAAGGCGGTTATCGCCGCGCTTGAGGAGGTCGGCGCACTGGAGGGAATCCCAAAGACGGCGCAGATGAGCTGGTTTTAAAAAAATCAAATACCAAATTAAATATTTTCAATTTTCCACTTGACTTTTCTGTGATTTTAGTTATAATGTTATAGAGCTGGGGATTCTTGTTTCTTTCATCTTGTCTCTTGCTCTCAAAAGGACGTTTAGCTCAGCTGGTAGAGCATTCGCTTGACGTGCGAAGGGTCAGCGGTTCAAGTCCGTTAACGTCCACCATAATGTCCTTACTCGAACCGCCGACATAAAAAATGTGTCGGCGGTTCCGCCATTTATCAATATGGCGAGAAAGATCACCAAGCCCCCACAAGTCCGTGGGGGCTATTGTTACCGGCTTTGCTTTCGTTTCGAGCTGGGAATCATGCCCTGCTTCGCTCATGGCCTCCTGCCCGAAAATCAGGTCATAGGGTTCGGCGAATTGCACCTTCACTTCGCAGGTGCCGTCCTTCTTGGGGCAGACAAAGATTTTCTCGTAAAGCGCCTGGTTGAACGTCCGCTTAATCGGCTCCGGCGCGGTGCGGTATTCTTCCCCACAGTCCTCCAGGATTGCCAGAACCTTGCTGAGCTTGCCGGTTATCTCGCTGAAGCGCGTTTCATGCAAATCAAGCTGGCGGTCGATGGCGGCGACCGCGTCCATCAAGGCGGTTTGTTCCTCCCGGAACAGGTTCAGCGGGATGGCGTCGGCGTAGTGGGCCTCCAGCAGTTTACGCTGTTTGCGTTCATGTTTTTCTTTTTCGCGTTCCAGTTCTTTGCGCCTGTCCTCGAACTCGTCGGCGATTTTCTGGATTTCGCCCATGAGCATTTTTTCCAAGTGCAGCCGGGTCTCCGCATCAAGCGGGATAGTGTCATAAAGCCGCTCGACCGCCTGCTCGACTTCCTCAATCAGCACAGATTTCTGGCGGCAGTCGTTGCGTTTGCTGTGCCGCCCCGCGCAGGAAAAATAGGGGTAGCGGACGCCGGTGCGGGATTTGGCGTTTTGGATCATGAGCCTTTCCCCGCAGCTTCCGCAATAGACGGAGCTTTTCAGGAAATGCGGGTATTCGCGGGTGCGTTCCCCGTTGATATGGCTGGCGAGCACGTCCTGCACCCTTTTCCATGTTTCGGGGTCGGTCAGTGGCTGGTGCTTACCGGGTACCAATTGCTCCTTGTATTTCACTACGCCTTTGTAATACGGCTTGACTAATATATGGTTCAGGGCGGTTTTGTCCATGGGTTTGCTGGGTACTTTCGGGGTGCCGCGCGTGGTCAGACCAAGCGTGGCAAGATGTTCTGCCAATTCACTGACCGTCCACTCGCCTGTGGCAAAAAGCTCGAAAGCCAACTTGATGAGCGGGGCGCGCTCCTCGTCCAACTCCACGGTTCGGAACTCGCGGCCCTGCTCGTCGACCTTGCGCACGTTGATATAGCCCACCGGGGCCTTGCTGACTGTGCCGCCGCCTTTCGCTTTTTGCGTCATGCCTTTCGTGACTT
>WRED01000042.1 GCA_009779495.1 Oscillospiraceae bacterium | reverse complement strand
GCAAAAGGTGCGAAAAATTTTTGAAATCTCGATCGGGCTACGCCCTCCCTCAATTTCAAAAATTTTAAATAAATCAATAAATATCAAAAAGGACTTGACAAAGTTCAAAAATTGAGATAGGAGAGATACAGATGGCAAAAAAATTCAGAAAAAAGGGCTGCGGCTGCGGAATTGGCTGGAGCTTTTCCAGCGTCACGGCGGTCATATTGAGCTTTCTCGTAAACCGCTCTATCGGCTGGGCGATCGTGCATTTCTTTTTGGGCTGGATATACGTGATCTATTGGCTGTTCGCGCATTTGCCCGATTACTGGCCGGGCATAGTTGAGTTTTTGCAAACAACCTTTTGAGGATCATACCTATGTCAATTCAAAACAAACAGCCTGCCCTGAAAGTCCCTGACACTTGCCTGAAAGAGGCGTATGCCCTTTTGTGCCGCGTTACGCCTTTCCGCTTTGACTGCGGAAAGCTGTGTAATTCCGCTTGCTGCCGTGACGGTTTGATCGGCAAAAAAACGGGAATGACTCTCTTCTTTGGCGAAGAAAGTTTGTTGACAGCCGTGCGGGGTTTTGATATACTGGGAGACGAGAGGAAGCTTTTGGTCTGCTCTGGCCGCTGCGACAGAAGCACGCGCCCGCTCGCTTGCAGGATGTTCCCGTTTTATCCGTATCTGCGGGAGGAAAACGGCGTGACCCGAGTTGACGTTGTGCGGGACCCCAGGGCGTTTGGCATGTGTCCGGCGGCTTACCTTGGTCTGAAGCCTGAATACGAATTTGCCCGCAGCGTGCGAAAGGCCGCCAGATGGCTGTTGCACCATGATGAAAACGCGCGGATCATACGTGAGACTAACGCTCTGTTTGACGAACTGGAAAATATAAGAGAATTGATGAAAGACGGAACACAGAAGTAAAAGCGTTGTTTTATGAAGTTAATGACGATCAAAGAAGTACCATCATGTTTGCCTATGATGACATTTTTGCAAGAAGTCTAATGGTCACCATAATGCAAACATCGCAGGGGAATGGCTGAAAGATTTATCGTTTGAGTTAATTTCGATAAAATAAATATTAGAGTTGAAAGGCGGAACACAAAAGTGAAAATGTACAAAAAAATTCTGGTACTGCTGATTCTTCTGGCGCTGGTTCTTTTGCCGGCGGTCGGAGCCTACGCAGCCGACGTCACTGTCGGCGACTACGTGCTTGACGATTTCGACACGGCCGTGAGGATCAAGGAGTACAAGGGAAGCGAGGCGAACCTCGTGATCCCGTCAACCATCAATGTCGGCGGCGTGGACAAGACCGTCGTCGAAATCGGGACGGACGCGTTTGCCGGCAACGACGCGCTGCAAACGGTGACGATTCCCGGCACGGTGGAAAACATCGGGCGGGGAGCGTTCTTCAATTGCGGGAATCTGACAAGCGTCGTCATTCCGGCCAGCCTCAAAACCCTGGGCGTGGGCGCTTTCATGGACTGCGTCAATTTGAGGACCGTCTCAGTCGTCTCGGACGTGTCGGCGATACCCGTTGACGCGTTCAATTCCTGTGAAAAGCTCAGGGAGATAACCCTCGGCGAAAACGTTACGTCCATCGCAGCCGGGGCGTTTGTCGAATGCGCGTCGATTGAGACCATAACGGTCGGCGGGAATCTGGCGAGCATCGCGCCCGGCGCCTTTGACGATGAGTTTTTCGGTGTGTTTATCTGCCCCGTAAACTCCCCGTCCTATGTATATCTGAACAGCCTGGGCTATACGACCCGCGTCCTTGAACCGCTGTACGATATCGAGATTGCGAGCACCCCGGCGAAAATGACGTATCAGGTCGGCGAATCCCTTGAGCTTACCGGGCTGACAGTCATGGCCATATACGATACCGCCGGCGCGCTTCCCGGCGAGGGAGAGCGCCTGGACGTAACGGCTCTCTGCGACATCCGGTGCGAGGTCGCGAGCAATCCTTTCACCGCTGCCGGGAGATACAGTGTTTCGGTGAGCTACGAGGATGATTCCTTTGGCTACTCGAAGCTGTTTTACGTGACGGTCAGCGACGCGGCACCTGTCATAACCTCCATCGCGGTTAAGACAAACCCGGCTAAGACCGTATATTTTGCCGGCGAGACGCTGAATACGGCCGGACTGTCCATCACCGTGAACTATAGCGACGGTTCGTCTGAGACAAAGACCACGGGCTTTACCGCTTCGCCGCAAACGCTGAACACAGCGGGGACTAAGACGATAACCGTGGGCTATGAGGGCTTTAACGCAACGTTTACCGTTACCGTTAAGGAGAATGTTGTGGAGCGGCTGATTATCAGCAATCCGCCGAACGTCACGGAATACCGCTACAAGTACAAAGGCGGCGGAATCAACCTGGCGGGGCTTGTGCTGATCAAGGAATACTCTGACGGCAGCCGCGTTCCGGTCACAGACCTGAGTTCCGTGACGGTTTCCGGCCCCAACCTGTCAAGCGCCAGAAGAGGCACATATCCTGTCACGCTGACGCTTGAGGGAAAAACGGCGTCGTTCAATGTCACGATCAAGTATCTTTGGTGGCAGTGGCTTATTATGGTCGTGCTGTTCGGGTGGGTATGGTATTAGTAGACGCTAGATTTTAGACGCGGTTAGGGAAAATTTTCAAATAATTTGACTATAACACCCGCTTCATCAAAAGATGTGGCGGGTGTTTTTCATTGTTTGTTCATTTGCCCCTTGCCACCCGCGTTATTTGCTGTTATAATAATTCCGTTACGTTATCAAGGTGTTTAACGGAGGGGATACCCATGTTCCGCATCTCAGGCTTTTTCGACGAAGCCGCTTCAAAGCTTGACGCCCAGCTCGCCCTTATGAACGAGTTGAACGTCCGTTATCTCTGCCCGCGCGGGATCGATGGCAAAAACATCGCCGACTATACCCCTGAATCGTTCAGCGGGTCTGTCAGACCAAGGCTTGCGGCGGCGGGCGCGTCGCTTTCGTCCATCGGCTCGCCGATAGGTAAAATTTCGCTTGGCGACGAAGCCGCGTATCAGGCGCAGCTGAAAAAGCTGTCCGCGCTGCGCGATATCGCCGGGTCGTCCGGCTGCCGTTACATACGTATATTCTCTTTTTACATGAAGCCCGGCTTTGACGAGGACGCCGCGTTCCCGCAGGTCATAGAAAAGCTGCGCGGTTTTCTAAACGTTATTCGCGGACGCGATATCATTCTCCTGCACGAAAACGAGAAGAAAATCTTTGGCGATACGCCGGATCGGGTCATGCGGCTTTTTAATGCGCTTGACAATCCGCAATTCGCCCTTTGCTATGACGCGTCCAACTATCTCCAGATCGGCGCGGATCCCTGGGACGCGTATATGCTTACCCGGGACGCGACCGCCTACTACCACATGAAAGACTGCCAGGACGGCTTCGAGGTTCCCTTGGGCGAGGGGCAGGGGCGCATAAAAGATATATTGGCCGATCTTTTAGTCAGGGGCTTCGACGGCTTTTTGACGCTGGAGCCGCATACCGTAAAATACGCGCTGATGCGCAGGCCGTTGCGGATTCTGCCCTTTGTCAGTCCGGGCATCGCGCGGGCGTGCCGCGATACGGACAAACGCCACGGCGTCACATTCGCGAACAGAGTCACGCGGGCGGACGTCTTTCGATGGCAGCATGAAAATTTGGTTAACATTTTAAGTGAGGTTGGAGGTACGTTTGAATGAGGGGAAACAAGCTTCGCTACGGGATCATAGGCATCGGCAAGCAGGGGCATATTTACGCGAACAAGCTTCACAAGGGACTGGACAAAAACGCCGTGCTGACCGCGGTCTGCGACATCTCACCCGAGCGCAGGGAATGGGCACACAAGCATCTCAAGGGCGTCACGGTGTATGAGGATCACCGTCAGCTGATCGCGAGTCCCGAGGTTGACGCGGTCGTTGTCGTCACGCCGCACTACTTGCACCCGGAAATCGCGATTGAGGCTCTGAGTCAAAACAAACACGTACTGACAGACAAGCCGGCCGGGGTGTACACCAAAGCCGTCCGCGAGATGAACGAGTTCGCCGCGACAAAGCCCGAGCTGCTCTTTGGAATCATGTACAACCAGCGCTCAAACCCCCTTTACCTCAAGGCGAAGGATTTTATCGGCGGCGGCGGTATGGGCCAGATCAAGCGCATAAACTGGATCGTCACGAACTGGTACCGTCCGCAGGCGTATTACGACCAGGGCGGCTGGCGCGGGACATGGGCGGGCGAGGGCGGCGGCGTGCTGATCAACCAGTGCCCGCATCAGCTGGATCTTTTCCAGTGGCTGGGCGGTATGCCGGCGAAAGTGCGCGGCTACGCGAAAGTCGGTGTGAACCGCGACATTGCCGTGGAAAATGACGTGACTTTTTGCACGGAATATGAAAACGGCGCGAGCGGCGTGTTCGTCACGTCAACCCACGATTACCCAGGTACGAACCGACTTGAGATCAGCGGCGACGGCGGCCAGATCGTCATCGAGCAGAATCTTCTGAAAGAGAAAATGGTGATCCACCGGCTGAAAACGAAAGAAACGGAGTTCAACCGCGTCAATGAAAAGTTCATGCCGCTGATCCCGAAAAAGACCGTGAGGCTGAAAACCGACTCGCTGACAAACATACGGCGGCTGTTCATCGTATCGCAGCACATCAACATTTTCCGCAACTTTTCACGCGCCGCGCTGTTCGGCGAAAGGCTGCTCGCTCCGGGCGCGGAGGGCATAAACGGGCTTATGCTGTCAAACGCCGTGTATCTGTCAAGCTGGCTTGACCGCGAGGTGACGCTGCCCATTGACGAGGATCTGTATTTGTCGGAGCTGAATAAACGTATTGAACGGGAGAAGGGAATGAATTAGCATGTCAATTCGTATCGGCGTTCAAATGTATACGCTGAGGTACCTGTTAAAGTCGCCCGATCACGCGGAGGACGCGTTCAGGCGCGTGCGGGATATGGGCGCGCAGTGCGTACAGGCGCTGTACTCGCCCGGCGTTACGGCGGAGTTTTTAGGCGGCATGTCCAAGAAGTATGCTCTGCCCATATGCCTCGTCCACGCGCCGTTTGAGCGTGTGCAAAACGGCCTTGACCGTCTGGCGGAGGAGTTTTTGACTTTCGGCTGCGGCACGGTGGGCATCGGCATGATGCCCTCGCCGTACAGGCAGCAGGGCCCCCAAGGCGCAGCGGCGTTCACTGATTTGCTGAACGAAACCGGGCTTAAGCTGCAAAAGCACGGCCTGAAAATCTCATACCACAACCACGCTTTCGAGTTCAAGGCGGAGGGCGGCCAGACCGTGTTCGATTACCTCGTTGAAAACACCGAGCCGTATGTGCGCTTCACCCCCGACGTTTACTGGATCAAGGTCGGCGGATACGAGCCGGAAAAAGTCCTGGAAAAGCTCGTCGGGCGCACGGACGTGATACATCTCAAGGACTACCAAAAGCTCGGCTTGCCGCTGATGAGGGCGATCGGCGCGGGAACGCTTGATTTCCCCGCGATTTTGCGTCAGGCGGAAAAGTCCGGGGCCGCGGACGCGGTGGTGGAGCTGGATTACGCGGTCAGGCCATACCGGAGTCTTGAAAAGAGCTTGCGTTACTTAAAGGTGTAGGGGACGGTCTCTTAGACGTCCCGGCGGCCCGAAAGGTCGTCCCTCCCTCAACACACATAAAGAAAGGCGGTCACGGCATGAGTAATTCCGCGCTGAGTTCAGAAAAAAAAGCGCCCGCGTTTGGTATGCAGGATAAAATCGGCTACGCGCTCGGCGATTTCGGCTGCAACATGAGTTTTTCGCTGATCTCCAGCTTCATTATTCCGTTTTACACGCAGTACATCGGCCTGACGGAACAGACCTGGGCGGTCATCATTCTGATTCTGAAAATATGGGACGCGGTCAATGATCCCATTATGGGCACCGTGATGGATCACGTAAAAATCGGAAAAGAAAGCAAGTTCAAGCCGTGGATACGCTGGGGCGCTTACGGCCTGGTGATCTCCGGCGCGCTGGTGTTCATACCGCTGCCGAACGCGCCCTACTGGGCGAAAGTCGCCGTCTGCATGGCGGCGTATCTGTCCTGGGATTTTTTCTATACCCTTGTCAACGTGCCTTACGGCGCCATCAGCGCGGCCATTACCGCCGTACCCGATCAGCGCCAGTCGCTGTCCACGTTCCGCTCAATCGGCGCGGGCATCGGCGGCGCCGTTTCGATGCTGCTGCCGTTGCTGGTTTACAGGGACAACATCTTGCAGGGCGGCAGATTCATATGGATCGGCCTGGTGATGGGGCTGGCCGCGTTTGTCAGCTTCAAGGCCATGCTGCGCATGACGACGGAGCGCGTACAGGCCCCTCCCGAACAGGAGCAGAAAGTCGATTACATCAGAACCCTGCGGGGCTTTTTGACCAACCGCCCGCTGTTGGGACTGAGTCTGGCCTCTGTCGCGTCAATCGTGTTTTTCTCGTCGTCAACCTACACGAATCAGCTGGTGTTCCAGTGCTATTTTCAGGACACGCGGCTGCTGACGGTCGCGTCTTTCGCGTACCTCCCCGTGGTGATCATGATGGCTGTCGTCGGCCGGCTGGTCAAGCGGTTCGGGAAGAAGCTGGCGTCCGGCGTCCCGATGCTGTTCAGCGCCGCCGCCGCCGGACTGATGCTGTTGATCCCGTTCGATCCGTCGAAGCCCTCTTCCCCGTGGCTGTGGACGCTGTTCTCCATGCTGGTGCAGGCGGGCGGCGCGGTATTCATGCTGACCTGCTGGGCGATGGTTTCGGACTGTATCGACTATCAGCAGTTAAAAACAGGCGCGCGGGAGGAGGGCAGCGTGTACGCGATGTATTCCCTCTTCCGCAAGATGGCGCAGGGCATCGGGGCCTCGATTGTTCCGCTTACCATGACGTGGGTCGGATATCAGTCAAGCCTGGAGGCGGCGCAAAATCCGGGCGTGCCGGAAAAAATACGCACAATGGCGATTATGCTGCTGCTTGCGGGCGCTGTCGTCATGGCGGTTTCGCTGCTGTTTGTCTATAACCTCGGCAAAAAGCAGGTGGAGGAGATGAACGCGGAGCTTGCGCGGCGGACTCGGACTCTGGAAGCGTAGATTTGGCAACCCGAAATGCGAATCACGGGTTAGAAAAACAGAAAGCAGGTAAAAGTTAGGCGTCATTGCGAGCGCGTAGAAACGTTCTTTTTATAACAGGGTTTGAGCGCGAAGCAATCCAGTTCTGCAGCTTTATTGCGTTGCCTGACCACTTCTGACTTCTCAACCATTTGCGGCTGGATTGCTTCGCGCTCCAAAATTGCTGTTACTTAACGTTTCTCCGCGCTCGCAATGACGCGAAATTCACCCCATATCTATCATGTTTATCCGTTATTCACCTCATGATCAGCACATATACCCGCACTCTATCAAATCCGACTCAAAAAAGTCAAACATATGCGTCCCTGTGTCCGTTTTGTACCGTCCAACAGAGTCCGGGCACATCTTGATTTTTGCCATGGGGATCCCTAAAAAGCCCTCCAATTGCGCGAGGGTTTTGTCCTGCTGAAACACCATGTCCTCAAAGCGCAGCTGTATCAGCTTTCGCGGCACGGGCGTCGCTTTCATCAGCTCGCGCTGATATTTCCAGCTGATGGCGCGGCGGCGGCGGATGTCGTCCGTGCGTTCATATTCAATGCCGAAAACGCTTAAATCGTCGGTCACGTGGCCGCCTAAAACGCAGTCGCGCGGGTCGCGCACCCAATGGATGTAATGCGCGTCCGGGAACATTTTCAGTATCCACGGATAGCACAGCGTCGTCTCCGGTATCTTCCAGCCGCGGTTTTCCGCGCCGCTGTTCAGAACCGACGACAGGTAGTCCTCGATAAGCCGCGTGAAAGCGGGGTCAGGCTCGGCGGCAAGGGCCTTGCTGAAGTCCCAGGTCAGCCCGCCAGTGTACGCGACATAACGCCCGAACACGCGGCACGCCTCATACATGCTTTCCGCCGGGACCAGGTCCCATGAATCGTTCAGCGGCTCACCCATGAAAACGCCGCTTTTGGCTAAGGTCTGCGACATGGCGCGCGTGCCCGAATGGCCGCGCCCGATTACTGTTACCAGCATAAATTGACTCCAATCATCTATTTTATATAGATTATATCATATCAGCAGTTCAGTTTGCAAGCTGCAAAAGTGTAAAAAGGAGCGATTGACATAGCTTCCGACATTTTCAGGCATAAGGGCATAACAGCGCGTGAGCGGTTCGATCTGCTCGGCGAAAAGGGCGCTGTCGTGTGGTTCACGGGACTGTCCGGGGCGGGCAAGTCCACCGTCGCGTCCCTTGTTGAGCGCGAGCTGCTTTCACACGGCCGCCGGGCGTATCTGCTCGACGGCGACAACCTGCGCTTCGGCCTCAACGGCGACTTGGACTTTTCCGACGGCGACCGCCGCGAGAACATCCGCCGTATCGCCCACGTGGCGTCCCTGTTTGCGGACAGCGGCGCCGTCGCTCTGGTCAGCGCCATCTCCCCGTTTGAACACGACCGCGCGGACGCGAAAGCTGTCTGCCGTGAGATGAACCTCCCGTTCGTTGAGGTTTTTGCGGACGCAAGTCTGAGCACGTGTGTAAACCGCGACACAAAAGGCCTCTACAAAAAAGCGCTCCGGGGCGAGATAGAGCGTTTTACCGGCGTGTCTTCGCCCTATGAGGCTCCCGCCGACCCCGATTTGATTCTGCGCACGGACGAATGCGCGCCCGAAGCCGCCGCCGCCGATGTTTTGGATTATCTTGACATGCTTGATTCCCTGGAGGGCATGACTGTTTCCCTGTGCGAAGCGGCTGTGACAGCAGGGCGGCGGATCATGGAGATTTACGGCGGGGATTTTGCCGTAACGCAGAAAGACGACATGTCGCCTTTGACGCGGGCGGACCTCGAGTCCGACAAAATCATCCGCGATTTTCTTTCAGAGCATTCCCCGCAGTACGCGGTTTTGTCCGAGGAGTCAAAGGACGATTCGGCGCGGCTCAAAAATCCCGGTTGCTTTGTTGTCGATCCGCTGGACGGCACGAAAGAGTTCGTGCAACGAAACGGCGAATTCACCGTCAACATCGCGTTCGCGTACAGGAATAAGAGTGTGCTTGGCGTTGTGTACGTCCCGGCGGCGGACAAGCTGTATTACGCCGCGAAAGGACTCGGTGCTTACGTGCGGGACGGAGACGGTCCTGTCCGCTTCGCGGAGGAAAACCGTATACGCGTGTCGGGCAAAAAGGACGCGCTCACGGTCATGACGAGCCGTTCCCACGGCGACGCAGAGACTATGGCGCTGCTGGAGCACAACAGGCACAGGATCGGCACGGAGATTTCGGCCGGGTCGTCGCTCAAGGGGTGCCTGATCGCCGTGGGGAAGGCCGACGTTTATTACCGCGCGGGACACACCATGGAGTGGGACACCGCCGCCATGCAGTGCGTTGTGGAGGAAGCGGGCGGCGTGTTCAGGCAGGGAGACGGGTCGGTTATGCGGTATAATCGGGAGAACAGCCTGAATGATAAAGGGTTTTATATTTTGAATAGGGTTGAGAATAAATTTGAGGGGACTTTGAAGTGAGGTTTTTAAGACGTATTTGTCCTGCCGCGTTGGCTTTGCTTCTATTATTCAGCGGCTGCGCAAACACGCCAACCGAAAGCGCGGACGATAAACCCGCCGTCACCGACCCGTACGGGATTACGCTTGAGGGTGGCATAACAGACGGCGGCCTTGCTGAACAAAAAACCAACTTTCCGTTATATGCCGCTTTGCCCGGCGACGATTTCTATCTTTACGGAATCAACCCGCACGGCATGGTTTTGTATCATAAAAATAACGGGTGCTATTTTGACTGGCCGGGATTGACCCCGCGTGGGATTTTGCCCAAGATGTCCTATTTTGACTGCGACGGCGACGGCAAAAAGGAGCTTGCAGTTACACTCTACTGGGCTTCGGGAACGGAGTTGTCGCTTATGGATTTGCACATACTTAAAATTGAAGAGCATAAGGACTCGTGGCCGCCTGTAGAATACCGAGATTACGCGATTTTGAGCCAGGATGGTTCAAGTCAATTCGGGGATGGTTCGCCGAGCGAAATCGACAAGCTCTTAAATGAAAACTTCCCGTTCATTTTGGCGGACGGCGGCAAAACCGTAAGCTTTATAATGGACGGCAAAGAATATTCCGCCAACAATGATTTTGATGAGGACGCCAATTTTTTTGAAGGCATTGTCTACGGTAACATTGTACATTTTGATATTCAGGATGATCACAGTATTACTGCGGAAATCGCCATCGGTTTCAAATATGAAAACTTTGCATTTCCTCAGTACTTCGCGGATGTTATCGCGGACGTCAGCTTTGACGGCAAGCAGTTCAAGTTCAGCAATAAGCGAATAAACTTCCATACACAGGGAGAGGAGAGCGCCCCTTGAATCACCTCGAAAACCTCGAAAACAAAAGCATCCACATCCTGCGTGAAGCATACAACCGCTTCAAAAACCTCTGTATGCTCTGGTCCGTCGGCAAGGACTCGACCGTCCTGCTGTCTTTGGCGCGCAAGGCATTTTTCGGTCACGTGCCGTTTCCCCTTGTGCATATCGACACGCATTACAAAATTCCCGAAATGATCGAATACCGGGACAACCTCGCGCGGCAGTGGCGGCTGGACATGATATACGGCGAGAACGCGGACGCGCTCGAAAACAAGCTCACTTTCCCCGACGGGAACGCGAGCCGGATCGAGTGCTGCAAAAATCTCAAGACGGAGGCGCTGCGTAACACGCTTTCCGGCGAATGGCCCCGCTGGCGCATGAACCACGAAACCGGGCAATATGAGCGCGACAGAAATACCGAGCCGTATACGGGCGTGATCGCTGGCATACGCGCCGACGAGGAGGGCAGCCGTTCCAAGGAGCGCTATTTTTCCCCGCGCGATAAAAATAACGACTGGGACGTGGGCGACCAGCCGCCGGAATTCTGGGGACAGTACAAGACCGATTTCGCGCCCGGCACGCATATCCGCGTCCATCCCCTGCTTGACTGGACGGAGCTGGACGTGTGGGAGTACATCCGCAAAGAGGACGTACCCGTGGTTTCGCTGTACTTCAATCAGGGGGACGGCAAACGCTACCGCTCGCTGGGGTGCTGGCCGTGCACAAGCCCCGCGGATTCGGACGCGCGCGATCTGGATGAAATCATCGAAGAGTTGAAAACGGGCAAATTCGCGAACATAGCCGAACGCTCGGGGCGCGAGCAGGACAAGGAGGACGGCGGCGGGCTGGAGGAACTTCGCAAGGATGGATATATGTAGGAATCAGGTGTTAGGAGAGTGAATAAGCTACACATGGATAAAGAGATGAATGTTGTTATAGTAGGGCACGTGGATCACGGCAAAAGCACGGTGATCGGGCGGCTGCTGGCGGATACCGGCTCACTGCCCGAGGGTAAGCTTGAAAGCGTTCGGGAGCTGTGCAGGCGCACGTCGAAGCCTTTCGAGTATGCCTTTTTATTAGACGCGCTCAAGGACGAACGCGAGCAGGGCATCACCATCGACGCGGCGCGGTGTTTTTTTAAGACCGACCTGCGCAAATACATCATCATTGACGCGCCGGGCCACATCGAGTTTTTGAAAAACATGATCACGGGCGCGGCGCGGGCGGACGCGGCTCTTTTAGTCATTGACGCCCACGAGGGCATACGGGAGAATTCGCGCCGCCACGGATATATGCTGTCCATGCTCGGGATAAAGCAGATCGCCGTGCTGATCAACAAGCTGGATCTGATCGACGGGCGTGAGCGCGAGTCCGTCTTTAAAGCTGTCACCGCGGAATACGGCGCGTTTTTGGAGCAAATCGGCGTGCGGCCCGCCCGTTTCATCCCGGTGTCGGCGGCCAAGGGGTACAACATCGCCGTAAAAAGCGACGAACTGAGCTGGTATGACGGTCCAACCGTACTGGAGGCGCTTGACGCTTTCACCGAAACCGCGCCGCCGGACGGTCTGCCATTTCGCATGTGGGTGCAGGACGTCTATAAATTCACCGCTCAGGGCGACAGCCGCCGCATCGTCGCGGGGACTGTTTCGTCGGGCGCGATTTCTGCCGGCGACGAGGTGATGTTCCTGCCGTCGGGCAAAAAGACTTTCGTCAAATCTATAGAAGCTTTCAACGAGCCGCCGAAAACCCGCGTGACAGCCGGTTACGCCGCGGGCTTTTGCGTGACCGAGCAGATATATATCAGGCGCGGCGAGCTGGCCTGCGTCATAAAGCACGGCAAGTCCGGGAATGATATGCCGGGGCACGGTATGCCTTTGACGGCGGGTAAGCTGAAAGCATCCGTTTTCTGGCTTGGGAAACAGCCCTTTGAGCCGGAAAAGCGGTATAAAATCAAGATCGGCACGGCACAGGCCGGTTGCCGCCTTGAATCTGTCACGGGCGTTCTGAACGCCGCGACGCTGGAGAACCTCGCGCGGGACCGCGTTCACCGCCACGAGGTCGCCGGGTGCGTACTGCGCCTTGACCGCCCGATTGCCTTTGACCCGGCCGACAGGCTCGCGGAAACGGGCCGCTTCGTGCTGGTTGACGGCTATGAGATCGCCGGCGGCGGCATCATCACCGGTGCGGCGGACGAAAGCGATATGGGCGAAAAGCTTCTGCGCCGCGATATAAAATGGATCAAGAGCGGCGTCACGGCGGCGCAACGCGAGCGGTATTACGGGCAGAAAGCGCAGCTCGTCGTCATAACGGGCGAAGCGGAAACGGACAAAAAGTCCGCCGCGAGGAAGCTTGAAAAAATGCTGCTTGACAGCGGAAAGATAGCGTATTATTTAGGCATCGGCAATTTGCTGTACGGCGTGGACGCCGATATCAAGTCAGCCGATTCCATGGGCAGGGCTGAGGAACGGCGCGAGCATATACGGCGGCTGGGCGAGCTTTCAAACGTCATGCTGGACGCGGGCAACATCCTCATCGTTACCGCGAACGAACTTTTGGCGGACGAGCTGGATACGCTTCGCAGGATCGTCACAAGCGACAGCGTCATGACGGTCTGGGCGGGTACAGAAGACAGACGGATACGGGACTTTGATTTGCTTGTGGACGGCGGCGCGGAGGATATCGCGTCTGTGATTTTTGAGAAAGTATTTTCCGAGTAGGGGCGTATGGCGCATGTTAATACTGTTTTTCGTTAGAAATGTATACAAAAAATCTTCGCAAAGCCCATATACGCAAGCCTTTGCTTGATTTTTCGTACATTTCTTAGACAAAAAATAGTATAAATTAAAGATTCATCATTTATTTACATTTAAAATATTGACAAATCAAGTTTCCCGCGCTATTATATTAGCAGACTTAGCACTCGCCTTGAATGAGTGCTAAACATTCAGGGGAAGCGGTGATGATCGTGGAACTGACGCAGCGAAGAAAAGCCATACTGGCGGCCATAGTCGAGCAATACATCCGCACGGGCGAGCCGGTGGGCTCTAAAAGCCTGCTGGAAACGCTGCCGCTGCCGCTGTCATCGGCCACAGTGCGAAACGAAATGGCCGAGTTGTCTGCCCTGGGCCTGCTCGAACAGCCGCACACCTCCGCCGGGCGGATACCCTCCCACGCGGGCTATCGGTATTATGTCGATCACCTAATGGGACAGCAGGCGCTGGATGAGGCGATCAGGCGAAAGATCGAACGCGCCGTGTCCGGGGCGAGCGACGACCCCGAACGCCTTTTGGCGAAAGCGGGCGAGGTCCTGGCGGGCCTTACGAACTGCGCCGCCGTCTCCGCGACGTCCCCGGGCGAAACGGCGGTGATCAGGCGCGTTGAGACGGTCGCGGTGGGACTCCGCACGGCAATGCTTGTGCTGCTGACCTCCACGGGCGTTCTGAAAAGCAAGATCTGCCGGCTCGACAGCGAGATCACGCCCGCGCTTTTGGAAAGCTTCTATAACGTGACGGCCTCCATGCTGGTCGGGCGTCCCCTGTGCGACGTCAACATATCGACCATGCAGACCTTAGCCGCGTCGGCGGGCGAAAACGCTTTCGCGATGCTGCCGCTGATGGCGGGAGCCGCGGAGCTGGCGCGGGAAGCGTCGCTGTGTGACGTCAGGCTGGAGGGGCAGCAAAATCTGCTGAGTTACCGCGAGCTTGAGGAAAACGCCTATGAGTTGATGGAATTCCTGCGCAGGGGCGAGCCGCTGTTCAGCATGCTGACGGCGCGGAGCAAGGGCAGTGTCAAGCTGTTTATCGGCAAGGAAAACCAGTATAAGCAGTTGCACCAGAGCAGCGTTATTTTAGCGAACTACAGCGTCAACGATCAGGAGGGCGGCTCGATCGGGGTCATAGGTCCCACAAGGCTCGACTACGCGAAGCTGATTCCCAGCGTGAAATATCTGACGGACCTGGTCGGGCGGATACTGACGAGCGCGCTGGAATAGCGCCGCCATTCCAATTGAGAATTGAGAATTTTACTTCTTTCGGAAAGGATGTTCGTGTATGGAAGATATTGAGAAAAAAGAAGTTTTGGAAGAACAGGAGCCGGAAACGGAGCTTGAGGAATCTGTTGAGGAGTCCGCCGAAGAGATGCTGGAGCGGCAGCTTACCGAGGCAAACGACCGCCTTTTGCGCCTGGCCGCCGAGTATGACAACTTCCGCAAACGGTCGCAGAAAGAGAAAGAGGAGCTGTTCGCGTCGTCAAAGATTTCGGTTATCACGGAATTTCTGCCGGTGATCGACAACCTGGACCGCGCGCTTGATAACAACACTGATAACGTCGAGGAGTACAAAAAAGGCGTCGGGATGATCGGAAGCCAGTTTTATGAGACGCTCAAAAAGCTTGGCGCGGCTGAGTTCGGCGAACCGGGAGACGCGTTCGACCCGAACCTCCACAACGCCGTCATGCATATACAGGACGACAGCCTGGGCGAAAGCGCCGTAGCCGCCGTGTTCAGCAAGGGATACAAGCTGGGCGGCAGAGTTATACGGCACGCGGTGGTTCAGGTAGCGAATTAAATTGCAAGTTAAATTTCAGCGCACAGCATAGAATAAATCACATCTAAAGTCTACCGTCTAAAATCTAACATCTAAATTGGGAGGAAAAATGTATGTCAAAGGTAATCGGAATAGACCTCGGCACAACAAATTCATGCGTTTCCGTCATTGAGGGCGGAGAGGCCGCAGTCATCACCAACGCGGAGGGCGCGAGGACGACCCCGTCGGTTGTGGCGTTCAGCAAAACGGGCGAGCGCATGGTCGGCCAGGTGGCGAAGCGTCAGGCTATCACCAACCCGGACCGCACCATCTCTTCTATCAAAAGGCAGATGGGTACCGATTATAACGTTAAAATCGACAATAAAAAGTTTACGCCGCAGGAGATATCCGCCATGATCCTGCAAAAGCTCAAGCTTGACGCCGAAGCGTATCTGGGCGAAAAGGTCACCGAGGCGGTCATCACCGTCCCGGCGTACTTTACCGACGCGCAGCGCCAGGCCACCAAGGATGCGGGCAGGATCGCCGGGCTTGAGGTCAAGCGTATCATCAACGAGCCGACGGCCGCCGCGCTTGCCTACGGGATCGACAAGGAATCGGACCAGAAGGTCATGGTGTTTGACCTGGGCGGCGGCACCTTTGACGTTTCGATCATCGAAATGGGCGACGGCGTGCAGGAGGTTTTAGCCACCGCCGGCAACAACCGCCTGGGCGGCGACGACTTCGACCAGCGCGTGATCGACTGGCTGGCAAACGAGTTCAAAAAGGAGAATGTGATCGACCTGCGCGGCGACAAGATGGCCATGCAGCGCCTGAAAGAAGCCGCCGAAAAAGCGAAAGTCGAGCTGTCGGGAGTGACGTCCTCGGCTATCAGCCTGCCTTTCATCACGGCAGACGCCTCAGGCCCGAAGCATCTTGAAATGACGCTCACCCGCGCGAAGTTCAACGAGCTGACCCACGATCTTGTGGAAGCGACGATGGGACCCGTGCGTCAGGCAATGGCCGACAGCGGGCTCAAGGTCTCGGAAATCGACAAGGTGCTGATGGTCGGCGGCTCGTCGAGGATTCCGGCCGTGCAGGAGGCTGTGCAGAAGTTCACCGGCAAGGAGCCGTTCAAGGGCATCAATCCCGACGAGTGCGTCGCCATGGGCGCGGCTTTGCAGGCCGGCGTTTTGGGCGGCGAGGTCAAGGGGCTTCTGCTGCTGGACGTCACTCCGCTGTCGCTTGGGATAGAGACGATGGGCGGCGTCAACACGCGCATCATCGAGCGCAATACGACCATCCCCGTCAAAAAGAGCCAGATATTCTCCACGGCGGCGGACAATCAGCCGTCGGTCGAGGTGCACGTGCTCCAGGGCGAGCGCGAATTCGCCCGCGATAACAAGACCTTGGGTGTGTTCCACCTCGACGGCATCATGCCCGCCCGCAGAGGCGTGCCGCAGATCGAGGTCACGTTCGACATCGACGCCAACGGCATCGTCCACGTATCGGCCAAGGATTTGGGGACGAGCAAGGAGCAGTCCATCTCCATCACATCGTCCACGAATATGTCCAAGGACGATATCGAGAAAGCCGTCCGCGAGGCCGAGCAGTTCGCGCAGGAGGACAAACAGCGCCGCGAGGAGGTCGACCAGCGCAACACCGCCGACCAGATGGTGTACCAGTGTGAGAAGCTTCTCAGCGAGGAGGGCGACAAGTTCTCCGACGATGAAAAGACAGAGATCAATGAGAAGATTGACGCGCTTAAAGAGGCGCTTAAGGGCGAGGATATCAACCTCATCAAGTCACGGCAGGAGGAGCTGACGCAGGCGTTTTATAAGGTGTCGGAGAAGCTTTATAAGGCTGCGCAGGAGACGGCCGGGGCGCAGGGCGCACCGGATATGGATGGCGCGCAAGGCGGCGGCTACGAGGGTTACACGGAAGCGGATTATACGGATGTGCCCGAAGAATAGGCTTTAGACGTGGTACAGGGGACGGCGGCCGTCGTCCCCTGTCATTTACGGCTGAATTATTTAGAGGGGGAAGCTATGGGAAAGGACGTATATTATTACGAAAGTCTATTAAGAACGGCTCCTACATCGGAGATGACCGTTTCATCGCTGTCTGATTATATCAACGCGATTACCGCAATCAACAAAATGTACAGAAGAATTATATATCGCGGACAGGCTGACAAGTCCTGGGGAATTGAGTCGTCGGCCTATCGTGTGTTGAAGAAAAACACAGAAAAACCCACGCAAAAAATGTTGCAGGATTATCATTTGAAGCTAATCAGGGAAGTGAAGAACCTACATGACATTGACCATGCTACAGATAAATATACAGGCATCGCCTTGCTTGCCTATTTACAGCATAACGGAGCCAAAACCGGGTTGATTGATTATACCGTTAATCCTTTGATATCCCTCTGGTTCGCCTGTATATCGGAAGACAGCGAAGACGGCGCGGTGTACTGCATAGAAAACAGCGGCATAATAAACGACTTGATCCCGGTTGACAGTGATAAGGAGATTGAAGAATTATTTATGCAGTCAAACGCCGTCAATGTATTTGATCCGCCGAATATTAACCGACGGATTTTAAGCCAGCAAAGCGTTCTGTTGTTCAGCACAAGCGGGACGATAGACAAGCGGAAGCACATGACAATTGTTGTTCCAAACGATGCCAAAAAAGAGGTTTTAGATCAGCTCTCTCTGGTGGGGATTTGCAAAAAAACAGTGTTTCCTGACTTTCCCGGCTTTTTGGAATGGTTTTCTTTTGAGAGCGGGCCGGATCAAGAAAAGTACGATGAACTTTTCAGAAAAGCAGAAAAGAAATCTCTGGACTTTAAGTATGATGAAGCCATAAAATTATTTGAAGAAGCCCTTGCGCTGGGGCAAACGTTGTTTGGAGAAAACAGTGTTGAAATAGCCGCCATATATCATAACATGGCGAGTGCATATAAAAATCAAGGCGATTACCCCCAGGCGTTGGAATGGCATCAGAAAGCTTTGGTCATCCGTGAAAAGGCGCTGGGCAAAGAGCATCCTGACACCGCCTCAACCTATAACAACATGGCGATTGTGTATTATAGTCAAGGAGATTACCCCAAAGCGTTGGAATGGCATCAGAAAGCTTTGGTCATCCGTGAAAAGGCGCTGGGCAAAGAGCATCCTGACACCGCCAAAACCTATAACAACATGGCGGGTGTATATTATGGTCAAGGCGATTACCCCAAAGCGTTGGAATGGTATCAGAAAGCTCTAGACATCCATGAAAAGGCGCTGGGCAAAGAGCATCCTGACACCGCCTCAACCTATAACAATATGGCGAATGTATATGACGATCAAGGCGATTACCCCAAAGCGTTGGAATGGCATCAGAAAGCGTTAGACATCTGTGAAAAGGCGCTGGGCAAAGAGCATCCTAACACCGCCTCAACCTATAACAACATGGCGAGTGTGTATAAAAATCAAGGCGATTACCCCAAGGCGTTGGAATGGTATCAGAAAGCGTTAGACATCAGGGAAAAGGCGCTGGGCAAAGAGCATCCTGACACCGCCCAAACCTATAACAACATGGCGGGTGTGTATTATAGTCAAGGAGATTACCCCAAAGCGTTGGAATGGTATCAGAAAGCTTTAGACATCTATGAAAAGGCGCTGGGCAAAGAGCATCCTGACACCGCCATGACCTATAACAATATGGCGAGTGTATATAACAATCAAGGCGATTACCCCAAAGCGTTGGAATGGTATCAGAAAGCTTTAGACATCCGTGAAAAGGCGCTGGGCAAAGAGCATCCAAAGACCATAAAAACCCAGAAATATATTGAAAACACAAAAAATAGGCTGGATGACAATATTACATAATGCTTATTACCCCACCTCACACCATGCGTTAAATAAAGGAGCAGATTTACTTGCCCAACAAACGAGATTACTATGAAGTCCTCGGCGTCGATAAATCCGCAAGCGACGACGAAATCAAAAAAGCCTACCGCAAAAAGGCCAAGGAGTTCCACCCTGACTTAAACCCCGGCAGCAAGGAAGCCGAGGCGAAGTTCAAGGAGGCGAACGAGGCCTATGAGGTGCTGTCCGACGAGACGAAAAAGGCCCGCTACGACCAGCTCGGTCACGCGGGCGTCGATCCCAATTACGGCCCGGGCGGCCCGGGCGGCGGCTTCGCGGGCGGAATGGACTTCGATTTAAGCGACATACTCGGCAGCTTCTTCGGCGGCGGCTTCGGCGGTTTCGGCGGCGGACGGCAGCAGAATCCCAACGCTCCCCGGCGCGGTGACGATCTCAACGAGCGCGTCAACATATCCTTTGAGGAGGCGGCCAAGGGGTGCTCCCGCGTTATCGAGACAAGGCGTATTGAGGTCTGCGGCGAGTGCGGCGGAAGCGGCGCGCAGGGCGGCACGTCGGCGAAAACGTGTCCCGAATGCGGCGGCAGAGGTCAGGTCATGTCCCAGCAACGGACGCCTTTCGGCGTGATTTCCACACAAAAAGCGTGTCCGAAATGCGCGGGCAAGGGCAAGATCATCGAAACTCCATGCCCAAAATGCCGGGGCGGCGGACGCGTGTCAAGGCAGGTTCAAATAAACGTCAGCGTCCCTGCCGGAATCGACGACCGCCAGGCCATCAACATCAGGGGCGAGGGGCACAAGGGGCTGAACGGCGGTTTGCCGGGCGATCTGCACGTGGCGGTGTTCGTGCGGCCGCATCCATTTTTTGAGCGCGACGGCTACGACGTCTGGTGCGACGTCACGGTGAGCTTCGCGCAGGCCGCCTTGGGCGATACGCTGATGGTACCGACGTTGGACGGCAAGGTCAGCTGGACTCTGCCTGCCGGAACGCAGCCGGGAGAGGTATTCATGCTCAAGGGCAAGGGCATACAGAATCTGAACGGGCGCGGTAAGGGCAACCAGCTTGTGCGCATTGCCGTCGATGTGCCGAAAAAGCTTGACGAACGCCAGCGGGAGCTTATCAGGGAGCTGGGGCAAGAGCTTGGCGTCGGGAGCGGCTTTACAGAACAGGACGAGGACAGGGACGACAAAAAGGGCGGGTTCTTTGGCAAAAAGAAGAAATGATTTTTATTTGTGAGAGACGTATGCCGTGTTTTTCGGGGCGCGGCATACGTGACAAGCATATATATAAAAATTTTTCTTGACATTTTCGCGATTTGCGATATAATATTTATTGTTATGGGGGTATAGCTCAGTTGGGAGCGCGAGTTGTCCGAGGATAATACCCCTGCTGAGGGAAATTTGAAAACTGAATAAAAAAGGTACTTTTCCAGTATTTGGGGGTATAGCTCAGCTGGGAGAGCGCTTGAATGGCATTCAAGAGGTCAGCGGTTCGATCCCGCTTATCTCCACCAT
>WRED01000041.1 GCA_009779495.1 Oscillospiraceae bacterium | reverse complement strand
TTTCCGTCGCACCGCGTTAAAATTTCTTGAAATACGGGCGTATTCCTTCAAAATTTTACCTTGTGCGGCGAAAAAATCGCTCAAAAATCTGCACACGGGGATTTTTCAAACACGCCCTAATATGTAAAAGGTTTGTTTATAATAAAGGATTTGCCATGAAATTTTTCCATATATCCGATTTGCATCTCGGCAAGCGCGTCAACGAATTTTCGATGATTGACAATCAGTCTGACATTCTGGGAAAGATCGCCGCGCTGGCTAAGGAAAACAGGCCCGGTGCCATCCTGATCGCGGGCGATGTCTATGACAAGTCTATGCCCACAGTCGAGGCGGTGCAGCTGCTGGACAGGTTTTTGGTTTGGCTTAACGAGCTGGATATTGCCGTCTTTATGATCTCCGGCAACCATGACAGCGTGGAACGCGTCGCGTTCGGGGCCGACCTGCTGAAGCGCAGTAATGTGCATATCGCGCGGTCATATGACGGCAGGATGGAGCCGATAACGCTCAGTGACGAATTCGGCGGTATCCATATTTGGATGATGCCGTATTTGAAGCCGCCGCTGGTGCGGAATTTCTTTCCCGAAATAACGGTTGATACATACTCGGCCGCCGTGTCCGCCGCGTTAAGCAACATTGAGCTTGACGCCGCGTCAAGAAATATTTTAATCGTTCACCAGTTTGTAACGGGCGCTGAAATCAGCGAGGGTTCGGAGGAAATATCTGTCGGCGGTTCGGAAAATGTTGACGGCTCGCTGTTCGATGCTTTCGACTATGTCGCCCTGGGGCACATCCACCGGCCGCAGCACATTGGCCGCGAAACGATGCGCTACTGCGGCACGCCTTTGAAATACTCGTTTTCTGAGATCAATCAGCGGAAATCCGTCACTGTCGTTGAAATGGGCGGTAAAGGCGACATCAAAATATCAGAGCTTCCGCTCATCCCGTGCCGCGAAATGCGGGAGGTCCGCGGAACTTACGACGAACTTATGGACCGCGGCTTCTACCGCGGGATCGACACCGAAAAAGACTATATCCACATCGTTCTGACCGATGAGCATGACGAGCCGGACGCTTTGGCGAAGCTGCGGAATGTCTATAAAAACATTATCAGCTTCAGGTACGACAATAAACGAACACAGGCAGGAGCGGCCTTTGAAATCACGTCTGACCTGGATAAGAAGTCGCCGCCGGAGCTGTTCGGCGAGCTGTTCGCCGCTCAGAACGGGCAGCCGATGAACGGGCGGCAGGAAGAATATGTCCGTGATCTGTTTGCGGCCATATGGGAGGCGAAGTTTTGACACCTCTACATCTTACCATGTCAGCTTTCGGCTGTTACGCGGGCAAGTGCGATCTGCCTTTTCGGGACCTTGGGACAGAGGGCCTTTACCTCATCACCGGGGACACCGGCGCCGGAAAGACCACGATATTCGACGCCATCACGTTTGCCCTTTACGGGGAGGCCAGCGGCGATATCAGGGAGCCTGTTATGCTCAGGAGCAAATATGCCTTGCCCGAAACGGAAACCTACGTCGAATTCACCTTTCTATACCACGATAAAACATATACGGTAAAGCGCAGCCCGGCCTATGACCGCCAAAAGCAAAGGGGCGAGGGCACAACCGCTAAAGCCGCCGACGCGGAGCTATATCTGCCCGATGGCCGTGTCGTGTCAAAGCTCAAGGACGTAAACGCCGCGATGGAGGATATACTCGGCGTTAACCGGGAGCAGTTCGTGCAAATAGCGATGATCGCGCAGGGGGAATTCAGAAAAGTCCTTCACGCCAAAACCGAGGACAGAATAGAAATATTCCGCAGGATTTTCTATACGGACGCGTATAAGAAGTTCCAGGACGCGGTTAAAGCCGACGTCAATAAGCTGCTGGCTGAGATGAGAGAACAGCGGCAGTATTACGAATATTGGCTGAACGGCGTTCACTTGGACGACAGTGACGGCGACGGCGGCGTGAAGCTGGCCGCCGCGAAAGCGGGTTCCCTCCCGGCCGGTGAAACCGTTGAATGGCTTGCCGGGCTTATAGAGGCCGACGCCGACGCGTTACATGCGAACGGGAGATTGCTTGTTGAAGCTGCGGAAAAGCTCGGTGAAATCAATCGGAAAGCCGGCAAAGCCGAGCAGGACAAAAAGTCCCGCGACGCCCTTGAAAAAGCGGAAGAACGGCTGCCGCGGGAAGAGGCCGCCCGGGATGAAGCGCTGACAAAATTAGACGGCGAAAAAGTAAAACAGCCGGAATACGAAGCCGTAAAAAAGCGGATTATCGGACTTGAGGGCACATTACCTAAGTATCAGCAGCTGCAGACGCTGATTGATACCATAACAGCGAACGTGAAAAAGCGTGACGCTGAAAAAGAAAAGGCGGACGGGCTGGAAGAAAAGTATAAGGCATACAAAATGGCCCTTGACGCCGAAAAGGAAGAATGGCGGTCATTGGGCAACGCTGACGCCATCGCCGAAAGCCTGCGCGGCCGGAAATCAGCTTTAACGGCACGGCAGACAAGCCTCCTTTCTCTGCAAGCTTCCATCGCGGACTATCATAAACGGTTAAAGACGCTAAAAGAAGCGCGGGAGGATTATCGGAATAAGTCCGAAGCGTCGCAAGCTTTAAGGACCGGGTATGAATCGCTGCGCAAGGCCTATCTTGACGAACAGGCCGGTGTGCTGGCGGCTGAACTGAAACCCGGCGTGCCCTGCCCCGTTTGCGGGTCGGCCGAGCACCCGGCGCCCGCCGTGCTTTCATCAAACGCCCCTGCCAAAAGCGACTTAGAAAAAGCGGAGAAAAAGGCGAAATCTGCCGAAAAAGAAGCGGAGACCGCAAGCGAAGCGGCAAGCATTTTCAAAGGACAGGCGGAAGCGAAAGAAAAAGAGCTTGAATCGCTGGCGGCCGCGTCATTGGGCGAAACGGCGTTTGATGAGATACCCGCCGCGTTGTCCGCCGCGCTGACAGCGGCTGCCGGTGAACTTGCCCGGGCCGGAACGCGGCTCGCGGAACAGGAAAAGAAAGTCGCCCGTAAGGAAGTGCTCAACAAAGAAATACCCGCCATGGAGCAAAAGCTTTCCGCGACGGCCGGTGATATGGCAAATGCCCGCGAACGGGCTGCGTTCTTAACGGCGACCGTGGCCGCCGACACGGAAAGCCGTGACAGGCAAGCCGCAGAGCTTACGTTCAAAAGTGAGACGGAGGCGAAAAATGAAATCGTCGCTCTCAAGGCGAAGCAAAAAGCATACGAGTATGTCCTGACCGCCGCGCAGACCGCTTTTGATACGGCAAAGTCCGCCGCTCAAGGCACAATAAAGGAAATCGAAACGCTGAAAGCCGGGATTCCCGACGGAAAGCCGCTTGATTTGGAGACGCTGAAAAAGGAAAGGGAGGCCGCCGAAAGCGCGCAAACCGGTCTGCATGAACAAAACCGTAAAATTGACGCGCGAAGATCCGCGAATCAAATCGCTTTAGACAATATTGTAAAAACGGCAAAAAAGCTGTCTGAAACCGAGTTGCGTTACCAATGGATGAAAGAGCTGTCGGACACCGCCAACGGCGATATTTCCGGCAAAGAGAAGATCAAGCTCGAAACCTATATCCAGGCCGCTTATTTCGACAGGATCATCGCCCGGGCCAATCTCCGCCTGTTACAGATGTCGGGTATGCAGTTTGAGCTGAAGCGGCGCGGTTCCGCCGGAAAGCAAAGCCAGGGCGGGCTGGACTTAAATGTGGTTGACCACTATAACGGCTCGGAACGCGACGCGAGAAGCCTTTCGGGCGGCGAATCGTTTATCGCTTCGCTGTCGCTGGCTCTCGGTTTATCCGATGAAATTCAGAGCAATGCCGGGGGTATCCGGCTTGACTCGATGTTTGTTGACGAGGGCTTTGATTCTTTGGACGACACAAAGCTGTCGCAGGCTGTACAGGCGCTGACGGGCATATCCCAGGCGAACCGCCTGATCGGTATTATTTCACACGTCGCGGGGCTTGATGAAAAAATCGGCAGGCGGATCGTTGTGACGAAAGAATCTGCCGGCGGCAGTCAAGCGAGAATTATTCTATAGTTAAAAGGAAAAAAACAACATATTTACAAGTATCGACGCATGTAGTATAATGAAAGCATAGGACAGTATAACTTTAGAAAGGAAAGGTTTTGTTATGAAAAAGTTTATCTATCTTGCCATGGCGGCCGTCATGCTGCTGGCCCTGGCCGCCTGCAGCGCGTCAGGCGCGAAAGACACGCTCACCGGCACGGCGGAGGAGATCCTCCTCCAGTTGAAAGAGTCTCCCGGCGTGGACCTCGGCATGACGATGGACGACGAAATCACCGCCGACAAGGCAGAATACGCCCTTGGGCTGACAGCGGCGCAGTTCGCCGAATACGCGGACTCCGCCTATGAGGTCGCGGCGGCCATCTCCACTTTCGCGCAAAGCAATGTGCTTGTCAAGTGCAAGGACGTTTCCGCGGCCGCCGAGGTGAAAAAGCTCATCGCAGCCGGATTCAATTCCAACAAGTGGGTTTGCGTGTTCCCGGAACAGTCGGTCGTCGTGGAATCGGGCAGCTATGTGCTGCTGGCCGTGGGCAAAGCCGACACGACTAATGCCCTTGTCGAGGCGTTCAGGAGCCTAAGCGGCGATAACATCGGCAGCCCGAACGTGTTTTATACCTTTGACGACGGCGGTGACGGCGATATTGAAGGCGGTTTCGGCGGAGATATTGAGGGCGGCCTTGATATTGACGACCTGATCGTATTCTAAATAGACATCCTTGGAAACTAAGAAGCTGTATTCATAGCCTGAGCCGTTCATCTTCCGAGCTGATTTTTCGCCAGGCAAGGCGGATTTTTGCAGGAATACCGCCCGTATTTCAAAAAAATTCAACGCAGTATGGCGGAAAATTAGCCGGAAGATGAATAGCGAACGGCTATGAATACGGCTTCTAAGGAGGTCTAATCATGCTGTTTTCAAGCGTAACGTTTCTGTACGGCTTTTTGCCGCTGACGCTGGCGCTGTATTTCATCACGCCGATGCGGAAAGGCTCCTGTTCCCTGCGCAACGTTTTGCTGCTGGCGGCGAGCCTCGTGTTTTACGCGTGGGGCGAGCCGCGCTATGTCCTGCTCATGCTGGTGCAGTGCGTAGCGGCCTATCTGTTTGGGCTGGGCATCGAAAAATGGCGCGGTAAACGGGCCGGGGAAATCATGTTCGCGCTGTCCTGCTGTGTGAGTCTCGGCGCGCTGCTGTTTTTTAAGTACACCGATTTCGTGCTGATCAACCTGCGCCTGAGTCCCATGCGGCTGGCTTTGCCTGTCGGAATCAGCTTTTACACGTTTCAGGTGCTGAGTTATACCATAGACCTGCGACGGGGTAACATCAAAGCGCAGCGCAATTTCATCACGCTCGCGGCTTATATCACGCTTTTCCCCCAGCTGGTCGCCGGGCCGATCGTGCGCTACACCATGGTCGCGCAGGAGCTTACCCTCCGTAATCACAGCACGGAAGATTTCGCGCGTGGCGTTGAGCGTTTCATGATCGGCATGGGCAAAAAGGTCCTGCTGGCCAACGTATTGGGGCAGCTTGTCGATCTGATCCGCGGCCAACCGGGCGCGCTTGCGGCGTGGACATATCTTTTGGCGTACACGCTTCACATCTACTTCGATTTTTCGGGCTACAGCGACATGGCTATCGGCATGGGGCGGATGCTCGGCCTGCATTTCCCCGAAAACTTCAATTATCCCTATACCACCCGCAGCGTAGCCGAATTCTGGCGGCGCTGGCACATGACGCTGGGAAGCTGGTTCCGCGACTATGTGTACATTCCCATGGGCGGCAACCGCGTGAGGCCCCTGCGGTATTGCCTGAATATCATGGTTGTATGGGGGTTGACCGGCTTCTGGCACGGCGCAAACTGGAACTTCATGCTCTGGGGGCTGTATTACGGGCTTCTGCTCCTGTTTGAAAAATTCGCGTTGCGCGGGCGTCAGGAGCGCTGGCCGAAAGCTTTGCAGCACACCTACGGGCTGATCATGGTCGGGCTGGGCTTCGTGCTGTTCGACTGCGTGAGCCTGTCCGGCGCAGGGAAAACATATCTCGCGCTGTTCGGCTTCGCGGGCGGTGTGAACCGCGAAGCGCTTTACTACCTGCGCAGTTACGCGCTGCCGCTGCTGATCGGAATTGTAGGCGCGACTCCCGTACCCGCCAGGCTCGCGAAAAAATGCCGGGACTCCGCGCCGCGTGCCTTTACGGCGTTCACGCTTTTTGGCATAGCCATCCTGTTGGCTTTAGTTACCGCCGGACTGGTAGACGGCTCGTTCAACCCGTTTATTTATTTCAGATTTTAGACCGTTATATTAACCGAGGTGGCCGCTTTGAAAAAAATTCACGCGCTGCTTGTTACTCTGCTTTTCGGCTTCGCCTCAGGTGCGGGGCTGTTCGCGCTTGCGCTGCTGCCCTCGCCTGAGGTTTTGCAAAGCGAACGCCGCAAACCCGCCGCGCCGCCCGCGTTCAGCGATCTGCGCGACGGCAGCTGGATGCGCAATTTTGAAAACTACGCGGCCGATAAATTCCCGCTGCGCGACTCGTTTCGCCGGCTGCGGGCATTTACGGCGCTGTATTTGCTGCGGCAAACCGACAAGGACGGGCTGTATCTCGACCAGGGGCACGCGGGTAAGTTTGAGCCGCTGAACGAAACCGCCGCCCTGCGCTGCGCGGAAATGATCGCCAAGCTAGCGGCGAATTACCCTGATCAGCAGGTGTATTACGCTATCATTCCTGACAAAAGCATCTACGCGCGGCGCGATTTCCCGGGGCTTGACCCCGCCCGGTTGCGCGAGGTTGCCGCGCCGATTTTAGATGAGCTGACAGAAATCGACCTTGTTCCCGCGCTTTCGCTGGGCAGCTACTACCGCACGGATCTGCACTGGGATCAGGCAAAGCTGCGGCCTGTTGTCGAAGCCCTCGGCGATAGAATGGGCTTTACGCCGCGCTGGGATTTCACAACCCAGGGCCTGGGAGCGTTTCACGGGGTCTATGCCGGGCAGCTGGCCCTGCCGCTGAAGCCGGACGAAATGACGATCCTCACGGACGGGGTGACCGACGGCGCCGCCGCGCGGTATTTCGACGCGAAGTCCGGAGAATTCGTGTCCGGGCCGGTATATCACAGCGGCAAGGTCACGGGGCGCGACCCGTATGACGTCTTTTTGGACGGGGCGCAGGCATTGGTCATCCTCGAAAACCCAAATGCCGAAACCGACCGGGAGCTGTATGTTTTCCGCGATTCTTTCGGCTCGAGCATCGCGCCGCTGCTGCTGCCGAACTACCGCCGCGTGACGCTGATTGATCTTCGCTATATCAACGCACGCATTTTGCCGCAATATGTCACGTTTTCGCCGGGCGCGGATGTGCTGTTTTTGTGCGGATGGCAGATTTTTAACGCGAATACGTGGATGACTTGATTTTACAAAAACAGACAACAGAACAGACCTCCTGAGAAATTGCTTCCGGGAGGTCTGTTTTATTTACCGTTTTACATAAATCTCAGCGCTTCCGTCCGCAGGCGCACGCGCATTGAATCTCCCGGACGCGCATCAAAATCACTGCCCGCCGCCATGGCCAGATCGGGCAAGCCCTCGCGCTCCAAAAACACAAGGGTTTCGCGCCCCGTGCGCTCCACGCCGCGAACCCGCATTTGAACAGCCTGACGGTCAGGCTCATCGGCGGGCACGATGAATTCCGGGCGGATGCCGGCATGCGTGGCCCTGTCCGGCGGCGTCATGCCGGGCGGCAGGGGGAAGCCCTCGCCCAACGGCCAGACGTTCATGGGCGGCGAGCCGATGAATCCCGCGGTAAACAAGTTCGCCGGACGGTCGTAAATGACCTCCGGGGTATCGAACTGCTGCAGCACGCCGTCGCGCATCACGGCGATGCGGTCGCCCATCGTCATGGCCTCGGTCTGGTCGTGGGTGACATAGATCGTCGTCACGCCAAGCTCGCTTTGCAGGCCGACGATCTCCCTGCGCATCTGCACGCGCAGCTTCGCGTCGAGGTTCGACAGCGGTTCGTCCATCAAAAACAGCTTGGGCTTGCGGACCATCGCGCGGGCCAAGGCCACGCGCTGCCGCTGCCCGCCGGAGAGCGCGCCGGGACGCCGCTCTAAAAGCTGCTCCAGATCAAGCTTGCGGGCTACCTCGCGCACTGCGGCGTCGATCTCCACTTTTTTCGCTTTGCGCATTTTCAGTGGAAAAGCGATGTTGTCATATACCTTCATGTTGGGGTAAAGCGCGTAATTTTGAAACACCATGGCCATGTCGCGGTCCTTGGGCGCGACGTCGTTGAGCACGCGCCCGCCCATGCTGATGGTTCCGCCGTGGATGTCCTCCAGTCCGGCGATCATGCGCAGCAGCGTGGTTTTTCCGCAGCCGGACGGCCCCACGAACACGACGAACTCGCCCTCGGAAATCTCCATGGACATATTGTTCACGGCGTGCACCCCGCCGGGATAATATTTATTCGCTTTGTCGATGACGATGTTTTGGTTCGGCATGATGATATTCATCCTTTGTAAGGGAATAATTTGTACTTGACTATATATCCTTTAATTCTCAATTCTCTTTCAGCCCAGCCGCGCAGATGCCCTGCTCCAGATATTTCTGCCCGAACAGGAAAATGAGCAGCGCGGGTACGAGCATGACAACGCTTGCCGCAAGCGAGATTCCCAGATTGTCCGCCGAAATGCTTGGCAGGTAAAGAGACAGCGGCCAGTTCGTCGGATCCTTGAGAAAGGTCAGCGGAACCTCCAGCGCGTTCCAGTATTCAAAAAAGCCCAGCACAACGGCGGAGAGGATGCCCGGCGCCCCCATGGGCAGACCCACCCGCAGGAAAACCCTGAAAGGGCTCGCGCCGTCGAGGGCGGCGGCCTCGGTCAGAGACGCGGGTATCGCCGCGAAAAAACGCGTCATGATAAACACCGGGAAAGTGCTTGCCGCGCCCGGCAGGATGATGGCCCACACAGTGTCCATCAGGCTCAGGCGGCTGAGAACAAGGTAGCTTGACACCATGGTCACCTGAAACGGCATGAGCATCAGCACGATGTACAAAAGCAGCAGCGCTTTCTTCCCCCTGAAATCATAGCGGGCAAAGGCCCACGCCGCGGGCGCACCGATGAATATCTGCCCGGCCACCAGCGGGAACACCTGTAGGCATGAGTTCCAGAACATCCTGAAAAACTCGGGGCTGTCGAGCAGAAGCTTCACCAGCGGCTGCAAGGTCGGATATTTTGGCAAAAGGGGCCAGACGGCGCTTCCCTCGGCGTTTTCAAGGACGGGCGCGAAGTTCTGCGCGGCCTCGGCACCTCCCATCAGCGAGCCGGACACAAGCAGCCACAGCGGCGTTAGCAGGAAAAACGCGACGAAGGTAAGGATACACAGGATCAGCCATTTCCTCGCCCTCATATCCGATCCCCCCTCTCCTGAATCCCCCGGATCTCCTTATTCCTGACACCTGACCCCTGACCACTATCCTGCCCCCACACCTTTTGCAAAAGCAAAATCAGCAGGAACACAACAATCGCCATCAGCACCGCGCCCGCGCACATTTTGTCCACGTCGAGGGACACGAACCAGTTGTTGAACAGGTGCTGGAGCATGTAGATGCTGTCGTGGGGATAACTGCCCGCAATCAGATACGCCTCGCGGAACACCTTGAAAGAGTTGAGCAGGGAAAGCACCGTGACGGTAAACAGCGTCGGCATCAGGCCGGGAAGCGTGATACGCGTAAAACGCTTCCACCAGCCAGCGCCGTCCATCTGCGCCGACTCGTACAGCGCGGGATTGATGGAGCTGATCCCCGACAGCCACAGCACCATGTCGTAGCCTACATTTTTCCATAAATAGGTGAACACCAGCACGCCGAACGCCGAGCCTGAGTTCAGCCAGTCAACGGGACTCAGCCCGACCCAGCCGATCACGATGTTGAGCAGCCCGTTTTCGTGGAACACCACGCGCCACAGAAGCACCATCGACGCCACGGGTACGGCTATCGGAACTAAAAAGCTGGTTTTATAAAAGCCCCTGCTGTCCTTTACGGCGTTGAGCAGCAGCGCAAGGACGAGGGAAAAAAGCAGCAGAAGCGGTATGCACACCAGCGCAAACTTGGCCGTATTTTTCGCCGCAAGCTGAAAAACCTCATTGCGGAACACAGCGATGTAATTTTTGAATCCCACAAACTGCTTGCCCATGGCCGAAAAGAAAGATCTGCGCACCGCGTCGCCAAACGGCAGCAGCACCATAACCGATACAAACAGCAGGCTGGGCGCTAAAAAGAGCCACGGCGTTAAAGAATGTCTATTCAGTTTCTGCTTCGGTTCTGATCGGTTCAGATTCCCGCGCGGTTTCATCAGGCGGCGCCTCCTTTCTCCCAAAGGCATATAACCCCAAATCAGTAAATATCCACAGGCAGGGCAGCAGCCACATGGCCATACTGAGCCTGAGTCCGCGGTAATACAGCGCCATCGCGAACATCCAGGCAATACATCCCGCGGCGGCGATCAGGGCGTGGGCGGACTTTTGTATTTTCACGCGCGACAGCGTCAGTGTTAACAGCAGCGACGTCAAAAAAACCAAAACGAAAATGCCGAGCGCGGCAAAAATCAAATCAATGTCGCCGCCGGCCGGGACACGCAGCCACTGGGTGAGACTGTCCCGCCAGCCCTTTGGCAGCGCGCTCCAGAACGCGAAGTCGGACCACCCGCTTGGGATAAGCGACGGGGGCAGTTTTATATCGCTCACACAAAGCCAGACACCCCCGGCAGCCAGCGGCAGCAGCATGGGCAGCTCGGTCAAAAGCAGGCGGGGATATCTGCGCCTTTGCCACACGCGGGCCAGCAGGCGGGCCAGCGCCCATCCGCCGATCAGCAGCGCGGGCAGGGAAGCGACGGTGTTAAGCCCCCACGCGATCAGGGGCATGTCTAAAAGCAGCAAGCCGCTTCCGAGATCCGCGCGGGCGAGGAATTCTTCCGCCTGTTGGCGGCTGCCGCCGTCCGTAAAGCGAAGCTGCATGTTGGTCATGACGGCTTCGCTGTCGGAAGCGGCCTGTACCAGCATGACGGCCCGCCCGCTTTGAAAGACGCCCTGAACCGTGTATGTACAGCCGTTCCACTCAAGGCTCTGCCCCATGGCGTTCACGCCGCCGAACAAATCAAAGGCCGCCTGATCGCTGAGGGCACAGCCCCTCGTGTCGCCCCGCGCGGGATAACCGCCCCGCAGTATGGCGCCGCTTTGGGCGTCCTCGCCGTGGCCGTAGATTTGCGTCACGGCGCAGGTTATGCCCGTGTCGTCGCCGGTTTTCAGCCTTTGGCCGGTGAATTCCGCCCAAAGCGTCATTTCCGGCACGTTCTTTGTCCCGTCCTCGCGGAAAATATCGAGTCGGCTTTCAAGCCCGGCCGGGCTGACCCCGCCGTTTTGCCAGCGGGCGGCCACGCTCCGCAGCGCGTCGCCCTGCTTCTGCGCCGCGAATACCGACGCGCACCAGAATGTCAGGGCCAGCGCGGCCAGGATGGGCCAAAGTAGCTTGAACTTCTTTTTTTGATTATTCATAAAAGCCATATTAACTCTCAAGTCTGACGCGATCCCCCTCCGTGATGGGTTTGCTCGCGCTGGTTACAATCTTGTCATCGCGCGACAGGCCGCTTTGCACGCTGACAAGGGAGCTGTCGCGGTCCAAAACAGTCACGTCCATGCGCGCCGCCGTGTATTCAAGCCCCGTGACGGTTTTTTTCTCCTTGAGCACAAAAACATAGTCGCCGTCGTTGTCGCTGCGTAGCGCGCTGACAGGGATGCACGTGTTCTGCCGCTCGCCGCTTCGCCTGATCGTCAGCGTACCGTTGCCTCCCGAGGGATAGCTGCCCTGCGGCAGCGCGGCGATGATCAGGCAATTCCCGTTTTCGTCGGCCGCGCCTATATCCGTCACGCTCGCCTGCGCGCGCTGGCTGACGCCGTCCTCCCTGTAGCTGAACTGCCCGCTGTCCCCGAAGCTCAGGCTTTCGGCGGTTATGCTGTCGGTTTTCGCCTCAAACTGAAAGCCCATGTCGTTGCGGCTGAGCGTCGCCACGGCGGCCCTGTCCTGCGTTTTGCCTGTTTTAGCGATATCCTGCACCGTGCCGTCGATGGGCGACAAAAGCAGACCCTCCATGCCGAAAATTTCCTCAAGGGTTTTCACGGTCTTTTTCAGCGACGCGACCTGCGCCCGCTGCGTCATGATTTCAATATCGCTTTGCAGCGCGGAGTTTTTGCCGGTGCGCTCCTTTTCGGCGGCGTCGCGCAGGGCCTGATCCAGGCTGCGCTGTGCCGACGCGACGGAGCGGGCGGAGGACAGCAGCTGGTCGTCAACGCTTTGGCCATTGTCGTCAAGGGAGCGTTTCGCGTTGCTCAAAGCCTTTTCGGCACTTTTTACGCTGTTCTGCGCCGAAACGACGGCCTGCTGCTCCTCCGCATTCTTGCCGGACAACGCATTGTTATAGTCCGTCCGCGCGTCGTTATTCGCGGCCTGCGCGTCGGCGATCTTGGCGTTTTGCTTCGCTATGGTGCTCTGCCACGTGTCATACGCGCGGCTCACATCGGCGGGCAAAGCGGCGGCTCTCGCTTCGTCCAAAGCGGCCTGCGCGTCAGCGATCTGCTTTTCACCCTTGGATTTGGCACTTTCAAGCTGTTCGAGCGCCCGCTGGATTTCAAGCTCGGTGCCGGGCCTGGCTACTGCGCTGTCATAGCTGTATTGCGCGGAGGCGACCGACTCCGACGCCGACGCCTTTGCGCTCTCAAGCGCGGTTTCGGCGGACTTTATGGCGTTCGCGATAGACTTTTCCGCGTTCGCTTTGGCCTGCTCGTAGCTGTATTTCGCGTTGTCGATCGTTTCAGCGGCTGCGGACTTCGTCTCGTCCAAGGACTTCCCGGCGTTGTCCAACTTCGTCTTTGCCGCGTCG
Source organism: Oscillospiraceae bacterium (assembly GCA_009779495.1). Classification (GTDB taxonomy): domain Bacteria; phylum Bacillota; class Clostridia; order Oscillospirales; family Acutalibacteraceae; genus UBA1425. The sequence goes on along the minus strand of WRED01000041.1, from coordinate 7,859 downwards.
ACCATGTCCGCCTTGGCTTTCGTCAGGGCCTCGCTGTATTTCGCCCGCGCGTCCGAAAGCTCGGTCTCCGCGCTCAAGTAATCCTCCTGCGCCCGGGACGCGCTGCGGTCTGTCTTTTCTTTCAGCCGGTCATAGTCGTCCCTGGCCTGTTTGAGATTCAGCTCGGCCGTGGCGACGGCGCTGTTATCGCTTGGCGCGGAGCCGTTTTCTGCGATGGCGAGACGCGCCTCGGCGATAGCCAGGCTGTTTCTCTGTTCGCCGAGTTGAGTCTCCACGTCCTCAAGGTCAAACTCAAGCAGCATATCGCCCTGCGTGACTTTCTGCCCGGCCTCAACTTTCACGTTGGTGACATAAAGGTTGCCCGGCAGCAGGATTTCAATATCTTCCAGCGGCTTTATCACGCCGTTAAGCTCTATGCGCTGGTTGATCGTGCCGGATTTCGGCGTCTCGGCCCGCACCAGCGCGATGGTCATGCCCTCGGCCGCGCGGGAAACGACGGTAAACGCCAGCATCAGCGCGAAGAATCCGGCGATGAGCTTTGCCGCCGCGCGCTGAAGCGGATTTTTGATCCTGCTTTCGGGATCCTCCCCGGACTCCATCAAGGCCCGTTCGCCCCGCGCGTTTTTATGAAAGCCAGTTAAAAACGAGTAAAGTTTAGATTTCATATTCCTAACCCCTGATTCTGGATTGATTGCTTCGAAAACTTAACGCTGTTCAAATTCTATTCGGCAAGGTATATCCGCGTGCCCGCCACGATTTTCGCCGCCGCCGCTTCCGGGGTCAGCGTCCCGTTAACGATGTCTTTCGCGTGAGAGCTTACGGCGTTCTTGACATACTGATCCACGAACAGCGGCGTGTCGAGGGTCTCGCACAGCGCGGGGAAATCCATGTCGTCGAACTCGGCTTGCCCCATGGCCCGCGTGAAACGCTCGTTCAGCTGATCGATCATCGTGCCCCATGAAGCGCGGTTGACAGGGAACGCATCGGCCATAAAGTTGTCCTGCACGTCCGGGCCGACTAAGGTCCGCAGGAATTCCTCCGCGATATCCTGCTGTTTGCCGGCGGCCGTTATGCCGATGCCGCCCACGGGGGTGAAGTAGCCCTTTTGAAACAGCGACGCAATCTCCATATTGTCAAGGGAGCCGAGCTGGTTGGCGATCATCACATAGCCGATGGAATTGTCAAGGGACTGTATGTGGATCAAGGCTTCGCCGTTGGCCACGTCCATCGCTCCGGCGTCGATCCGTCTGGCGCCGCCGCCTCCGGCCGCTGCGAAAGCAACCACATTTTGCCTCCGGTTCGCCTCGGGATAAACGTCCCGCAGCGCGTCGGTCAGCGCTAAAGAGTCGCTGAGATACCGCGCCAAGGCCGCTTCGTCCAGGCTGCCGTCATCGTTTGTGAAGTCAGCGACGCTCGCGTCATACGCGTACATCATAAGGCCGTTGTCCTGCCAGAGCTGATCGGGGGCGCGGAGCAGGGCCGGTTCGTTTGCGCCGTGGTTGCGCACGGCGGCGACAAGGTCGCTGAGTCCGTTAAGGGTTTTCAGGCTCTCGCCGTCGCCAAGCATGACGGGCAGGGAGAAGCGCGAGGGAACGGCATAGGTTTTGCCCTCAAAGGAGTACGCGCCGGTCAGGTTGGCGAGAAGGCTTTCCTCATCCGTCAAACGCTGAACAAAAGAGGTAATGTCCTTGAGCACGCCTTTTTCGATATAGCTTTGCAGCGGCAGGCCGTCGAGAATAATCAGGTCAGGGCCGCTGCCCGCCATAAGCTGTGTATTCAAGGCCCGGATCACGTCCTCCACCGTCGCGCTGTTGTCGGTTTCCTCAGGTGCGCCGTTCGGCCCCATGATCATGATATTCGAGCTGGATTTTGTTTCAATGCCGACCTCCAACCGAACGCGCACGCCGGGATTTTTGCGCTGGAACTCGCCGACGGCAAGCCGCGCCGTCGCGTTATCGTAAAGGCTGAATACGGTCAGGGTCTTGTCGGGCTGCCCCGGGATATCGGGGTCAAAACGGAAGCGCACCAGTTGACCGCTTTCGCCGCCCATCAGACCGCCGCCCAAAAAAGCGTACCACACGCCGCCGCCGTCACAGAGCAGATCCTGTATGGTCAGGTTCGGCATCACCAGCGACGTCAGGCTGCCGTCCACGATCAGCTCCCATGTCCCGGTTTTCCATCGGGAAACTCCCGTGCCGTCGGCCACGAACAGGCCTGTGCCGTCCAGACCGACATAGGTCTGGCTGTCCAGGTCCTCATAGGCCACTCTTTCGGTCAGCGTACCGGCGGAGAGGTCATAGATCAGAATTTCGCCCTTTTGCGTATCGGGCCACGCCATGGTGTTTTCAAAGACCGTGAGGCCGCCTGTGCTCAGGCCGCCGCCCATCATATCGCGCGCGGTGTCGCCGTACCGGCGGACCTCTTTGCCGCCGGCGTCGTACTGGTATACGCCCTGCATCATGTAGCTGATGAGGAAGCCGCCGTCAAGCGCGGTGACGCTCTGGGGCATGAACGACCTCGAGGGATCAAAATTGGTGACGGTACCGCCCGGCCCGCTGACCGACGCGCTGTATGAGCCGCCGGGTCCGGCGGGAGAGGCTTGAGATGAACCGGGACCGGCGGATGTTGGCGCGTCGCCGCCGTCAGGCGTTCTCTGCGCCGTGCCGCCGGGATTTACGCTTCTCGCGCCCATGGGGCCGCCACCCTGAACGTTGCCTGCCCGCCCGGGCATGGCCGTCCAATTGTCCATGGGGATCACGGTTGCGGCCTGGCCGTCTGCGGATCTCGCCAGGCCGGGCTTGCCGTCCTTGTCGGTATACATGGCGTAGACGGTGCCGTCAGGCGCTGTTGAAATGCCGCTCACGCTGCCGCCGCTGATCAGATCGCCGAGCCAATCGAGGTCAAGCGGCTCCGACCGAGCTGTTTTTTCATCCGGGCTTTGGGTGAAGCGCATCTGTTTGCCGTCACGCTCGCCGGTCCATGTCAGGACGCCGGCCTGCAAGGACGCTGTTTTGCCGGAAATGCTGACATCGTCGTTGAGTAAGTCCTCCACGTAGCGTCCCTGTTCAGCAGGATCGCCGCCGCAGCCGCTCAGGCTTAGAAGAACAAATACCGCCGCTAAAATGATCGCTGAAACTCGCAACTTGCCGAAATGTGTACGCATTTATGTTTCCCCCTTGTTTTGTTTTGAATAATCTACCATGCCAATCTAACATAAATCTAATATAAAAATGAAGGATTTGTTAAAAAGGGAGAGTTGAGCAGCGCCTTGCCCAACTCTCCACTCTCAAGTTTTATCTTACGGGATATCCATCCGAAACAGTATCCCGCCGTCCTCGTTAACCATCTCAAAGCCGATCTCCATAAAATCAAGCGCCTTTTTCACGATCGTAAGCCCCAATCCGCTGTGCCCCGCGCCGGATGTCCGCGCTTCGTCGGTACGGTAAAACGGCTCAAACAGCTTTGGCAGGACGTCGTCCGGGATTCGCGCCCCGGAATTCCATACCGACAGCAGGACGCGTTCGCCGTTTTGCGCGGCGGTCACGCGTATTTCCGCGCCGTCGGGCGAGTTTTGGGCCGCGTTGAGCAGTATATTCGACAGCGCCCGCGTAAAGAGCCTGCCGTTCAGCCCACACGTGACGTCCGGCGGGACACAGACGGTCACGCGCTGGCGCTTTGCTTCGGTCAGGGGCATAATCTGCTCCAAAACGCCGGCCACGCACGGCGCGAGCTGTACGGGTTCGGCCTCGATCGCGGGCATTTCCCCGCTTAATTTGACGATCTCGAGTATTTCGGACACCAGCTTATTCTGCTCGCCCAGCAGTTTCATGCATTCATGCAGATAGGCCGGGGCTTCCTCCGGCGCGACGACGCCCTCGACCATACCCTCCAAAATCGCGCTGAGAGCCGCGACGGGGGTTTTCAGTTCATGGGAAGCGGCGGAAAAGAAATACCGCTGGTTTTCCTCCATGGCCTTGACGCGCGATATCTCGCTTTCAAGCTGCGATATCGTCGCTTTCAGCTCGCTGTACATCCCGTATACGTCCTTTGAAAGCTGCCCGATCTCGTCGCCGCGCGGCTTCGGCGCGTCCACCGGCTCAAGCAGGGACATTTTGCGCGTGTCGGCGGACAAAAGCTGGATCGGCCTGGCGATCCGGCGGGCAAACAGCAGCGCCGCCAGCAGCCCGGCCAGGAATATCAGCCCGATGATCCACGCCGCCTGCGCGAGGATCGCGCCGTAAACGGACGAGGGGTTTAACAGGTCGGAAATGTAGAGCGTGACGCCGCTTTCCGCGCTAGCCAAAAACAGCGTGTGCCCGCCCACGGAATGGGGCACGGCGAACTGAAAGGTCCGCTCGTTTCCCGCGCGCGGTCCGGGCAAAGCGAATTCCTGCCTGTACGCTCCGCCGATGCGGTGCCTGACTCCCTCGTCGAAATCCATCGGGCCATCGAATTTTTCCTGAAGTTTAAAGCCCTCGGTTTCGTATAATACCGTGCCGTCCGCCGCCTCGAACCTGAAATTGAGGGAACTGTTGCGCCGGTGAAAGTCCTTCGCGAAAGCAATGATCTCCTCCTCGCTCTTATTGATCTGCGCTAAAAGCGGACCGAAATCCTGCGCCGCCTTGCGCTGCTGCGTGATCAGGACGGAGGTCTTGATCTGATTGGAAAAAAGGGCGTACATGCTCCCGCCGGCAAGAGCCAATATAAGCACGGTGTACAAAAACACCTTGCCGAATATCCCAAGCGATTTTCGTTTTGATTTAAGAGTATGCCTCATCTTTATTCCTCCCCGGTATCCAAACGGTAGCCGACGCCCTTGACCGTGCGGATGATATTGCACGGCAGCTTGTCCCGCAGCTTTTTTACGCTGGCGTGTATGATGCCCTCGTTCCCGTCAAAATCGTAGCCCCAAATTTGCGTCAGCAGATTTTCGTGGGGGATGATCCTGCCCTTGTTGCGCACGAAAAGCTCCAGTATCTCGAACTCTTTCGGCGTCAGCTGGATCTTCGCGCCATCATATTCCGCGCCGTAGTTTTCCGGATAAAGGGTCAGTTTACCGGCCGAAAGCTCTTTTTTCAAAGCACCGCCGCGCCGCAGCAGCGCCTGCGCCCGTTTGACCAGGATCTGCATGGAAAACGGCTTTGTCACATAGTCGTCCGCCAGATTGTTGAAAGCGCGAAGCTGATTCTCGTCATCCGACAGCGCGGTCATCATCAGCGCCGGCGTATCGCGGATCGCGCGCAGTTCCTTCAAAAGCTGCTGTCCGTTCAGGCCGGGCAGCAGGATGTCCAGGATGATCAGGTGGTACTGCCTGTCGTAAAACCGCGCTAAAGCCGTGTCGCCGTCGCCGCATTCGTCCACGAGCCAGCCTTCCTTTCGCAGGAATTTGCATACCATGTCGCGAATTCGCGCGTCGTCCTCGACAACCAGGATGTTGATGTCCATGACAATCACCTCGGAGGATATTTTAGCTTGGGAATCTAACTTTTATCTAAGCACCGATGTTCAGAACCTGTTCCCATATTTACAAAAAACTAAACTAAGCCGGCAGGCAGGGCCGGTCAGCGAGGGTCAGGTTCTTCCTGAGCGTTTATTGAAAGAAGTGCAGAAATATGCCGCCGGTGAAACCCTGTACTTTCCAAAAGACGAGGAACGAAAAAAGTGGGGAGCGCTAACCGGCTCGCGGGTGTTTTTTCAAGAGCGCAATGCGGACATCAGAATGAAGTATTTGCAGAAAACGTCTATTGAGCATCTTGCGAACGAGTACCATTTATCGGTTGAAACAATCAGGAAGATTGTGTTTAATACTACTCCGCAGCAAGACTGAGAACCTGTGATCATATGGATGCGCGCGCATCCATATGATCACAGGTTCCTGATTTATGTTCGTCTATTCGGCCGTGATAAACCTGCCGTCGCCGGGTCCCAGCTTCAGCTCAACCTTACCGCCGTCGGCAAAGGTCTTGACCTCACCGCCGCCGTACACCGTAACGGTTTTGCCCTTGGGAAAACTGATGCAGCAGCTCGCGGACTGATCCATCAGCAGCTCCGCCATATTTGTGATGATATAGGCTTTGCCCTCATGTTCTTTCGCGTCGAAGCAGCCGACCAGCAAGCCGTCGCAGGAGATGACGTCCAACCGCTCCTTTTTAGCAAGGCCGTTGGAAAGCTCATAGCGCAAACCGGCCGCCTTGCGGCTGTTGAGCGTATAAGCGCCCAGCCATTGGTACGCCCCATAGACCTCCGCGAAAAGCGCGAAGTCCGCGTTTGCGGCCTGCACGGCGTAATAGGTGTCCGTGGGTTCACCGTTCGGGTCTACCATGTGGGACTGCGGATCCCACCAGCCGGTCTGGAAGCAGCCGTAAATGACAGCTTTCGCGCCGAAAGCGAGAGCGGCGTATCCCTGCTGCAATTGGTCAGATGTTTTGCCGCACCAGCGCTGACTGGTTCCGCCGTCGCCGTAGACCTCATTGCCCGCCGCCTGCGTGATCACCCATAAATCGCGCTTTGTATCGCGGCAGGCTCCGGCCAGGATGTCAAGGTTGTGCAGCCAATTGTCATTGGTTCCGAAAACCTTGTAAGGGTACACGTCGAAGCTGATGTAGTCGGTATCCACCGTTTTAATGTAATCGGCCGCGTGCTGACGGTATTTATCGAATTGCCCGTCGCCGTAGGTGGTCCAGGGCAGCAGATATTGCTTCCACCCAAGCTGCGGACTGGTACCCAGCTGCTCTTCATTGGCGTAAATGGGAAACAGGTTGACGTAAGGCATCAGCCCGGTGTTCAAGCTGTAATAGTGATCCAGAATTCGGTTGATTTTACCCAGCTCCTGCGAGCATGGCTCGTCGATCAGATAGTCGGACCACAAGGCAGGGTGCGCCTTATGGGTCACCGCGGACATGCTCATCCACTGCGCCTCCGTGTTCTCACTGATCGTGTAATAGGCGCTCGCGGCGTTGTAATGGGAAGCGATCACGCCGATCCCGGCCGAATAACACTGGTCCAGAAATTCTTCATTTACCTGGGTGACCAGAAAATCCAGCCCGGCTTCTTTCGCCAAACAAGCCAGATTGCTGTAATCCTCCAGCAGTCTGTCGTTGTATCCGCCCAGTAGCAATCGGTCGTTACTGTAAACATACTCCCGTTTCGTCGCAATGATCGCGTCGTCCCCGGCCAAATACATCACGGAAGCGGATACGCCGGAAATCAATATGATCGGAGTCAGCAGCAGGGCCAAAACGCTTTTCAGCGAAAACACGGCCCGCATCAAATAGAACTCTAACGATTGCAGCATGGAAATTCCTCCTTTTTTATCGTGCGGCTATTTCCTGACAAGGAGACAGTCGCTATTTTAAAACAATTGTACTACATAATTATGTAGATTGCAACATTATCGGATTGATTGAACATAGCTAACGCATGAAAATTTTTTCTTAGTAAAGCAGATTTGAATTTGTTGGTCATGTCAGCCTAAAGTATGGTCAAACCACTTGCAATATCTATCCGCATCCATTATAATGTATTCATTATAAGAACCTGTTTAGCATCTCGCCGCGAGCAAAGCCTTGAGTAAAATCAGGTGAGATGCAAGGAAAAAAGCGCAGAAATAATTTGTTTATTTCGAGGCTTGCTTACAAGCCGTTGCATTTCTTGACGCAGCAGATCGCCTGATTTTACCAAAGGTTTGCCGCGTGGGAGATGCTAAACAGGTTCTAAAGCTGAAAGCGAGGTAACAACATGCGTAAAACAATCTCTGTGATTCTTGCCGCACTCCTGCCAATGGGTATTTTGGCCCTGCCCGTAAGCGCGCTGGACAGCGGCGCCGTTGTGGAGCAGATGACACTGGATGAAAAAATGAG
>WRED01000040.1 GCA_009779495.1 Oscillospiraceae bacterium | reverse complement strand
TTGTTGCTTTTGACAACGGCGAAGGGGACGGCGAACCGTCCCCCTTACATCATATAAAATTGGCGAAAGAAGGCCGAAAAACAAGGGTTTTAAGTGATTTATTTCTTGTCCTACAGACTTGCTATCGCCGCCTGGGCCGCCGCCAATCTCGCGATCGGCACTCTGAACGGTGAGCATGAGACATAATCCAGCCCCACGTTGTGGCAAAACTCCACCGTGCTGGGGTCACCGCCGTGCTCGCCGCAAATGCCGAGCTTGATGTTGGGGCGCGTTTTGCGTCCCAGCGTCACGGCTGTCTCGACGAGTTTGCCCACGCCGTTTTGATCGAGCTTCTCGAAAGGATCAGACTCGAAAATCTTCGCGTCGTAGTACGCGTCGAGGAACTTGCCTGCGTCGTCGCGGCTGAAGCCGAAAGTCATCTGGGTCAGGTCGTTCGTTCCGAAGCTGAAGAACTCCGCTTCCTGCGCGATCTCGTCGGCGGTGATGGCCGCCCTGGGAATCTCAATCATGGTTCCGACGATATACTTGAGATCCGCGCCCGCTTCCGCAATAAGCTTGTCGGCGGTAGACGTTACGATGTCCTTGACGAACTTCAGCTCCTTGACCTCGCCCACCAGCGGGATCATGATCTCGGGAACAATGTTAAATTCTGGATTCTCGCTGTTGACCTTGATCGCGGCGTTGATGACGGCGGTCGTCTGCATTGCGGCGATTTCCGGGAACGTGACCGCCAGACGGCAGCCCCTGTGCCCCATCATCGGGTTGGTCTCGTGCAGGCCGGTAATCACATCCCGAAGCTCGGCGGCAGAGAGGTCCATCTCGTTGGCGAGCGCGGCGATCTCGTCGTCCTTTGTGGGGACAAACTCGTGCAATGGCGGGTCAAGGAAGCGGATCGTCATGGGACGCCCCTTGAGCACCCTGTACATCTCTTCAAAGTCGCCCTGCTGGAGGGGAAGAATCTTCGCGAGGGCCTTTTCTCTCTCCGCAACCGTCTTGGACACGATCATCTCGCGGATGGCCATGATCCTGTCGGTCTCGAAGAACATATGCTCCGTGCGGCAAAGGCCGATGCCCTCCGCGCCGAAGCCGACGGCCTCAGCCGTGTCGCGGGGATTGTCGGCGTTTGTACGGACTTTCAAGGTGCGCACATCGTCGGCCCACTTCATGAAGATATCGAAGTTGCCGGAGATGGTCGCCTCGACGGTCGGGACCGCTTCACCGTAAATCTTGCCGGTCGAGCCGTCAAGCGAAATATAGTCGCCCTGTTTATATCTGTTTCCGCCGAGCTCGAACCAGCCCTCCTCGGCGTGCATATTGATTTCACCGCAGCCGCAGACACAGCAAGTACCCATGCCGCGCGCCACGACGGCCGCGTGGGAGGTCATGCCGCCGCGAACCGTCAAGATACCCTCGGCCGCGACCATGCCCTCGATGTCCTCGGGGGACGTCTCAAGGCGGGCAAGGATAACTTTCTCGCCCTTGTCAGCCCAAGCCTTGGCGTCCTCAGCCGAGAACACGACTCTGCCGCAGGCTGCGCCCGGGGAAGCCGCGAGACCTGTGCCGATGACATTCGCCTCTTTCAGCGCCTTGACGTCGAACTGCGGATGCAAAAGCGCGTCAAGCTGCTTCGGGTCTACCCTGAGGACCGCCTCGGTCTGCGTGATCATGCCCTCGTCCACGAGATCGACGGCGATTTTGAGAGCGGCCGCTGCCGTGCGCTTGCCGTTTCTCGTCTGGAGCATGTAAAGCTTCTTGTTCTCGATGGTGAACTCCATATCCTGCATGTCTTTGTAGTGATTTTCAAGGGTGTTGGCGATGCCGACGAACTGCTCGTACACCGCGGGCATGTCCTGCTGGAGCTGGGCGATCTTGCAGGGCGTGCGGATGCCGGCGACGACGTCCTCGCCCTGGGCGTTGATGAGATATTCGCCGAAGAGGGCCCTTTCGCCCGTGGCGGGGTCACGCGTGAAAGCGACGCCGGTGCCCGAATCCTCATTCAGATTGCCGAACACCATGGGCTGCACGTTGACGGCCGTTCCCCAGGAATAGGGGATGTCGTTCATGCGGCGGTAGACGTTTGCGCGGGGATTGTCCCAGGAGCGGAACACGGCCTTGACGGCCTCCATCATCTGGAGCGTCGGATCGGCGGGGAAATCCTCGCCTTTCTTCTCTTTATAATACAGCTTGAACAGCCCGACAAGCTCTTTCATATCGCTGACGTCAAGGTCGATATCGTTTTCGACGCCTTTCTTTTCCTTGACCTCGTCGATGATCTCCTCGAAGCTCTTCTTCGGGATCTCCATGACAACGTCGGAGAACATCTGAATGAAGCGGCGGTAGGAGTCGAACACAAAGCGCTCGAATTTCGGATCGGCGTTTCCGGCGATCAGACCGGCGGCGACCTCGTCGTTGATTCCCAAATTAAGGATGGTATCCATCATGCCGGGCATGGACGCGCGCGCGCCGGAGCGGACGGAAACGAGTAATGGATTGTTCGGATCACCGAACTTCTTGCCGTTGATTTCCTCGATTTTTGCCAGCGCCGTGTAGATTTGCTCCTCGATATCGGCGCCGATCTTCTTGCCGTCGTCGTAGTAGCGCGTGCAGGCCTCCGTCGAAACGGTGAAGCCCTGCGGGACGGGCATCCCGAGGCGGGTCATTTCGGCAAGGTTCGCGCCCTTGCCGCCCAAAAGCTCTTTCATCGAGCCGTCGCCCTCGCTGAACAGATAAACGTACTTGTAAGCCATAATATACCTCCGTGTTTTTTTATACAGTCAACCAATTTTAAAAACATAATGCTTTTAAAATTGGTTGACTATGATTTAGAGTCAAAATTTAGTATATCACAATAAGCTGGAAATTGCTATATGTTTTTTTGATAAAATAGTAAATAATATATGAACGGATTTAGGCAAAATGCTAAGAACCTGTTCTTAGTTATTAACCGCAGCTTGCGACGATTTCAGCCGCAATCCGCCTACCGGCCTCCTCTACCTTCGTAAAGTCCATGGCGTCAACATAAAGCTCCTCCAACTTATCGTGCAGCTCCAGGGCGTTTCGCATAGATACCACGGCCTCTTCAAGCAGCTCCTTTTCCGTGCGCAGACTGAAATTTACCCGGCATTTGCGCTCCCGGAGGCCCGCCGTGTCCGTAAACCGCGCGTAACGCACCTTTTGGGCGCCGGGGAAGTCGAAACGGTGAAAGCTCTTGCAGGTGACGATCCCGAAGCCTGTCTCGGGCACAAAAAGATGCTCGGGCGGGCCGTCGGGGTCAAGGACGCAGGGGCAGCTGATCACGTCAAGCCCGTTGCCCAGGGCGTAGCGGCGCAGATCGGAAAGCAGGAGCGACGAGACCGCGCCGTACTCGTCCTCCGCGATCATGACGTCCGTGCACAGCCGCGTGACCGTATCCTCGAAAAAGTCGGTCCCCTTTGGCGTGACGGCCCCCAAAAAGCGTCGGCTTTCCGTGCCTACCCGGCCGCGCGGCGCGCCGAATTTCCGCCCCGCGAGCCTTGACGCGTATCTCGCGAGCTTTTCCAGATCTACGCAGGCGGCGGCTATGCGTTTTACGTCGCGGTCAAGGGATTCCGCGGCCAGAAGAAACCGCGCGCACCGCTTGTGCAGGGAAGCGCATTCCGCCGTAAGCCCGATGATGCTTTTGCGCCGCTGAAAGAGCTTTTCCGCGTCCCAGAAGCCGCCGAGGTTGACCAGCGTCTCGACCGCGCCGGGGAATTTCGGCTCGACCGTATGGGGCGGTGTGCCGTCGGCGACGCAGATTTTGACGTCGTGGAAAATAAGCGCGTCCAGGGACTGAGGATCGGACGAGCACCATATCCGCTCCGGGACAAGGCCCTCTTTCGCGCAGGCGGCGGCGATCGCTTTCATCATCGAGGATTTGCCCGTGCCGGGCCCGCCCTTGAGGATGTACGCCCGCCAGCCGCCGAAGGGGTCGTACAGCTCGTCGAAGAGCGAATAAAAACCCTTGGCCGTGTTGGCGGCCAGGTAAAAATCAAGGTCGTTGTACATAAATAGCCCTCCAAAAAGATGCTTCTGTATTATTCTTATTCGATTTTTGTTTTTTCGGTGCAAGTACGGTCTTGCAAAATTTTTGAAGTGTGGTAAAATAAGATAATACGCCGCATAAATTCGGCGGGATGGAGGATTTTTTATGATAAAAATAGCAATGATCAGCGCGTGGCACGTCCACGCAAAAGGCTACGCCAGGGACCTTTCCCAGATACCCGACTGCAAAATCACCTGTGTATGGGACGAGGTCCCGGATCGCGGCAAACAATGGGCGCAGGAGTTTGGCTGCGCGTTCATCGCGGACTATGACGAGCTGCTCAAAAGCCCGGAGGTTGACGCCGTTTTGGTAAACGCGCCCACGAACCTGCACGCGGAGCTGCTTTTGAAAGCCGCCGAGGCCGGCAAGCACATCTTCACCGAGAAGGTGCTTACGCTGACGGCGCGGGACGCGTACAGGGTGCGCGAGGCCGTCAACAAAAGCGGTGTGCACTTCACCATATCGTACCCGCACAAGTGCAGCGACGGGATTCAGTTCGCCAAGGAGATGATCGACAGCGGCCGCCTGGGCAAGGTCACCTACGCGCGGGTGCGCAACTGCCATTCCGGCTCCATCGACGACTGGCTGCCCGACCACTTCTACAACGGGGAGCAGTGCGGCGGCGGCGCGATGATCGACCTGGGCGCGCACCCGATGTATCTGCTTGAATACTTTTTGGGCAAGCCCGTAAGCGTGCAGTCGCTGTTTGTAAACGCGAGCGACCGCCCCGTCGAGGACAACGCCGTGTGTTTGCTTGAGTTCGCGGACGGCGTGATCGGTGTGTCCGAAACGGGCTTTGTGTCGCGCTGCGATCCGTACAGCGTGGAGATCAGCGGGACGGAGGGGGCGGTGCGCATATTGGGCGGGCATGTTACGTACGCGACTGCCGCCGACACGGAGAGAAAGTTCGTTGACGCGCCGGTGCGCGAATATAACGTGCCGAAGCCGCTTGATTACTGGACGGACAGCATTAAAAATGATACGGAGAATGTGCTGTTTAATATTGATGAGGCGGTTTCGCTGACGGAGCTGATGGAGGCGGCGTACGACGCTGCGGCGGCGAGGAATTAGGCATTAGGAGTGGTCAGGCGACATTGTTCTTGCTATTTTGAACGGCTTTTGCTACAATATTTGTAATATTCTTGAAAGGAAGCGGTTCTAATGACTTTTCGGCAATGGGCAGAACCTTTGTGTAAAAAGAGCGGGGTCAGCATAAATGTTATTGCACATTATATGGGTAGCATATTAGGCGAAGAATTGAAAAAAACATACCCCATGCTACTTTCTGACGAAATAATCATCGACTGCTTATCGCAATACCTGTCGAAACAAACAGGCGGGATGCCGGGCAATTGCCTTAACTGTAATGCACCGGCGTTTGGCAATGATTTGACCTTTTGGGTAGGCGATGTCCCTTATTCTTGGGGCGCCTATGTTTGTAGCAATGGAAAATGCGGACTGGTAAAAATAGGTTCGCCAATTAACCCGCCATCATAAAATTTGAAGGTTTCTTTTATGGCTAAATGTCTTATGGTTTATGCGTTCGCCACATATTATGGTGAAGTAAGAGGAGAACCTCTTTATAGCGAACATCCAACCCGCTGCGTATGACAGACACACAAATTCAAACAAAGGAATGTTTCAACCATGGTCAAAAACACCGTAAAAGAATTCATCTTCGACGAAAACCCGCCGTCGCCAAGCTGTCACGCGTCAACCGTCCTGCCGCTGCCGGGCGGCGATGTTTTGGCGGCGTGGTTCGGCGGCACGAACGAAAGCGCCGACGACGTGGACGTCTTCGTGTCCCGCCGCACGGCCGCGGGGTGGTGCGAGCCAGCGAGGATATCACAGGACAGAAGCGTGGCCCACTGGAATCCCGTGCTGTTTCAGCAAAAGGACGGCACGGTCGTGCTGTTTTTCAAGGTGGGCAGGAAGATACCTTATTGGAAAACATTTGCCGTTAAGTCCCGCGACGGCGGCCTGACATGGGGCGAGCCGTATGAGCTTGTGCCGGGTGACGAAAGCGGCGGGCGCGGCCCCGTTAAAAACAAGGCCATACGCCTTTTGAACGGTACGGTACTGGCTCCCGCTTCGTCGGAGCAGCCCGAGTGGCTTTCGTTCGTCGATATATCCAAAGATGACGGCGGGACGTGGGAAAAGCAGATGATCATCCCCGTCAGAAAGCGGATGGGCGTTCCGGTCCCGATGATCCAGCCGACGCTGTGGGAATCGGAGCCGGGGCGCGTCCACATGCTGATACGCACGGCGGCGCGGCACGCGTACCGGTCGGATTCGGAGGATTTCGGAGTCACGTGGTGCAAAGCGTATCCGACCGCGGTCAGGAACAACAACAGCGGCTTGGATGTGGACAAGCTCCCGGACGGCTCGCTGATCCTCATATCGAACCCCGTGGCGAAGAATTGGGGTACCCGCGCACCGCTTACGCTGATGAGGTCAACGGACAACGGCGTGATGTGGGAGGAGATTTTCGTGCTGGAAAAGCGCGGGCACGGCGAGGACGAGTTTTCGTATCCGGCGATCGTGTACGCGGACGGGGCGCTGCATATGGTGTACACGTGGCACAGGCGGAAGATTGTTTACTGGAAGATAGATATTGAATAAAATAATATTTTTTGGAGTTAAGAATTTTGAGCAAATTTATACTTGAAACACACGCGCACACGCACGAAGTCAGCGATCACGCCAAAGCTACGGGCGTACAGGTGGTTGACCGCTGTATCCGCTGGGGCTACAACGGCGTTATCATAACCGACCATTTCAACTCATTCAAAAGCTTCGGCGAGATTTCGTGGGAGGAAAAGATGGACCGCTACCTGAGCGGCTACCGTGCCGCAAAGGCGCACGCCCCCGATGGCTTTCAGGTTTTTTTAGGGATGGAGATATCTTTCAGCTGCGCGCGCAACGATTATTTGGTATACGGCTTTGATGAGGATTTTCTCTATCGCAACAGCGGCCTTGTAAGCATGGAGCCTGAGACATTTCGCCCTTTCGCGGATGCCAACGGGCTGTTGTTTTTTCATGCGCACCCGTTCAGGTTTGGAACAACCATCGTGGAACCCTATCTGCTTGACGGCATAGAAGTACATAACGGCAGCCGAAAATACAGCTCCGACCCTGCTACGGCCAACGCATGGGCGGACACATGGGGGCTTATCAAGATAGCCGGCTCAGATTATCACGGCTCCATGTTTAACGGCACGTCTGAGGACATAGCCCCGGGCGGGATCGGGCTTTGCTGGCCCCCAGATACGATAGGCGACGTTGTTGCGCAGTTGCGTGAAAAAAAGCACGAGGTCTATATGGGAAAGCTTGGCTCGCCGAACCAAATAAGATAAAAAATTCTCCGCCGAAACCCTTGAAAAACAAATCTGCCTGTGATATAATAAATAATTAAATTTTTATATGAGGAGCGTGCGTGATGAAATTTGACGTTACCGAAAAATTCACAAAGGAAGGGCTGACCTTTGACGACGTCCTTCTGATCCCGGCGGAGTCAAGCGTCCTGCCCAGGGACGTCGATCTGAAAACCCGTCTGACGTCCCGGCTTACGCTGAATACGCCGTTTATGACCGCCGCCATGGATACCGTCACGGAGTCGCGCATGGCCATCGCCGCGGCGCGTGAGGGCGGTATCGGCGTGATTCACAAGAACCTTTCCGCCGAACGGCAGGCCGCCGAGGTGGACAAGGTCAAGCGCTCGGAAAACGGCGTCATCGCGAACCCGTTTTTCCTGTCGCAGGAGCATTTGGTGTCAGACGCCAACGAGCTTATGCGCCGCTACAGGATATCCGGCGTGCCGATCTGCGAGGACGGGCGCCTGGTGGGCATCCTCACCAACCGCGATCTGCGCTTCATGACGGATTTTAACATCAGGATCAAGGAGGTCATGACGAAGGACAACCTTGTCACCTCTCACGCGGGAACGACGCTGGACGAAGCCAAGCAGATCCTCATGCGCCATAAAATCGAAAAGCTTCCTCTCGTGGACGGCGAAGGGAAGCTTTGCGGGCTTATCACCATCAAGGATATCGAGAAAAGCGTGCAGTATCCGAATTCCGCGCGTGACGCAAGCGGCCGCCTGCTTTGCGCCGTGGCTTTGGGCGCGACGCCCGACGTGCTGGACCGCGCGTCCGCGCTGGCTGAGGCCGGGGCAGACGCGTTTGTGCTTGATTCGGCTCACGGCCACAGCAGGAACATCATGAACGCGGCGGCGAAAGTCAAGGCCGCGTTCCCGGACATTTCGCTCATAGCGGGCAATATCGCGACGGCGGATGGCGCGAAGGCCCTCATCGACGCGGGGGCGGACGCCGTAAAGGTCGGCATAGGGCCGGGTTCCATCTGTACGACGCGGGTCGTGGCCGGCATCGGCGTGCCGCAGATCACGGCGATCTATGACGCGGCGGACGAGGCGGCGAAAAATGACATCCCTGTCATTGCGGACGGCGGCATCAAATATTCCGGCGAAATCGTCAAGGCCATTGCGGCGGGCGCGAATGCGGTCATGCTGGGTTCCCTTGTCGCCGGGTGCGAGGAGTCCCCGGGCGACACGGAAATCTATCAGGGCAGGCAGTTCAAGGTGTACCGCGGCATGGGCAGCTTGGGCGCCATGGCCGAGGGAAGCCGCGACCGCTACTTCCAGGAGGACGCGAACAAGCTTGTGCCCGAGGGAGTCGAGGGGCGGGTGCCGTACAAGGGCCTGCTGTCCGACACGGTGTTCCAGCTGATGGGCGGCCTGCGTTCAGGCATGGGCTACTGCGGCTGCGCCAGCGTTGAGGAGCTGAAAACGAAAGCGCGCTTTATCAAGATCACGAATGCGGGGCTTATCGAGAGCCATCCGCATGACGTGTTTATCACGAAAGAAGCGCCTAATTATTCGGCGAACATATAGGAACCTTTATTCAATACCTGATCCGTATTCTGCGGAGGCTTTTGATTTGAAAGAACTTCTGTCAATCTTCTGGGCCTTTTTCCGCATAGGCTCACTGATGTTCGGCGGCGGCTATTCCATGCTGCCGCTGCTTCAGCGTATGCTTGTGGAGAAATACAAGTGGACGACGAACGAGGAGCTGGCCGACTTCTTCGCCCTGGGACAATGCACCCCCGGAATCATAGCGATTGACACGGCGGTGCTGATCGGGAACAAGCGGCGCAAGACGGCCGGAGCCGCCTTTGCCACCGCCGGGATCGTCATGCCGTCGTTCATGATCATCCTCGCGGTCGCGGTTTTTTTTCAGAGCCTGATTGAGATAAAGCTCGTACAGCATGCTTTCGCGGGGATACGCGTGGGAGCGGGGGCGCTGATTGTTTCGGCTGTGGTGAAGCTTGTCCGCGAAAACGTCAAAAGCTGGTTTCAGATTCTGATGTGCGTTGCGTCGTTTGTGCTTGTGGCGGTATTCGGGCAGTCGCCGGGATGGGCGGTTTTAGGAGCGGGCATTTTCGGGTTTTTATACGGGAAATTAGATGGTAGACGGTAGATGGTAGACGTGGCTGTGGGAAAGTTTGCGTGAAAGGAGAGGGGCATTATCGCGGAGTATATTAAATTGCTTGTAACTTTGTTTTACGAATACTTTATGACCGGGCTGCTTGCCGTCGGCGGCGGCTTGGCGACGCTGCCGTTTTTGGCGCAGATGAGCGCCCGCCACCCGGACTGGTTTACGCTATCCGATCTCGCGGATATGTTCGCGGTATCCGAGTCTACGCCGGGTCCTATCGGCGTCAACATGGCGACGTTCGTCGGATACAGGACGGGGGGCTTTTTAGGCGCGGCGACGGCAACTTTAGCGCTTGTCCTGCCGTGCTTCATCATCACGCTGATCGCGGGCAAGATGGTGGAAAAATGGAAGCAAAGCAAAAGCCTACAAAATGTGTTTTACGGACTGCGGCCGGCCGTCGCGGGACTTATCGCGGCCGCCGGGTGGACTGTCATTTACGCCGCGATATTCAGGTCCGCGCCCTGGCCGCTTTCCGGGCTTGCGGGCGCCGTCAACCTGCCGGCGCTGATCCTGTTTGCCGCGATCCTGACGCTGGCCATGCTCAAGCCGCTTAAAAAAATCCATCCCGTGGCGTACATATTACTGGCGGGAATTGCCGGAATAGCGTTAAAATTGTAAAATACAGGCAAATATTTTCGGCAAAACGACGTATTTTCACCCATGAATACTGTCAAAATAACCAAAAAGGCGTATTCGAAAGACTTTGACTTTGGTTGAGCCTATGAATTCGCGCGGCGAACATTGACGTTCATTTTTTTTATGTTATAATATGAATGATAAATACATTGCTTGGGAGTTATTATTGTATGTATGTTAAAGACGTAACGGTTCAGAACCAGGTTGGACTCCACGCGCGCCCGGCGACTTTTTTTATTCAGAAAGCCAATGAATTCAAATCCTCCATCTGGGTCGAGAAGGAGGATCGCAGGGTTAACGCCAAAAGCCTTTTGGGCGTGCTTTCCCTCGGGATTATGGGCGGCACGCAGATACGCATCATCGCGGGCGGACCCGACGAGGAGCAGGCTGTCGATGAGCTTGTCAAGCTTGTGGCTTCCGGTTTTTCGGAGTAAGAATCATTGGAACACGGAATTGAGCCTCCCCTGATGATAGAGGTACTCAATTAAATGGGCGGCGCCGGCATACGGCTCTGCCCTTTTAGTCATTTAGACGCTAGATTTTAGACTTTAGGAGCGGGCATGAGTATTTCCGAACTGCGCAAAAAAGCCATGAGGCTGCCGCTTTCGCCGGGGGTCTACCTGATGAAAGATTCGCGCGGCGGAGTGATCTATGTCGGAAAGGCCAAAGCGCTGAAAAACCGCGTCAGCCAGTACTTCGGCTCGCAGCAGAATCACGGCGAGAAAACGCGTAAAATGGTCGAAAACGTCAGCGATTTCGACTATATCATCACCGACAGCGAGTTTGAGGCGCTGGTGCTGGAGTGCAGCCTCATAAAACAGCACATGCCGAAATATAATATACTGCTGAAAGACGACAAGGGCTACTGCTTTATCAAGGTCACGAGGGATGGCTGGCCGGGGCTTTCATGCGTGTATCAGAAGTCGGATGACGGGGCTTTGTATATCGGTCCCTATACAAGCACCTACGCCGTGTCGACTTCCGTGAGCGACGCCATTAAAATTTACCGCCTGCCCCGGTGCGCGAAAGTCTTTCCGCGCGACATCAAAAGGGACAGCCGCCCGTGCCTGAACTTTTTTATCAAGCAATGCGCCGCGCCCTGCGCAGGAAAGATCGGCGAGGCGGAGTACCGCGAATCGGTAGACGAGGCTTTGGCGTACCTGAAGGGCGGCGGCGCGGCCATGCTGTCCGATCTGAAAAAGCGCATGGAGGAAGCGGCGGAGAAGCTGGAATTTGAAAAGGCGGCGAAGCTCCGCGACAGGATACGCGCCATCGAAAAGATCAATCAAAAGCAAAAGGTGTATTCCGGGTCCGTGACGGAGCAGGACGTGTTCGCTCTCGCTTCGGAAAACGACAAAGCCTGCCTCAACATATTAAGGTTTACGGAGGGCAGACTAACGGAGAGCGAATTTTTTATCATCGATACGCCGGAGGATCTTAGGAGCGCGCGCCACGAGCTGATCCGGGGCTACTACGCGATGCGCGACCATGTGCCGCCGAAAATCTCGGTGGACGGCGAGGTGGAGGACGAAGCGCTTTTGTGCGAATGGCTTTCTTCGCTGGCCGGGCGCAGGGTGACGATCACGCAGCCGAAGCGCGGAGAGCAGCTGGGGATACTTGAGCTGTGCGGAAAAAACGCGTCGGAAAGGCTTTTGCAGGAGCTTGGCAAGGTGGGCAAGGGAGTCGCCGCGCTGCGTGAGCTGGCGGAGGCTCTGGGGCTTAAAGGTATGCCGGAATATATCGAGTCATACGACATTTCACACACGGCGGGCGCGGACAACGCGGCGGGCATGGTGGTGTTCAAAAACGGCGCGCCGCTGAAATCGGCGTACAAGCGTTTTTCCATCAAGGGCTTCACGGGACAGGACGATTACGCGTCCATGGCCGAGGTGATACGCCGCAGGTTCACCCGCTACCTGGATGAAAAGGAGAGCGGCGAGGGCTTCGGGCGGCTGCCCGACCTCATCCTGCTTGACGGCGGCATAGGGCAGGTTCACGCCGTGTTGCCTGTACTGTGTGAACTGGGCGTCGACGTGCCGGTATTCGGCATGGTGAAGGACGGGCGGCACCGTACCCGGGCGATCGCGTCCGACGGCGGGGAGCTTTCGCTGACGGCGGCGCGGCAGGCGTTCACGCTGGTGTCGGCGATACAGGAGGAGGTTCACCGCTTTTCGGTGAGCTACCATCACAAAAAGCGCAAAAAAGCGGGGCTGTCCATGACTCTGACGGAGATAGAGGGAATCGGCGAGGCCAGGGCAAAAGCGCTGATGAAGCATTTTAAGACGCTGGCGGCGATCAAGGCCGCGGGTGTGGAGGAGCTGGAGGCGGTTGTGCCAAAAAGCGCGGCGGATAAAATATATACACATTTTAATGTTAATTGAATGAAAAAACAGTTGCAAAAGAGAGAAAAAAGTGAGATAATATAATTTATTAATACAGGAAAGTGAACGCGAAAGCCATGAGAGTGATAACAGGTTCGGCGCGGGGCGTGGTTTTGGAATCGCTGCCGGGAAACGATGTGCGGCCGACAATCGACAGGGTTAAGGAAGCCGTTTTCAGCATCATACAGTTTGAGATTGAGGGGCGGCGCGTGCTCGACCTGTTTGCCGGGTCGGGTCAGTTGGGCATTGAGGCTTTAAGCAGGGGCGCGGAACACGCCGTCTTTATTGACAGCGACAGGGACGCCGTGCAGGTCATACGCCGCAATCTTGAAAAGACGAAGCTGTCCGATAAAGCTACGCTTCTGCAGACGGACGCGCTGTCTTATCTGCGGACGGGCAAGGCGAAGTTCGACGCCGCGTTTTTGGATCCGCCGTTCAACCGCGGTTTTTTAGAGAAAGTGCTGCCGCTTTTGGCGCCGCTGATGAACGCGGGGGGCGTCATCGTATGCGAGTCGCCCTTTGAAGAGAAGCTTTTGGAGGAAGCGGGCGGCTACAAATTACACAGGGAATACAAGTACGGCAAAACGAAAATCACAGTCTACAGAGATACTGCCGAAAATACTGCCGAAGGAGGAGTCGTCCTTTGAAAACAGCGATATGTCCCGGTAGCTTTGACCCCGTTACGAACGGGCATCTTGACATTATACGGCGCAGCTCGAAAATGTTCGACCGGGTGATCGTGGTCGTCGCGAGGAACTACAACAAGCCCAGCAGCTGCTTTTCCGACGTTCAGCGCGTCGATTTCCTCAAAAGGAGCACGGCGGGCATCGAAAACGTCGAGATAGACATTTCGGGCGGCCTTACGGCGGAGTACGCCAAAAGGCACGACGCCGTGGCGATCGTCAAGGGCCTGCGGGCGGTGTCTGACTTCGACACGGAGTTTCAGCAGGCGCTGATGAACAAGAAGCTGAACCCGGAGCTTGAATCTGTCTTTATCACCGCCAGCGCCGAGTACATGTTCCTGTCGTCCAGCTTGGTGAAGCAGCTTTGCGAGCTGGGCGGGGATATAGCCGAGTTCGTTCCGAGGGAAATTTATGAGGATGTAGTTAAAGGGATAAATAACAAAGCTTATGAAAGGAGAGGTTAATATGAATTTCGAGGATCTGCTTGAACAGATCGAGGAGGCGATAGACGCCGGGACAAACGTGGCGTTTACCTCCAAAACCCTTGTGGACGCGAAAACAATCAAAACCTGCCTTGAAGATATCAGGCTCAACCTGCCCGTAGAGATCGCGCAGGCCAGAAACGTGATCTCCGACAGGGCTGCCATCATTACGAAAGCGAAAAATGAGTCGGCGGCGATCATCTCGGGCGCGCAGCAGAAGGTGGCGGAGTTTTCGGAGAAGTCCGAGAGCAAGGCCCGCGAGCTTGTGCGCAAGGCCGACGAGTTCTCCAAGAAAACCATCGTTGACGCCGAGGCGAAAGCTACGGAGATCATTGCCGAGGCCGAGCGCAAGGCCTTTGCCATGATCGACGAAAGCGAGATCGTGCGCCAGTCGAAGGAGTACAGCGAGCGTATGCGCAAGGGAGCCGAGGAGGACTGCGAGAGCATGACGGCCGCGACGAAGGCGAGGCTCAACGAAATGGCCATGGAGACACACAGGCAGACCGAGGGCCTCAAGGCGGAGACACAGAAAAAGGTGGACGAGATGATCTCGAAAGCGAACAAATGGTCAAACGAGATACGCACGGCCGCCAGCGATTTCGTGGAGGATATCATGAAGAACGCCGACGACGCGCTGATCACAAGCGTGAACGAGATACGCAAGGCGCGGCAGAGTATGCGGGCCACGGCGGGACGGCAAGACGGGCTTATGTAATAGACCTCCTCGGAAATTAAATCACGGCGGCATAAACGGTCTTTTTTCCGTTGTGCTGCGTCAAAAATGCTCGAAATAAACAAATTATTTCTGCGCTTTTTTCCTTACACAACGAAAAAAATCCTCGTTTATCCGCTCGCGCTTAATTTCTGAGGAGGTCTAATATGTAAATAATCAGGAGGGGGAGATTGAATGTCCGAGCAGGGTCTTGTTTTGAAAGCAAAAACCGCGCTGACAGACGTAAAAAAATACTGGCGCGCGCCGAATGAGGGCAATTACGTATCGAACAGGGAGATCGCCGTGTTCAGCGGCGGGGGCATCGGCGTCAAAACCGTAAACGCGATGGTATCGGCGATACAGATGACGTCTACGAGCCTTTTGGTGGGTTCCGTGTACAAGCTGAGCCCGTCGGACCTGTTCACGCTGTTTCTGATCACGAACGTGATAGGCATTTTGAAAACGCCGGTCGTCAGCTGGCTCGTGGACAACACGAACACGAAAATCGGCAAGTTCCGCCCGTATCTGCTTTGGGCGGGGTTTCCGTGCGTCGCGGGCGTGATCGGCATGACGTGGTTCGTCCCGCTGGATGCGCCGCCGCTGACGAAGATGGTGCTGATCGGGATATATTACAACGTGCTGTGTATCGGACAGGGCATGTACGGAAACGCGTACATAAATCTCTCCCAGGTCATATCGCCCAACTCGGCCGAACGCTCGAAGATTATGAGCATATCCGAGTTTGTCGCGAACCTGGGCCCGTCCATCGTCAACATCGTGCTGCCCATATTCGCCAACATCTTTTTCGGCGACGAGGGGCTTTTGACGATTGAGGCATACAGGATGCTTCTTCCTGCGTTTACGATCGCCGGATTTTTGCTTGGGCTTTCGGTTCGGGCGAAAACGGAGGAGCGCGTCATACGTCCCATAGAGACGAGGGAAAAGGTGCGTATGGCGGACGGGCTTCGGCAGTTTACGGCCAACAGGGAATTCGTGATCGTGGCCATATCCAAGTTTTTCGAGATGATCAAAAACAGCACAAGCAGCTTCTTTGGATGGATATGCCTGTATCAAATGAAAAACAGCGCGATGTTTGGCATTTTACCGTCCATCGTCGCGTTTGCCAACGTGCCCGGAATGCTGCTCGCGCCCGCGCTTATTAACAGGTTCGGCTACCGCAAGCTGGGCGTTACGCTGTTTTCCATGAACACGGCCACGCTGATCATTATGCTGCTTACTTTCCGGCGCGGCGTCGCGTTTTACGTCATAGCGCTTTTCCTGTTTACCCTGGCGAACGGCCCGCAGTATATTTTGCAGACGTCGCTGACGGCCGACGCGCTTGATCAGCAGCAGCTGAAAACGAATGAGCGGGTGGAGAGCTTCATCCTGAACATCCAGGGCGTGTTCGGCATTTTGGGCGGGATCGCGACGATGTTTTCACAGACGTTTATCTTCGAACGTTTCGGCCTGGCCGCCGACGCGAACGGCATGACAAGCTACGATGTGCTGGCGGACGCGGCGATACGCGAGCCGATCATCTCGGCGGGCATAGCGCTTGCGCTCGCGGCGTCGGTATTCTGCGTACTGCCGTTTTTCGCGAGCCGGATGACGAAGCAAAAGCACGGGGAAATTATAGAGAAGCTCCAGGATCTTGTGAGGGATCAGGAACTTGCGGGGAATTAGGGATTAAGGATTGGGGGCGGTAAGGCAGCGCACTGCGTTTTGTTTGCCGCATCTAAAATCTACTGTCTAAAATCTAAAGTCTAGTAAGGGGGCGAGCGGTCATGGCCGCAAACATTACGATCAAAAAGGACAAAAAGCATCAGACTTTCGAGGGCTTCGGCGTCAGCGGGGCGTGGTGGGCGCAGGACATCGGAGGCTGGGAGGAAACGGACCCGGAGAGCGGTATGCCCAAACGCGAGCGTATTGCGCAGCTGCTGTTTGATAAGAGCGAGGGTATCGGCGTAGGCGCATACCGCTACAATTTGGGCGGAGGCTCCATGCAGTCGGGCAGGGGAACTTTCTCCCCGAACTGCCGGCGCGCCGAAAGCTTCGACGTAAGCGATACGGAATACGACTGGTCACGCGACAAAAACGCCGTATGGACCATGAACGCCGCCGTGCGCTACGGGGCTGACGAGGTTATCCTGTTCGTCAACTCGCCGCCCGAGAGGCTGACGAAAAACAACAAGAGCCATCTTGACAAGCCGCTGAGGACGAATCTGGCGGAAGAGAATTATCTGCCTTTCGCCAAATATTGCCTTGATGTAGCGGAGCATTTTGTGAAGCAGGGCGTTCCCGTGAAATACATATCCCCCGTCAACGAGCCGGTGTGGGTGTGGACGGGCGGGCAGGAGGGCTGCCATTACCGCCCGCGCCAGGTGCGCGGCGTGATGCGCGTATTCGCCGGGGAGCTGGAGAAGCGCCCCGTGCTGAAGGGCGTGCGGCTGTCGGGCGCGGAAAACGGCGATCTGCGCTGGTTCAACAAGACGTATTGCCGTATGCTGCTGGACGACGAGCTTGTCAGGCGCAATATTGACTCCATAGACACGCACTCTTATTATTTGATGCCACTTAAAATCATGAGGCTCGTGCCGTTTTTGAGCAATCGGATCGGGAGCATGAAGCGGTACAAAAAGTGGATGGATAAGCGTTACCCGGGCGTCAGCCTGAAAACCACCGAGTGGACGCACATGAAAGGCGGGCGCGACTACGGCATGGACTCCGCGCTGGAGCAGGCGAGGGTCATGCTCGAGGACATCACGGTCATGGACGCGGCGGCGTGGCAGCTGTGGATCGCGGTCTCGAACGTGGACTACTGCGACGGGCTGATCTATCAGTTCGACGAGGACAGGACGTTCAAAATGACGAAGCGGTACTACGCTTTCGGCAACTATTCGAAGTTCGTGGAGAGCGGCAGCGTGAGAGTCGAAACGGACTGCGACGACGGCGAGCTGAAAACGCTGGCGTTCGTCAAAGGGGACAGGACGGCGCTGATTGTCATCAATGCTACGGACAAAGAAAAAACCGTCCGGTTAGCGGACGGCGGAAAAGCGGTGATGTATGTGACGGACGACAATGAGAATCTGACGGAGCGGGAGGTTGAGCTGAGCGCGGTGCGGATCTCGGGGCGGTCGGTGAATACATTAATTAGAAGTTAGGCGTTAGGAATTAGGAAATAGAACGACTATGATGCGGAAAACAAAAAAGGCAGATCATTTTGACCTGCCTTTTTTGTTTTTTTGTATTATTTCTTTTTCTTAATCTTTGGCAGCACAACGCACAGCACGATAATCAGTATTGCGCCGATCACCGCGAAAATGGG
The DNA here is from genome assembly GCA_009779495.1 of Oscillospiraceae bacterium. Classification (GTDB taxonomy): domain Bacteria; phylum Bacillota; class Clostridia; order Oscillospirales; family Acutalibacteraceae; genus UBA1425. Next base: position 3,313 of record WRED01000040.1, on the reverse strand, counting down.
CCACTTGGGCATACCGTCGCTGCCCGTCGCGGGGAGGGAATTCACGTCTGACGCGAACACGGTGTTGAACAGAATGGCGAACACGCTGAGGAGCATCAGCGCCGTCATGACGATAGCCAGCGCCCTGACCAGGAGCTTTTTTTTGTCGGGTTTTTTCATAAAAACGATCCTTTCTCTTTCGATGTTGTTATACACCTTAACGACTATAAAATCAGCAAAAAAACAAGCAAAAGCTTTAATATATGGGTTTTGTGCAGTTTTTTGCTATGATTTTAAGGAGTTAAGGAGTATTATGTTTGTTTTATGAGAGCCTTGAGAGCGGGGTTGACGAAGAACTGTAGCAGCGTCATCCTCCGTTCTCAAAGCTTCTTTTTATTTGATATTCGCGATGGCCTTGATGCCCGCGCCAAGCTTTTCAGAAAGCGCTTCGGCGCTTGTTTTATCTTTCGCGACGGAGGTGATATATATCTTGAGCTTCGGCTCGGTACCGGACGGGCGCACGATGACGGAGCTTTTGCCCGGAAGCCTGTACTGCAGCACGTTCGACTTCGGCAGGCCGACGGCGGTTTCCCCGCCTGTTATGGTATCTACAGATTTGCCGGTGAGGTAGTCCGACACGGACAGCACCGCAAGGCCGCCGATTTCAGCGGGCGCGTTGTCGCGCAGGCCGGTCATGAGCGCGTCCATGAGCTTCATGCCGCTTGCGCCCTCAAAGCCGAAGTTCAGAAGCGTACTGAGGTACATGCCATGCTCCGCGTACAGCTCCTCCATGACACAGGCCACGGTTTTGCCGATACTTTTGTAATACGCGGCCATCTCCGTGATCAGCATCGAAGCGACGACGGCGTCCTTGTCCCGGGCGTGAGTCCCGGCCACGTATCCGTAGCTCTCCTCCATGCCGAGGATGAAGCGGTTTTCCTCGCCCAGACGCTCAAGCCCGGTGACAAACTCGCCCGTGTATTTGAAGCCCGTCAGCAGATTTTTCGTCTCGCAGCCATACTTTTTCGCCACCGTGTCCACCATGTCAGTCGTCACGAAAGACTTGACGACGACAGGACTGTCCGGCAGCGTCCCTTTTAGCTTGCGTTGGCTCAGGATATAATCCGTGAGCAAAACGCAGACCTCGTTGCCCGACATCAGCCGGTAGCCGTCATCCCGGAGCACGGCGATGCCGACGCGGTCACAGTCGGGGTCGGTCGCCAAAAGGAGATCGGGTTTAGGATTCAGGCGTTCCGCGATCAGGAGTGCCTGCTCGAACGCCTGCCTGATCTCGGGGTTCGGGAACGGGCAGGTGGGAAAGTTACCGTCGGGGTTCTCCTGCGCGGGTACGACCGTCACATCTGTCTGGCCTATGCGGCGCAGAATCTCGCGCACAGGCTTGCTGCCCGTGCCGTTGAGCGGCGTGTAGACGACGCGAAGTCCCGCGCTTTCGCATATACCGGCATTGATTTGATTGGACAGAACATGCCCGAAAAACTCCTCGATCACGTCGCCGCCGATATAGGAGATCATGCCGCTTTTCAGAGCCTGTCCGAAATCCGCTGTTTTTACGCCGTCAAACATATCGACGTTTTGGATATAGGCATACGTTTTTTCGGCGGCGGAGTCGGTCATCTGATAGCCGTTCGGGTCATAGCACTTGTAGCCGTTGTACTGCGACGGGTTGTGGCTTGCCGTGATAATAATGCCGGACTGGCATTTCAGCCTGCGCACGGCGAAAGACAGCATCGGCGTGGGCATAAGCTCTTTGTACATATGAACCCTGACGCCGTTCGCGGCCAGCACACAGGCGGCGCCTTTCGCGAAAACATCGGAATTGATACGCGAGTCATAGGCGATGGCGACGCTTGGGTTGTCAAATTCGTCGTTGAGATAGTCGGCAAGCCCCTGTGTCGCCTGATTCACGGTGTAGGAGTTCATGCGGTTCGTGCCCGCGCCCAAAACGCCGCGCAGGCCGGCTGTGCCGAACTCAAGGCCGCGGTAAAAGCGGTCGAGGATCGCGGCGCCGTCGCCCTCTATGGAGCGCAACTCCGACTGCATGGCTTCGTCGGAGGCGGTTTTTTCGAGCCACAGCGCGTAGAGGCTGTCCACGTTGTTCATTTGCGATCATCTTCTCCCGTGCAAAAATAGGTCAATTCTATTTTAACCAATTTTTCAGCGGATGTCAAGTAAGGCAAGAAAAAAAGCCCCCTCGCGCCGGAGGGGGCCAAAGAAATGCCGTTTGCCGCCGGGTTTACAGCAGTCCGAAAGTGAACAGGCTGATGATTGCCCGCAGGATGCTTTCTATCAGATTCTTCAGCCATTGGGTGAGCTGACTGGGGCTGACGTATGTTGAGGACGTAGGCGGGGACTCGTTCTGCGGCTCGGGGGGAACCGCATTCGTCAAAGCCGCGTTGGCTTCGTCGACCTCAGCCTGTGTAACGGTCGGGTTGCCTAAAACAGAACCTGCCGTCTCCAAGGCGTCAATGTACGCGGCCCAGATATCGGGCGTGTAGTAAATTTCCTGGTAGTTCTGCGTGATGCAGTCGTTCACGTTCGCCCGAAGCACGCTCTTGTTGACCAAAGTGATCTGCAGGCCGAAACGAGTCCTCATATCTACCATGGTGTTAATGATTGAGTCCCTCTGATGCACGCGGGTGATGATGTTGTACTTTGTTGAATACTGCGGCACCTTTTGCCCGGCTTTGGTCGCGTGAAGCCCGTATGACTGGCCGCGGTAATAGCCATTTGAGTACTTGATGTCGCCGTCCGGCTTGAAGTTAAGAATGTTGTCAGGCTCATTGTTGCTGCCGGCGGAGCCGAACCAGTTGACCCAGTTTCGGTCGCCTGCCCGGAAGACATGGCTGACCATCCAGCCGCCCGCCAGGTTGGGAACCTTGTTCAGATCCGTCGAGCCCGGTAGATACCGGCTTGAGTCAACGTTAATATATCCGGTCGTATCGTAACTTCCGAACGTATAGGTGCCGCCGTTCCCTGTTTGAAGACGGTTCTCAGCTACGCCGCCCTGTCCGTTCGCGTTAGGCGGGAAATGATCGTCGAGATACTTGGCGCTCGCGTCGTACCAGCCGGGAACGTCACCCTGCCACTCGTTGTTTGCGCCTTGATCCACGAGGTTATGCCTTCTGCCCGCCCAACCGGGAACAAGGGGCGACTTTCTCGTGCCGTAGCTTCCGTCAGTCCAGTTTCCGCCCGGCTGCGACGGGAAATAGTTGTTGCCGTTCGGCTCAACGAAAGCGGAATAAAAGTTGCCGCCCGACGCGCTGTGGACGCCGACGATGAAAAAGTAGCCGTTAAACTGGGCGTTTTGCGTGCC
>WRED01000039.1 GCA_009779495.1 Oscillospiraceae bacterium | reverse complement strand
CGCGCCGAAGCCAACCATCAGCGTTGCTCCGGGCTACAAGGCCGTGTGGAATGCGGAATATGTCGGTACAGACGCAGTTACGGGTGACCTGACGTTCGTCATCTCGACAGACAAGGTTCACACTGTAACGTTCATCTTGGGCAACACCCTCGCGACGGAGGACGACTGCTATTTCGATAATATCGACGACGGCTCCATATTAAGCGAGGTTGCGCCTCTGCCGCGCGTTTCAGCTCCAAAGGGCTACAAGGTCGTTTGGGATCCGCCATACAACGGCTCGTTAGCGGTCAGAGAAGACCTGGTGTTCACGGCCGAGGCGGTTTGGGACGACGGCCAATGGCACACAGTTACTTTCAATTTGGCCGGCCGCGGAACAAGCTCTGATCAGCTCGTCTTTGAAAACATCCTTGACGGCACGCTTTTGAAAGACTCGGATGTCGTCGTTCCGAACGTGACTGCGAACGTAGGCTATACGTTCCTCGGCTGGTATCCCGCGTATGACGAAGAGACTGTCGTTGACCGCGACTTGATATACTTCGCCGTATACAAGGAGCCTGTGGTTCCAACCGGCCCAACCGGGACGACGAACACCACCTCCACTTATCCGGAGCGTCCGAGTTCCACCACGCGTGAGTTCACGACCGTCCCGTACGTGCCCTTTACGGGAACTTTCGGCGACGGTGACGCCACGAAGCAGGGCGGAACCACGGCGGTCACAGCGGCGGGCGATCCGTCCGGCGTGTCGCAGCAGACGACGGCCGGCGGCGGGGGAGACGGCGTGTCGCAGGAGAATGCGGCGAACCCGAATACCGGCAGCAAGCAAATGACGGGCATAGCCGTGATCGCGGTACTGTCGGCGCTCACCATAGGAATCACGGTCAGAAAGAAAAAAGATGAGGACGAATAAGCTAAGATGATATAAAAATTCTCCCGTGCTTTTGCTGATTGCGGAAGCACGGGAGTTATTTTTGTTTGTAAATCGGAAAATGTGAGTTTTTGATTGACATTGTGTGGTGAAATATGGTAACATAATATGTACGCCTATATACGCATAAGGATGGATCGTAAACATGAAAAAACAAAGGGAATCGGACGCCGCAAGGCTTTGCAGGAAACAATTTCTTCTGAACAATAAGAAGAATTTCTTTTTGACCATATTGACTGTTTTTGTCATGGCCGGATCGAGACTTCTGCTTGCTTTCATGACGCGCGGCATCACCGAAGCGATGGAGTTGAAGGATCTCGGCAGACTCAGGGACGCTCTCATTTTTGCGGGCTTTGCGGCGGCAGGCGGACTGTTTACCGGTCTGATGTCGAAAACCTACCGTAACCGGTATATGAAAGAAGGGCTTTCACAGTTCAAAAAGTACGTGTTTGACAAGCTCTTTCAAAAGTCTATCGGACAGTTCGGCGATACGTCGTCGGGGAAATTCATATCCGCTTTTTCCAACGACATCAATTCGATTGAAATAAACTATCTTGCCGGAAATATCCATCTGATCAGTCAAGTCATATCGTTTGTCGGCGGATTCTTCGCCATGCTTTATGTTGACTGGCGGCTCATGCTTTGCGTGATGGTCACGGCGCTTGGGCCCATGTTTGTGTCGATGAAATACGGCCGCAGGATCAAGACCCGGGAGCGGCAGACCTCAGAAATCAATGAAGGCTTCGTCGATCAGATCAAAGATCTGCTCAACGGCTTTATCATCATCAAAAGCTTCAAGGCGGAAAAGGAAGTCCTCCAAATCTTTGACAAGCAGAACGCGGAGCTGGAGGAGACGAAACGCGCCAGACGTGAAGCCAACGATATGGTGGGTATTATCAGCGAGGCGTCGTTTACGATCGTGCTGATCGTGCTTGTCGCGGTAGGAACCTTCTTCGTCTTTGGCGGAACGATGACCATCGGCAGCGTTTTGGCGTTCGTGCAGCTTTCAAGTGAAGTTCTTAACCCCATCTCGAAAATTGTCACGCTGTGGAGCAACCACAAGGCGGCTGTCGGACTTGTCAGCAGGATTTCAGACGTGATTGAGGCGAAAGATGACAGCTGTGACAAAATAGAAATAACGGATATAGAACAGTCGATCATGCTGCAGAACGTGTCGTTTTCCTATGACGACGGCAAAATGGCCATATCCGACGTGTCTATTGAATTCGAGAAGGGGAAGAGCTACGCTGTTGTCGGCAGCAGCGGCGGCGGAAAATCGACGCTGCTGCGGCTTCTGCTGGGGCACTTGAGCCATTATCAGGGCGAAATCACGATAGACGGCAAGGAGCTTCGCTCCATCAACCTGGACAGCCTGTACGACGTGATTTCCGTCATACAGCAAAACGTGTTCCTGTTTGACAGCAGCATAAAAGACAACATCACCATGTTCAAAAGCTTCCCGCAGGAGAAATACCGCGAGGCCATAAGCATGGCCGGGCTTTCCGCGCTGATAGACGAAAAGGGGGACGATTACGACTGCGGCGAGGCGGGCGGCAACCTTTCCGGCGGTGAAAAGCAGAGGGTGTCCATCGCGCGGTGCCTGATCCGTGAAACGCCGGTACTGCTGATGGACGAGGCGACGGCGGCGCTGGACAACGCCACGGCGGCAGCCGTCAGCAACGCTATTTTGGATATCGACGGACTCACGCGGATCATCGTCACGCACAAGTTCGAGGAAAGCATCATGCGCAGGTACGACCGCATCATCGTCATACAAAAGGGCGGCGTGGCGGAGAGCGGGACTTTCGACGAGCTGATGGGAATGAAGAAATATTTTTATTCGCTGTTCAATGTGGCGCAGGAGGAAGATGAGCTTCAACCAATAAATCTATAAAAATTTTGAATAAGGACGGATTACAACAATGCCATTAGTGTCAACAAAAGAAATGTTCCAAAACGCTTATGCGGGCGGCTATGCCGTGGGCGCGTTCAACGTGAACAACATGGAGATCATTCAGGGTATCGTGGGGGCGGCGAAAAAGCTGAACTCGCCGCTGATCCTGCAGGTGTCAAAGGGCGCGCGCGCTTACGCGAACCACACGTACTTAACGAAGCTTGTTGAGGCCGCCGTGCTGGAAACGGGTCTGCCCATCGCCCTTCACCTTGACCACGGCCCCGATTTTGAGACGTGCAAAAGCTGTATCGACGGAGGCTTTACGTCAGTGATGATCGACGGCTCCGGGTTTTCATATGAGGAAAACGTGGCGGTGACGAAAAGGGTCGTCGATTACGCCCACGAGCGCGGCGTGACCGTCGAGGGCGAACTGGGCAAGCTCGCCGGCGTCGAGGACGACGTACAGGTCGCCGCTGAGGACGCGCTGTTCACAAACCCCGACGAGGTGGAGGATTTTGTCACGCGCACGAAAGTCGATTCCCTGGCCATCGCCATCGGGACGAGCCACGGCGCGTATAAGTTCAAGCCCGGGCAGGATCCGAAGCTGAGATTGGACATATTAGAGGAGATCAGCCGCCGTTTGCCCGGCTTCCCCATCGTCCTGCACGGCGCAAGCTCCGTTCCGCAGGAGTTCGTCCGGCTCGTCAACGAGTACGGCGGCGCGATGCCCGACGCCATAGGCATACCTGAAAGCGAGCTGCAAAAGGCGGCTAAGATGGCCGTGTGTAAAATAAACATCGACTCCGACCTGCGCCTCGCCATGACCGCTGCCGTGCGTCAATATCTGCATGAAAATCCCGGGCATTTTGATCCGCGGCAGTATCTTGCCCCGGCACGCGCGGCCATTGAGGAAATGGTGGAGCATAAAATAAAAAACGTGCTGGGATGTGCGAATAGGTGTTAGAAACTCGTTTTGCCGTGTCCCTACACAAGGTTTGCTGAACAATCATGCACTTCAAAGAGGTAAAGGGAATCCTTTCGGCGCGCAATGGCATGAACATCTACCGGGGCTGTACCCACGGCTGTATTTACTGCGACAGCCGCAGCAAATGCTATCAGATGGATCATGACTTCGAGGATATCGAGGTCAAGGTTAACGCGCCGCAGCTGCTTGAACAGGCGCTGATCAGAAAGCGCAAAAAATGCGTTATAGGTACGGGTTCGATGTGCGACCCGTACCTGCATCTTGAGCGCGAAATTATGTATACGCGCAAATGCCTTGAGATCATCGACAGGCACGGCTTCGGCGTGACGCTGCTGACGAAATCGGACATGCTCCTGCGCGATCTCGATCTGCTCAAAAGAATAAACGAAAAATCCACCTGCATCGTTCAGATGACGCTGACGACATACGATGAGGACCTGTGCCGCGTAATCGAGCCGAACGTCAGTACCACGCGCGAACGCTTTGAGGCGCTGAAGATCCTGCGCGATAACGGCATAGAAACGGCGGTCTGGCTGTGCCCCATTCTGCCGTTTATCAACGACACCGAGGAGAATCTTCGCGGGATACTGGACTACTGCTTTGAGGCGGAGGTGCGGGGTATCCTCTGCTTTGGTATGGGGCTGACCCTGCGCGAGGGCGACAGGGAATACTTTTATGAGAATCTCGACAGGAATTTCCCGGGAATGAAACAGAAGTACCGGGAGAAGTACGGCCTGAGCTATTCGATTCACAGCGACAACAGCAGGGCGCTGACAAGGCTTGCCCGCGCGGAGTGCAGAAAGCACGGCGTCGAAAGCGACACGGGGCGGGTGTTTGAATGGCTGGGGACGTATGTTGATAAACAGATAGGGGAGCAGATGAGCCTTTTCTAGGGCCTGTTGACACTAATAAACAAATATAAAGGTGAGGTCACATGAACAACAATATTCTTCACATGAACAATCCCGCCGGCATATGGGACAACGCGTCCCCCGTGGGAAACGGCCGCCTTGGCGCGATGGTGTTCGGCCTGACCGACCGCGAATGCTTGCAGATCAACGAGGAGAGCGTCTGGTCGGAGATAGAGCAGCCGAAGCGTTTCCCGGACTTCCGCGAAAAGATCGACTACGTGCGCAAGCTCTTTTCAGAGGGACGCAACGGCGAGGCCGACGAGTGGGCGGAAGCGAATCTGCGCGGCATGCCCCGTATAAAATCCTATGAGACGGCGGGCGAGTTTTATATTGATTTCGGCGACGAAAGTCCCGTGGAGGACTACAGCCGAAACCTGTTCATGAATGATGGCGTGCTCGGGGTCGCGTATCAGAAAAACGGCGCGCGGTTCAAAAGCACGACGTTTGTATCCCGAAAAAGCGATGTGATCGTACATAAAATCAGCGCGGAAAAAGGCATAGGCTTTACGCTGTCCTTTGAGCGCGAGAAGCTTTTAAGCGCGAAAGCCGCGGACGGCGTTTTACTGTGCGAGTGTACGACGGCGTTCGGCGATCACCGTTTCGCCGCCGCCGCGAAGGTGGTTTCCGACGGCGAGGTCACAGCGCAGGGACAGGCGATCCGCGTCGGGTCGGCGAGGGAAACGGTGATCTATATCAGCGTCGTGACAAGCTTCCGCCAAACTGACTACAGGGATGCCTGTCTATCTAATCTGTCGCTTGGGCTTTCAGATTATGAATCCGTAAAAGAGGAGCATGTCCGGGACTTTTCCGCGCTCATGGGCCGCTCGGAGGTCTGTTTGGAGGACGATTCCGTCCTTGACGGGCTGACCGTCACGGAACGTCTCGCGCGATTGAAAGAGGACGAAAGCAGAACAGACTTCGGCCTGATCTCCCTGTACTACACTTTCGGAAAGTACCTGCTCGTCTCGTCGAGCCGTCCCGGGAATCTGCCCGCCAACCTGCAAGGGCTTTGGGCGTGGAAAATGGAGAATCCCTGGGATTCTGACTATCACACGAACATCAATCTGCAAATGAACTACTGGCAGGCGGAGGCCGCGAACGTGTCCGAGTGCACATTGCCGCTGTTCGACTACATGAACGGATATCTGCTGCGTTCAGGCGAAGAGACGGCCAAGGAGCTTTATAAGGTTAGCGGGTCGGTCTCCCATCATATCAGCGACATATACGGCTTCACCGTGCCCGCCGACGGGCTGTGGGGACTGTGGCCTTTAGGAAACGCCTGGCTGGCTCACCACATGTGGCAGCATTATCTGTATACCGGGGACGCAGGATTTTTGAAAGATACGGCGTATGAGTTTATCAAAGAGACGGCGCGGTTTTTCCTGGAGTACATGTTTGAGGACGCAAAGGGCAGACTGCTGTCCGGCCCGTCCACATCGCCGGAGAACCGGTATCTTTTCGGCGCGGACAGGCGGCCCGTGTACCTGGCGATATCGCCGACCATGGATGTGGAAATCATCGGAGCGCTGCTTCGCTTTTACATAGAAACGGAGAAGCTTCTGGGACTTGATCCGGCGCTTGCGGGGAAAGCGGCTCAGGCTCTTGAAAAAATGCCGAAGCTCTCTGTAGGCAAGCACGGCCAGCTGATGGAGTGGCTGGAGGATTACGACGAGGCGGAGCCGGGGCACCGCCACATCTCCCACGCTTTCGCGCTGCACCCCGATAACGCGATCACGCGCCGCACACCGGAGCTGTTTGACGCGATCCGCGTGACCATCGAGCGCAGACTCAAAAGCGGCGGCGGGCACACGGGCTGGAGCAGGGCGTGGATCATCAACCTGTTCGCGCGCCTGAGAGACGGCGGCGCGGCCTATGACAACGTGATCAAGTTGCTGACAAAGTCCACGCTGGACAATCTTTTCGACACGCATCCGCCTTTCCAGATTGACGGTAACTTCGGCGGCGGCGCGGGCATCGGGGAGCTGCTGTTGCAGAGCCACGAGGGCTTCATCTCGCTGCTGCCCGCTGTGACGGAAAAGTACGCGGGAAGTTTCCGGGGCCTCAGGGCGCAGGGGAATGTCGAGGTGTCGGCAGAGTTCAAAGGCGGTTTAGTGAAAAGCTTTACTTTGCTTTCGGGCGCGGGCAAAATGGTTTTTGTCGAGCTGCCCGAGCGGCAGAAAGGCGCGGTTGTTTTGGCGGACGGCATGGCTGTTAAAGCGGATGAGGCGGGGCTTTATAAAATTGAGCTGCGGGCGCATAAGCCGTGCTATGTTAGATGTTAGACTGTAGACGGTAGATGTTAGACGCGGCTCAGGAACGCTGTGCGCAGAATGGCAGGGCCGGGGTTGCGTCCCCGGCCTCCGCCTGTACAGAGCGCGAATTGTTCCCTGATTACCCTTGAGTAACCACTGATTAAATCGGATGCCGTCGTCTTGCCGGATCTTTTTCCGTCAGATCGCCCGAAATTTCTTGATATACGTCAGTATTATCCGCGAAATTTCAAACAATCTAACGAAAAAATCTCTCGACAATACAACGTCCCCGATTTAATCAGCGGTTACTTGACACCTGAATGTATAAGGCGTATAAATTAGCTCTTTCATTTTTAAAACAAGTGTGCTAAAATATAACATATAGATTTCAAATAAAGGAGCAAACAAAATGGCCGACAAAAAAACCTCCTCGAAGCCCATGTCGCCGTCGGACGATAAGAAGCAAGCGCTTCAGACGGCTTTGGCGCATATCGAAAAGACCTACGGCAAGGGAAGCATCATGCGTTTGGGCGAGAACGTGGGCATGAACGTCGCGTCGATTCCCACGGGGTCGATCGCCCTTGACATTGCCACGGGAATCGGCGGACTGCCCCGGGGACGTATCATAGAGATATACGGGCCCGAGGCGTCCGGCAAGACGACCCTGGCCCTGCATGTGGTGGCCGAGGCACAGAAAGCCGGGGGCGAGGCCGCTTTCATCGACGCGGAGCACGCCCTTGACCCTGTCTACGCCGGAAATTTAGGCGTGGACGTGGCTTCGCTGCTCGTTTCCCAGCCCGACAACGGCGAGCAGGCGCTGGAGATCGCCGAGGCTTTGGTGCGCTCCGGCGCGATAGACGTGATGGTCATCGACTCCGTGGCCGCCTTGGTGCCGCGGACGGAGATCGAGGGCGAGATGGGAGATTCCCACGTGGGACTGCACGCGCGGCTCATGTCACAGGCACTGCGCAAGCTGGCGGGGGCCGTGAATAAATTCAACACGATCATCATATTTATCAATCAGCTGCGCGAAAAAGTCGGCGGCATGAGTTCATACGGCGGCTCCAACGAGGTGACGACGGGCGGGCGGGCGCTGAAATTTTATGCGTCCATGCGCATCGACGTGCGGCGTATCGAGACGCTGAAAACATCGAACAACGATTTTATCGGTAACAGGACACGGGCGAAGATCGTCAAAAACAAGGTCGCACCGCCGTTCAAGGAAGCGGAATTCGATATCATGTACGGCAAGGGCATATCGAAGTCAGGTGAGCTTTTGGACCTGGCCGTGAACCTCGACATCGTGAAAAAAAGCGGCGCCTGGTTCTCCTACGGCGATGAACGTCTGGGGCAGGGACGCGACAACGTCAGGGAATACATCGAAAACAAGCCCGAGCTGATGGCGGAGCTTTTGGCGAAGATACTGGAAAACAAGGACGCGCTGACAAAGACCCCGTCAAAAAGCGGAAGCAAAAAAGGATCGGCCTCCTCATCAGACCGTCCGACGACGCTGACGAAAACGAAGCCGAAGCCCGCCGATATAGACCTTGATATCGCGGTTGACGACGATTAGATTATGAAGCTTGAATCGAAGCCGGGCAAGGGGAATAAGATACATATCTCCGTTGACGGCGAATACGCGACGACTGTTGACGCGGATTTCTGGTACTCCTGCGGATACAGTGACGGCGAGGATCTGGACGATGACGATCTGGCGGAATTCCTTTATGAGACCGATACGCGCCGGGCATACAACAAGGCCGTCGGTCTTTTGGCCGTGCGCGACCATGGCCGGGTTGAGCTTATCCGCAAGCTTGCCGCGTTTTTCGGCAGGGACATAGCCGAAAGCGCGGCGGACCTGCTGACGGAGCAGGGCTTCATCGACGACGAAGCCTATGCCCAAAAGCTGGCGGAGTCGCTTTTCCGGCGCAAGAAATACGCGCCTGAGCGTATCAGGCGCGAGCTTACGCTTCGGGGAATTGACCGCGAAACTGCGGAATACGCCGTTTCCATGCTTGAAGCAGACGAGCGCGAGAGCATAGAGAGCTTGCTGGAAACGAAGTTCGTGAACTCACTGTCGGACGAAAAGGGCGTAAGGCGCACGTTTAACGCGCTTATACGGATGGGGTACGATTTTGTGGATGTGCGAAATGTAATACGGAACTACATTGAAGATTAGAATATTGAGGGTGATAACATGCCGAAAATAGGTTTGATCTCACTGGGCTGCCCAAAAAACCAAGTTGACGCCGAGATGATGCTCGCCGCGCTGGAAAGCGACGGCTTCGAGATCGTCGATTACGTGGACGGCGCGGACGCGGTGATCGTCAACACCTGCGGCTTCATTGACGACGCGAAAAAAGAAGCCATCGAAAATATCCTGGATATGATTGAACTGAAAAATGAGGGCATAATAAAAAAGATCGTCGTGACGGGCTGCCTCGCGCAGTCACAGCAGTTCGGTATTTTTAAGGAGCTGCCGGAGGTAGACGCCGTCGCCGGCATAGGCGCGAACGGGCGTATCGCGGAAATTGTCCGTGATACCTTTTTGAAAAGTGTGGTGTTCGACTGCCCCGATCAGTCGGAGATGCCCCTTGAGGGACAGCGTCTCTTAACCACGCCGGATTATTGGGCGTACCTGAAAATCGCGGACGGCTGCTCCAACAACTGCGCCTACTGCGCCATTCCGGGAATACGGGGGCCGTTTCGCAGCCGCCCGATGGAAAGCGTTTTGGAGGAAGCGAAGCAGCTGGCCGGTTCGGGCGTGAAGGAGCTTATCCTCATAGCGCAGGACACGACCGGCTACGGCGCGGACCTGTATGGCGGGCTGAAGCTGCCCGCGCTGCTCAATATGCTCTGCGAAATAGACGGAATTGAGTGGATACGCCTGTTATACTGCTACCCCGACAAGGTGACGGACGAGCTGATAGACGTGATGGCAAAGCAGCCCAAGGTCCTGCATTATATGGACTTGCCGCTCCAGCATGCGGACGACGCGATACTGAACGCGATGGGTCGCAAAGGCACGCAGGAGGACATAAGGCAGCTGATAGAGCGCCTGCGCGAACGCATTCCTGACATCGTGATCCGTACGACTTTCATGGTCGGCTTTCCCGGCGAAAGCGAACGTGAGTTCGAGGTGCTGGCCGAGTTCGTCAATGAAATGGAGTTCGACCGTTTGGGCTGCTTCGGCTTTTCGCCGCAGGAGGGCACTCCCGCCTTTGACATGGACGGCCAGCTTGACGACGGGACGAAGCTGCGGCGCGGCGAGATCATCATGGAGGATCAGCACGCCATCGTTTTGGAAAAGAACCTCGCGCGGATCGGCAAAACGTATACGGCACTGGTCGAGGCATACGACGCGTATTCCGACAGCTATGCGGGGCGCTCGTACATGGACGCGCCGGAGATCGACGGGCTGATTTACTTCACGTCCAAAAAGGAGCTTGAACCGGGTGATTTCGCCGAGGTTGAGATCGTGGACGTGCGCGAATATGATTTATTAGGAAAGTCTGAAAGTTGAAAAATTACGCCCGGCATTTATGCCGTTTGCTATCTTTTCAACCTTTAAGTTTTGTGCTTCACAAAAACTTTAAAAGGATGGATTATACGCATGAACTTACCCAATAGGCTGACCGTCGCCCGGATGGTCAGCGCGCCGTTTTTTCTGGCATCCGCGCTCATGGAATTTCCGCATAAGTATCTTGTGTCGGCGATCATTTTCGTCGCCGCCGCGTTTACGGACATGGCCGACGGGAGGCTGGCGCGGAAAAACGATCAGGTCACGGTGTTCGGGCAGCTCTTAGATCCCGTGGCCGACAAGATGCTGACGACGGCGGCGCTGCTGGCCTTTTTGAAGCTGGGACTGTGTTCGGTCTGGATCGTGATGATCATTTTGGCGCGGGAGTTTGTGATCACGTCGGTGCGGCTTGTGGCGTCGGCGCAGGGCGTGGTGATGGCGGCAAACGTTTGGGGCAAGCTGAAAACCGCGTGCCAGATGATATTTACGGCTTTGATCCTTGTTTTGGGCGAGCTTGAGGAGGCGTTTTCGGTTTTTGAACGCCTCGGGCCGCTCACTTTTCCGGGACTGTCGAATATCCTGCTGTGGATAACGGCGGCGCTGGCACTTGTTTCCGGCACGACATATTTGCTGGCAGGCAGGAAAAGTGTTGACTTTTCAAAGTAAGTTGATTATAATAATGTTAGACTTAGATACTGTGAACGGGAAGAGTAACCGCAAAACGCGCACCAGAGAGGGAGCTATACTCCTTTAACTCCTTAAAATCATAGCAAAAAATTGCGCAAAACTCATAGGTCAAAGCTTTTGCTGATTTTATAGTCGTTAAGGTGTATTTACGCTGGAAAGCTCCTTGCGCAATCGGCGGCGAAGTGCGCCCGGGAGTACGCGGGAGGAAATGCCCGCGCGTCGGCGGCGTTAACGCTTATTGAGCTATAAATCGGAGTGGAACCGCGTGTGAACGCCTCCGTTGCCTTTGGGTGGCGGGCGTTTTTTTATTGAGAATGGAGAATGGAGATGTCTATGTTTACCCGCCTGAAAGAAGATATTGCCAGCGTAAAAGAGCGCGACCCCGCCGCCCGTTCGTGGCTCGAGGTCTGGTTGCTCTATCCGGGGCTCAGAGCCGTGCGTATGCACCGCCGCGCCAACTGGTGCTTCCGTCACAGGCTGTTTTTCGCCGCGCGGTGGATATCCCAGCGGGCGGTGCGCAAGACGGGCATCGAAATCCACCCGGCGGCAAAAATAGGACGGCGTTTCTTTATCGACCACGGCGCGGGCGTTGTCATCGGCGAGACGGCTGAGATCGGCAATGACGTCACTTTATATCAGGGAGTGACCCTGGGCGGCACCGGCAAGGATGCGGGCAAGCGCCACCCGACGATCGGCGACCGCGTGATGATCGGTTCCGGCGCGAAAGTTCTGGGCCCGTTTACGGTGGGAGACGGTGCGAAGATAGCGGCGGGCGCGGTGGTGCTGGGCGCGATACCGCCGGATTCGACGGCGGTGGGTGTACCCGCGAAAGTTGTCAGGCTGGGCGGCGTCCGGGTTGACGATCTGGATCAGGTCAATATGCCCGACCCTGTCGCGCTGGAGCTTGAGGCATTGAGGCGGCGGATAGAAGAGCTTGAAAACTCAGTAGACCTCTTTCGAAACTGATGAGCGGTGTCTTGGCGGTCTTTTTCCGCCATCGCTGTGTCAAGAAATGCAGAGGCTTGTAAAGCAAGCCTTGAAATAAACAAATTATTTCTGTGCTTTTTTCCTTGCGATGACGAAAAAATTCTCGCCAATTCACTCGCTCCCAGTTTCGAAAGAGGTCTATTCACAATACTCTGCGAAAGGAAAATAACAATATGAAAATTTACAACACACTAACTCGTCAAAAGCAGGAGTTGACCCCCATCGCCAAGGGCGAGCTGAAAATGTACGCCTGCGGCCCGACCGTGTACAATTTTATCCACATCGGCAACGCGCGTCCCCTGTGCGTGTTCGACGTGATGCGCCGCTACATGGAGTACCAGGGCTGGAAAGTGACTTTCGCGCAGAATTTTACCGATATCGACGACAAGATCATTAATCGGGCGAACGAGGAGGGGGTCACGTTCGGCGAAATTGCCGAAAAGTACATCGCCGAATACTGGACGGACGCGAAAGGCATGAACATCTGCGAGGCCACGGTACACCCGAAAGCAACAGAGAACATCGGCGAGATCATCTCGATCATTTCCGCACTGATCGAAAAGGGGTATGCGTATGAGGTAGATGGCGACGTGTATTTCAGTCCATCGAAATTCCCCGAATACGGCAAGCTGTCCCACCAGCCGCTGGAGGATCTGGAGGCGGGCGCGCGGATCATGGTCGGCGAGCGCAAACGTGAGCCGATGGACTTCGCGCTGTGGAAAGCCGCGAAGCCCGGCGAGCCGTACTGGGATTCGCCCTGGGGACAGGGGCGGCCCGGCTGGCACATCGAATGCTCGGCGATGGCAAGGCGCTACCTCGGCACGACCATAGACATACACTGCGGCGGGCAGGATCTCATATTCCCGCACCATGAAAACGAGATCGCCCAAAGCGAGTGCTGCAACAACGCAACATTTGCGAACTACTGGATGCACAACGGCTATATCAATGTGGACAACGTGAAGATGTCAAAGTCCCTGGGCAACTTCTTCACGGTGCGCGACGTGGCCGAAAAGTACGGCTATGAGCCTATACGCTACCTGATGATCTCGTCGCATTACCGCAGCCCGATCAACTACAGCGTAGACGTGATCGAGCAGTGCAAGGCGTCTCTTGTACGCCTTTATACCTGCCGTGACAGCCTTGATTTCGCGCTGAAAAACGTGGCGGTTGAGTCGGCTGATTCCGACGACGGCACGGTCATGGAGCGGCTGAACGCGCGGCGTGAGCAGTTCATCGGGGCGATGGAGGACGACCTCAACACGGCGGACGCCCTGGCGGCTGTGTTTGACCTTGTCCGCGATATCAATATAAGCGTCATCGGCGCGGATTCATCGAGAGCGTTGATAGCGGGGGCGATAGCGCTGTTTGACGAGCTGACATGCGTTTTGGGGCTTGTGTATAACAGGCAGGGCGCGGACGCTTCCGCTGAAGTCGAGGCACTGATCGAGGCACGGACGGCGGCAAGGGCGGCAAAGAACTGGGCGGAGGCTGACCGCATACGGGATGAACTGAAGGCGATGGGAATTGTTCTGGAGGACACGGCGCAGGGAGTGAAGTGGCAGTTTAGGAGTTAGGAAGCGGGAGACAGGGAACGTTTTTGCGTGGAATTTAGGAAAACATCTCTAACACCCCGTTGTTTAACGGTAAATTTAATACAAAATAAATAAATTAAGAAAATTGTGAAAAAAATAAAAAGCACGGCTACGCCTTTGCGCGAGCCGCGCTTTTTAAGTTAATTGACCATACAAAAAAACATCAGCGTCCGGAAATTGAGCCGGACGGTGCTTGTTATTATTCCAATGATAAATCTTCGTCGCTTAAAAATATTTCACCGTTTTTCGACTCAAACGAAGCTGGCCGATTTCACGTCGGGCTTTTTAAGCAGCAGCCGGACTTCCTGGTCGGTATATGTTTCCTTGACAACCTCGTCAGTCTTGGGAAGCTGCACCGAAAACTGCCGGATGTATCCCTTCTTCATCCCGTACGCACCCCCGCCAGATACGAGCGCAGGGTGGCTGTGCTCAATTCAGGCTTGGTTTCGTTCAAATACTCGATGTAGTCGTCAAAAGTGTCCTCCGTGATGTTTTCGCACATCTCGTCCTCGCCCAGAACATCCCCGAAATACCGCCCACAATCCTCGTAATATTTGATGGTGCCGGGAGCCAAATTACGCAGCTTCTTATATCTGATAAACTCGGCGCAAAGCTCATCGAAGTTGGCGGCGGGCGCGTCCGCCTGTAGGGTTAAGGGGCGTGTCAATTTTTTTCTTGGTGCCAATGGTCATCTCTCCCTCCGAATAGCCTGTTTTAAGATATGCAGAGAGGGCTTGGACACATGAATTTTTGTCGCCAGATTCGTCCGAAAAGTCGCAAAAATCTGCCGTCACTTTTGCTCATCATTGCCTCATGGCTTGATCATCAGAGATAAAACGAAAACCGGACAAGCCTTGACACACAAGGACTTGCCCGGTTTTTCTGGTGGGAGAGGGTGGATTCGAACCACCGAAGTCGTTGACGGCAGATTTACAGTCTGCTCCCTTTGGCCGCTCGGGAACTCTCCCATACAAGTGATTTTGTTACAGCAAACAATACAAACCGCTGAACCGCATCTCGAACGTACTATATATTACACGATTTAACCTGGTTTGTCAAGCTTTTTTTACGGGCATTCACAGAAATAGTTTTACTTCACACTTAAAATTCAAATCCGCCGCGTACAGGCTCGCATACATATACTTCTTGAACAACCTCCCGCAGCGCCTCCGCGCAAGCCTCAGCCTTCTCTCTCGCGGCAAACACCCCAAAAACCGTCGGCCCGCTGCCGCTCATCTGGCACATCGCGCACCCGTGCTCCCGCATGACGCTCTTGATCCTGACGCGCTCGTGCACCTCTACGACCTGCTCAAGCACGTTCCCAGCCTTTTTCCACAGTCCGCCGAAGTTCCCGTTGGCGGCGGCGTTAAGCGCGGCGCAGCAGTCGGGATGGGTGATCTGCCAGGGGCGGCATTCGTCATAGGCGGCAAAAGCTTCCTTTGTGGAAACGGAGCTGTCCGGCTTGGCAAGCACAAAAGTCACGCCCTGAAGCGGGGGCAGCGGAGACAGCACCTCGCCGATGTTCTGCGCCAAAAGCGTGCCGCCCGTCAGGCAGAAAGGCACGTCCGCGCCGACGGACACGCCTATTTTGCGCAGCGTAAGCTCGCCAAAGCCTGTGCCGCACAGCATGTCAAGCGCGCGGATGACGGCGGCGGCGTCGGCGGATCCCCCGGCCAGCCCGGCGGCGCGGGGGATCCGTTTTTCGATGAATACGGAAACGCCCGCCCCGCTTATACCGGCAAAGTCCAGAAACTTTGAAGCCGCCTTATACGCGATATTTCCCTCGTTTTGCGGAATCGCCGGGTCGGAACAGGCCACGATTATGCCCGGCCTGTCCGTCAGCGTGACGGCGACCGAGTCATACAGGCTCACCGATTGCATGATCATGAACAGGCTGTGATAGCCGTTTTCCAGCCGCGATAAAATATCAAGGAAAATGTTGACCTTCGCGTAAGCCTTTACGGTTATGTTTTTCATGTTCCCGTAATTCTCAATTCTTCATTATTCAATGGGTATCCGCGTCGGCTCCCGTTTCTGAAAAAACGTCACATGGTCAAAGCCGCAGCGTTGCGCCAACGCCATCCCGTCCTTGATGCCCGCGCCGAGATGCTCCGCGTAGTGCGCGTCGGAGCCTATTGTGATAAGCTCGCCGCCAAGCCCGCGGTACCGCGCGACGATTTCCTCGTCAGGCATGGTTTTTTTGAGCTCCTGCCGCAGCCCGGACGTGTTGATCTCAAGGGCGATCCCGCCGCACACAAGGGATTCCAGTATTCCGTCAATTTCCGCTGAGTAGTCGCGTATGTCCACGGGAAGCTTGTGCCTGCCCTGCATATAGCGTAACGGATACGTCAGGTGCGCAAGCGTGTCGAACTTTCCCCAGTCGGCCATCAGCCGCACCTCGCGGAAGTATTCCAGCAGCAGTCCGTTGAGTCCGGCGCCGTCATACTGTGCGTAGTCAAGAAACCAAAAGTCCTGCATATCGCGCAGATTGTGCACGGCGCCGAGAACGATATCATATTTCAGCGATGAGATCAGCTTTTCCGCGACAGGGACGTCGTACATCGGCTGGCCAAGCTCGACGCCCGCGAACACAAGCAGATTGCCCGTGAACGCCGACCGCGCCTTGACGATCTCAAAGTACGATTGCATGGCGCGGCGGTCGTGCCCGTCTTTCAAAAAGAAGTCGATCTCGATGTGATCGGTAAAAGCGACGCCGCGAAGCCCGGCGGCCTGCGCGCACTCGCACAGGTACATGGTCGAGTGATGCCCGTCTACGGAGTTGTCCGTGTGGGTGTGCAGGTCGAGGATTTTTTTATACGACAAATAAATCACCAGTTTTGACTATAATTTGGGTCCGGCTTGCTGACCTGTCATTTCTACCACGCCCACGACTTATTGGGCAGAGGCAGGTAATCGCACAGAATCATACGCAGCAGCTCGTAGATAAACGTCACCACGTTGCGCGGGAAAGTGGTGATGGGGTCGGTGCGCAGGGGCTTGTAGTTTGTGGGAGGGACGAGACAGTCCGACTTTTTCAGTTCAAGGGTGTCATACTCCTCACTTTCGCCCGTGTCCGTATCAAGGGTATAGGCCTTGTAGGTCAGCATGCCGCCATGAATCGCGAGATGCGCGTAGATCGGCTTGCCCGGCTCCTCATGCTTGGCCGCGCATTCTTTGATGGCAGGCAGCAGGTCCTCGTAGGGCTTAAGCCCGTAACGCTTGTCGCACGCCGCGCCGGGCAGGATGTAGACCGTGCCCTTGGGGTCTGTATAGCTCGTGCCCGTCTGCGACTCCGCGCCTACCGGCTTGTCGCCCTTCGAGGGCTCGCTGCGGTAGTACTGGTGGTCGTGGCCGGTCATCACCAGGTCAACGCCCAAATCGTCGAACAGGGGGATCAGCGCGTTGCGCAGGAGCAGAACGTGCAGCTTTGTGGAGCCGGCGCCCGCCGAGTATGGCGCCTTATGCATAAAGACGAGCTTCCACTGGGCGTCGGTCTGGGACATATCGTTGATCAGCCAGTTGCGCTGCTGCGTGCTCATGGATACGTCGTTGGAGTTGAGCACCGCGATATGCGCGTCGCCGTAATCGAAAGAGTAATACACCCCGGTCAGGTTTGAGATGTTGCACTCCTCCTTGAGGGTGAACATGTTACGGAACCAGTTCCATTTTCCGTTGCCGTCATGGTTGCCCGCGACGGGCACGAAAGCCGCTTTTTGGAAAGTTCCCTTAAACGAGTCAAAATACATGTCCCATTGCGCATTGTCGCAGTTGTTGGTCATATCCCCCAGAGTCACGGTGAAAGCGGAGCTTGGGAAAGCCTCCCATGCGGCCCCCACCGTTTTAGAGCTATAGGCGAAGCCCTCCTCATCGCTGGCCTGCACATCGCCCGTAACGATGAAGCTGACGGGCTTGCCCCGCCCGGGGTCGGTCTTGAATGTACCTGTGTAATCCCCGATCTGGTAGGTATACGTTGTGCCGGGCGACAGGCCGGCTGCCACCGCGCTGTGCGCGTAGCTCCCCTGAAATTTTACGCTTGAGCCGGTATACGTCTCGCCGTTAATGACCACCTTGCTGCCGCTGTTTCCGGCGGTGTACCAGTGAAAGCCCTGCGCGTCTTTGCCGTAATAGGTGGAGACCACGCGGGTGACCTCCGAACTCCCCGCCGCCTGAACGCCGAGTCCCAGACAGCCCAGCAGCAGGGCCAGCGCCAGAAGAAGCGCCGATACTTTACGTGTCATGGCCGCAACCATCCCTTTCGTTATTTTATATGACTAATTAAACAGCTTCTGTACGTTCTCCACAAGCCATCCGAAAACATTCTTGGTCAGATACATATTAAAGTACCATTTGATCCGATCCCAACCTTTCAGGGCGTCATCGGGGTGCCTGTAGCCGTCGCCCTTGTCCACGCCAAAGGCCTGTGTAGCTGTGATCCCGCCGGGACCGATCAGCTGCGCCCGCACGTAGCAAGTGATCACGTCCGCGTATTCCCGCAGGTTGATGGAACCGCCCGTGGCAATGACCACGCCGTCGGCGATCCATTCCACCGTTTCGGTATCCGTCGTTGTGAGGGTAATCGTCTCGTTTGCCACCTCGATGTTCGTCACGCTTGGGAAAGCTACATTGCCGTCGCCGACGAAATCGGGCAGGCGGATCCTGTCGCGGCGGGAAGCGGCTAGGAAAGTTCCGCTTTCCAGGCTTCTGCGGACATTGTCAGCGGTGTTGGCGGGCATGAAATGGATCGTCGCCGTGCGGCCGATGTCACCTAAATTATGGCTGTCATCGACGGCGAAACCCCAGACCGTCGCCCCTTCGGGCATCATGCGCATGAGCAGCTGATCCCAGAGTACGCGGTCATGGCGGGTCGGGCCGTCGGAGCCGTTATAAATCTCCATGCCCAGGCAGCTGTCGTAATCCCGCAGGATATCGGCGAAAAAGTTGATGTTGGCGGGGTTCTCGGCCACCGCGCGGTCAAACTCGCTCTTGAGCCAGTCTCCCGGATGGGCGATGAAAGAAATCCCGCCGCAGCTTTGCGTGCCCGCAAGAGGCGTGCGGTAATCGGAGGAAAGCCCCAGCCAAGCCTGGCCCCAGCCTCCAAACAAGCCGACAGAGTGGCTTTTGTACACGGTGGCGGCGTTGAGTTCAATGCCCTTGGGCACCTGAATCATCCCCCGGCCGTCACGGCCCTCGCCGTCGTTGATTTCTTTCAGCCTCGCGCCGCTCAACACCTCGTGTGACTTGCCCCAGTTAGGCACATCAAGGGGGAATACGGTCATGGGGCGTTTGTCCCATGAAGTGCTCACCACGCCGTGGTCAGCGTTGGCTATGACGTCATAGCCTTTAGCGTAATACTCCTCCACCATCGCCTTGAGAGATTCCGTCCCGTCAGAAAAGGTGGTGTGCGTGTGCAGGTTCGCCTTGTAGGCGCCCCATTGGCCCGTGCCGGACCAGACGACGTCCTCATACGGATTTGTGACGGTGAAGCTTCCGCCCTCTGACGCGAAAGCGGGCATGGCAAGAGTAATTCCCAGAAGCGCGCATAACAGTACAGCAAAGACCTTTTTCATGTTGGATTCCTCCCGATGTTTTTTCTATATTTTATCATAGTTAATGCGCCGCGTCAAGTATAAAACCATGTATTGACATCCCTATTCACATGATTTATAATGTTTATTGTTACCAAATAATTTTGTGAGGGAGTTATTTTATGAAACGTTTCGTCAGCATTCTTGCCGCGCTCACCCTGCTGTGCGCTTGCCTGATCATTCCCGTCAGCGCGGAATCAGGGCAAAGCGGGGACAGCCCCGTCAACCTGACGTTCAGGCAGGACGGCAGCTTCAAGATCATCCAGGTGGCAGATTTACAGGAATTCATGTTCAGCAGTGAGATCACACGCAGCTTCCTCTACGAGCTGGCCGAGCGGGAAAGGCCGGATCTGTTTGTACTCACAGGCGACAATATCCACTGCAGCGCGGCGGACGGGTTTCCCCGTGTTGTGGGCCGGGCTATGATAAAATCCGGGATTGACGGTTATATGAATGTTTTCGATCAGATTTACGACGACTTCGGCGCCCGGGTGACGATGGTGTTCGGCAACCACGACAACGAGGCCATGAAAACCATCACCAAGGCGGAGGAATTCGTCATGTATGCCGCGCACAGAAGCTTTGTTGGCCGCTACGTCGCCGAAGCCGACGAGGGCACGGAGGATGAGCAGGGCCAGCACTACGGTACCCATAACCTGCCGATCAGCAGCAGCGCGGGCACGGCCCCGGTGTTTGGCCTGTGGATGTTCGACTCCGGCAGCTACGACCCGCGGGGCGGCTACAGCTGCGTGCAAAAGCCGCAGATCGACTGGTTCAAGGCCGCCAATGAGGCGACAGGCAAGCTGCCCTCCCTGGCTTTCCAGCACATTGCCGTGCCGGAGGTTTATGATTACCTCCCCCAGGCCGGCCCGAATGATCCCGATGCCTATCGGAGGGACTTCGTCGACGATGAGGGCAACGAATTCTCAAAATATGTGTACCTGACGCTGCCCGACGGCGCAAAGGGCCAGGTAAGGGAAAGCGCGGGCAGCGGCAAGTATAACCAGGGGCAATGCGCCGCCCTGGATGAGGCGGGCAACGTGCTTGCCCTGTTCTGGGGGCACGATCACACCAATACTTATGAGCTACGGCGCGAAAACGGCGTCGATATGGTCAGTTCTCCCGCCACGGGCTTCGGCTCCTACGGCGACCACGACATGCGCGGCGCGCGGGTGATTACCCTGACGGAAAGCGATTTGACCGCCTATGATACATATGTTGTGACCTACTGCGATTTCTACGGAAAGAACCCCTTGCAACAGACGCGGATAAAGCTGTTCAACGACTTAAACAGTTGGGCAAACCTGATTGATATTATCACATTCCGGCCGTTTCTGTGGCTGTTGGGGCTGTTCGCGCAAATAATGCGATAACACAGCGCGGGACGGGATTGGAGCTTGTGCCGTCTCCTAGATCTTAATATTTTCTTAAAAACGCGGCTTTGTCCTTGAGCCGCGTTTTTGATTCATGATGTAAAAAGAGGTTTTTGCCATGAAGAAGATTGTGTGTTGTTTTGGTTCTTGATTTCGGCTTTTGCGACAAGCTGAATTTAGGGCGTGTCCCTAAATAAAAGCTAAAATATACTCTAAAAAAGCGTGCGAAAAAGGAGTGTCCCTTTTTCGCACAAAAACAATTCCAAAAATTTTTTCGCAAATTTTTAAAAAAAGAGTTGACAAAAGCAAATTGGGGTGGTAGAATAGCAAAGCGCTTCACGGGAAGCCACACCAAAAGCATCCCCCCTGCACCTTGAAAATTAAACAACGATAAACAAACCCTTGAAGATTCAAAAAGAGTTTTGTTGAAACAATTATTAGCTATATGATGAACCGCATGACGGTATCGTAAGGT
>WRED01000038.1 GCA_009779495.1 Oscillospiraceae bacterium | reverse complement strand
GCGTTTTCGGTTTGAATATTCCATATCAGTAAAGCTTGTTTGGTTCATCGCAATACCACCTTTCCTTGGACTTATTATATCACATCTCAAGAAAATATGGTAGATTAAATCAGTGGTTACCTAACATATAAATTTCCCTTTTGCAAGACTGGAAAAAGTAACATAGATGTGTTATAATGTAGAGGATAATATTGGGGGAGTTGTGTATATGGACACGTTAATTGTGATTTTAAGCGTTTTATGTATTTGTACAGCGGCGCTCTTCGGACTTGGATACTACATGTTCGCTTTCGTGGTCGTCCGCCCGAAGCCAAAGGCAAAGAAGCCTGAAACTGACCTTGTCTACATACAGCGCGAGCAGAACCGCGAACGCGACAAAAAAGCGCTGCTTCAGCGTGAGCACGAGGATCTCTCCGTCAAAACCCATGACGGACTGACTTTGCGCGGTTGGTTTTTCCCCGGGAACGGGAGCGCGGA
This sequence comes from Oscillospiraceae bacterium, assembly GCA_009779495.1. Taxonomy (GTDB): domain Bacteria; phylum Bacillota; class Clostridia; order Oscillospirales; family Acutalibacteraceae; genus UBA1425. The sequence continues at coordinate 21,478 of WRED01000038.1, read as the reverse complement.
AAGCGCAAAACGCTTCCTGATTTTCTCCCACGGCCACAAATGCAACGGGATCGACGAATTCTCGCACATCGCGCCGCTGTATCTCGATGAGCTTGGGTACGGCGTCCTTATGCCGGATCACCGCGCGCACGGCCGCAGCGACGGCAAGTACATCGGGTTCAGCGTACTGGACAGCCGGGACATCCTGCTGTGGGTTAATTATCTCACAAAACGCTTCGGCGAGGACATCGAAATCGTTATGCACGGCGCTTCCATGGGCGCGGCAACCATTCTGCTTGCCAACCAGTCAGACGCTTTGCCGCCGCAGGTCAAGCTTATCGTCGAGGACTGCGGTTTTTCAAGCGCGTATGAGGAGCTGCGCTACAATGTCAAAATCATACTGAAATTCGACGCAAAGCCCGTTTTGGACGTTGCAAACATGTTTTGCAGGCTGTTCGCCGGTTATGACTTCCGCGAGTCTGACGCCTTGGGCAATATGGATAAATCGAAAAGACCGATCCTCTTCGTCCACGGCGCGGAGGATAAATACGTGCCTACGTACATGGGGCAGCGGATGTACGACGCCTGCACGGTCCCGAAAGACATTCTGCTGGTTGAAAAGGCTGTGCATGTGTTCAGCTATTACGAAGCGCCGGAGCTGTATAAGGCCAAGGTCAGGGAGTTTATTGAGAATCATATTTCGCTCGAGCGCGAATATAAAAAACCGCCCTGTCTCTAAGCAAGCGGTTTATTTCTTAAACTGATCTTTGTTGGAGGCGCACCGTCTATCGGCCGCGCCACCTTTTTTGGTGCCATGGAATACACAATCTTGCTGACCGTGTCTTTAGTATACGCTATATCTCCGAAAACGTCAAGCCGTTTCTTCAAAACACACAGGATAGCATATTTGCGGTCTTTTCAAGTGTTCTGACTATAAGAACCTGTATTCACAGGTTCTAAACAACGAACTCTCGCCTGCCTCAAGAGGTGGACGAGAGTTCACTTTTTTATTGATTGTATTGATATATGCCTATTTGCCCACAAATCGGATAATCCTCAGCTCAAACCCGCGCATCTCAAGCGTTTCAGAAGCCGGCGCAAGCGTCTCCTCCATCACGTTCACGCTCTCGGCCGCGCGGAGTCCCAACACGGACACCTCGCCGCTTTGGACAGTTTCACTGCTGTTATAGACGCGCAGAAGCAGTCCGTTGCCGTCCTCCGGGATTTTCACGGTTTCAACGATGATGTTTTCATTCGCGGATGTGATAAACGCCTCCGCCGGTTTGGCCGATTGACCGTCTGTAACGACTTGAACCGGGTTGCTCAGGAAGTACGCCTCGCGGTATGTATCGGCGCCAAGGGGGCCCTCATGGGGGTGAAGCGCGTATTCCAGGGTATGTTCGCCGAAATCGACGTTACGGCCGGGGCCGCCTCGTGGCGAGCGCACAAGGTTCATGTCAAGCATACCGTTTTTGCAGCGGAAGCCGTACTTGCAGTCGTTCAGCAGAGAGATGCCGAAGTCACCATCCGTGATATCGACAAACTTTTGCCCGCTGACCTCATATTGCGCTTTTTCAACGGAGTTATTCTCGGTGGTAGCGCGTTTGATATGACCGAATGGCACATTGAAGCTTGCCTCGCCGCCCGTCGTAAGCTCAAACCGCACGCGTAGCATAACCTTTTGCCCGCCGTGCCTGATCTTCGTGGAAAATCGCAGCAACGGAGATCCGTCGATCAGGCTGATCTCCTGCGTGACGACGTCCTCTCCCACCCGGTATTCGGCTCTGGCAAAGGCTTTCGCGCCATCCGTGCCGACGGAGAACGCCGTACACTTCGCTTGCTTGCGGCGCTTGTAGTAACGCGGGCGAATTTCCCAGCAGTCGCCATTGTCGCGGTACAGCGAAAAGACATTGAGCTTGCCCCGGGCCAGCTCCCTGCCGGTTTTCTTGTATATATACGATACGATTACGCCGTCTTTGAAAGTTACCTTGGCACAATCGTTTTCGATCACGTTGCTTTCGGCCTTTGCGCTGAACCGCGTGACCGGCGGGCCACTTTCGATGTCCGTGTCGCCAAAGGCCGGAACAGTGATATCGCGCCATACGCCGTCATACTGAATGAGGCCCTGATACGCAAAGCTGTTGAGGTTGACGGCCGCGCCGCCGCCATAGGTCTGTTTCAGCAGCTTTGAGATACCCTCCTCCAGCCTCCCCATCAAAATCTCGTATCGGGGGACGCATTCCTCATATACGCGGCTGATGGAGGAGCCGGGCAAAATGTCGTGGAACTGATACAGCAGAACTTCTTTCCAGATCTCTTCAAGCTCCTCAAGCGGAATCGGCAAATCCGCTTTTGACGCCTGCATAGCCGCCAGTATCTCGTAGTTGCGCAGCAAGAATTCACATTTACGGTTATATTTCTTGTTGCGGGACTGGGTGGTATAACAGCCCTGATGCTTTTCAAGGTACAGCTCTCCCTGATGCGTGGGATATTTTCCGCCGTCCTCAGCCGCCAGCTTGCCGAAGAACTCATGCATACTCGCCTGCGTGTACTTCGGCATACCTTTCAGGTCAGCCATACGCGCGCAGCGTTCATAGTGCTCAAAGCCCGGTCCTCCGCCCCCGTCGCCCAAACCGAACAGCGACGCTGACCGCCTTGATATCCCGCGCTCTTTATATTTCCTTGCGGCGCGCGTAATTCTGGCCGGAAGAGCCGCGGCTACATAGTTGTCCTCGGGCGGCAGATGCGCCAATACGCCTGAGCCGTCAAGGCTTTTCCAGTTGAAAGTTTGGTACGGGAATTCGTTCACGGAATTCCAGCTCATCTTCGGCGTCAGAAAATAGGGCGAATCCGCCAGCGCGCTCACCTGCGGGAGGCAGGCGGAATATCCGAAGCAGTCAGGCAGCCAGAGGATTCGCGGGTCGCTGCCAAACTCCTCGCGGAAGAACTTTTTTCCGTAATAGAACTGCCTGATCATGGATTCCCCGCCGATGAGGTTGGAGTCAGGCTCCACCCAGGTTGCGCCTTGAATCTCCCAGCGCCCCTGGCTATGCAGACGTTTCACATTTTCGAAAACATCGGGGTACCCGTCCTTGATCCATTGGAAAAGCTGCGCCTGCGACGCGCCGAACATCGCGCCGGGGTATTTGTCCAGATTCATAATTTGGCTGGAGAAAGTACGCGCTCCCTTGCGCTTGGTTTCGCGTATCGGCCACAGCCACGCGAGGTCCAGATGGGAGTGCCCCTGCGCGGTGAACTCAAATGTGTCCGGGTCGTCATTTTTAGCTTCCAGGTAGGGGATTAAAATACCGCGGTCCCCTGTTTTGAGAGCTTGCTTCACCGTTTTATAAAGCCCTTTCATGTACTGATCGCGCTTGGCGCCGTCATACACGCTCATCAGCACGTTGCAGTCGTAATACAAGGAACGCTTCTCAAAATCACAGCGGGCAAGGCACATACGGCGTATGATGGCTTTCACTTTACCGCTGACATAGTAGTTGCCGAGCAGGTCGTTGTTCGCCGCGTCGATCCAAAAGTCAATGCGGCCGTTCCCGTCCGTCAGCCCGTTGAGCGACACAACCATCTTGCCGCCTATGCTCTGCCGGACGTCCGAAAAGCTGGCGTAGGACGTAATGCCCTGCACAACCTCGCCCTTTGTGTTGACAATCAGGCCCTCGCCCGAAACATCAACCAGCAGGCAAAGCGCGGGGTCGGCCGGATCAACGCCTTGCGGCACCTGCCCCGTGACGTGCATCCAGGCGCAGCCAAAGCGCAGGGGCGTCCACAGGTCGCCCAGTCGCACGGTCATATGCTCTCCGGTTTCACGCTCGCTGAAAGGCACAGGCTCATCCGTGCGCCAAAGCTCGCAGCTCAGTCCACAGATTTCCTCATAGCAGCCAAGGAAAAGGCGGTAGTTTTTGCGCTGCATGCGCTGCCTCCCGATCCAGCGGTGCGGCGGCCAGGAATTTTGCAGCATGGTCAGGTTGAGAAAAATGTTCTCCATCGTCTTTGCAACAAGTTCAAACATAAAATTTCCCCTTTCTTATATGTTTAGCTTTTATTTATAACAATATCCGCCATTTGCCTGAGCTGCCCCAGCGTCAATTCTTGATCATTGTCCGGGAATAACAGCGCGGCGGCGATTCCCCTTAAAATATTCGGGCACGCTATCCCCTGCTCTTCGCACATGGCGGCCGCGCCGAACAAGCGGTCGTTTCCGGCCAGCTTGCGGGGAAGGTCACGTCCCACGCGGGCAACCGTATCACCCAGCTGCCGGTTACCGAACCGCAACAGCAAATCTTCAATATGCAAGCAAACGCCGCTTTTGTCCGCGTTATAGCGCCCGCACAAAGCCCTGCCGCTTTCCAGCATCGCACGGCGCACGGTTTCCCGTATATACGGATCGCCGACCGCTTCCCAAATATACGCGTATCCTCGCTGAAAGCCCAGATAAGCGGCGGCCGCGTGCCCCATGTTATGTATATACAGCTTACGCTCTACATAAAAGTCAAACGGCGAAAAAGGCTCAAGCCCCTTGACCTGCGGAATCTCCCCCTTGAAAGCCGCGCGGTCCGCCGGAAGCTCACCGTATTCCTCCACGCAGACGCGCAGCGGGTCACCGGCCCGCAGTTCCTCTGTCTGAACCGGCACCATGCGTCCCACGGACGTCTCTACCAAGCCTATGTTTTCTTCAAACCACGCGTTTGTATAGGCGTCCGGCCTTTCTGAAAGCAGCTTTCGCATATATCGGCTCGCGTTCAGCAAATTCTCACAGATCAGGATATTGAGCGGCCCACAGTTTTCTTTATAACGCCGCGCTATCCCCGCCGCCAAAGGTCCCGCGATCAGGGGAAGCGCGTTCACGCCCACAGCAGTCGCCATGACGTCCGCCTGCGCGATCTCCCGGGCCGCGGCGTCTATATCCCTGCCGTTTACGGCCCGGACGTTCGTCACGGATTCCTCCCGCCAGCCCTCATCCAGCAATTCCCGCACGGGATATTCCCCCCTGCGGTTCAGCGCAAGGATCAGCGTTTCATCCACGTCGATAAAGCAAATTTCATAGCCGGATCGCGCGAACAGCTGGCCGATAAAGCCACGGCCGATATTTCCCGCCCCATATATTACCGCTTTTCCCATATTTACAATCATTCCTTATAAGCTATCGTCCTGAAAGCCATACCGTTCAGCCATTTCCCACAGCGCTTTTTCCGTGCGCAGGCCCTCCGCCGCGCCCCTTGCCGTCAAGCACGCCGCCGCCGCCGCGGAAGCCAGCTTCAGGGTTTTCGGCAGCGGCATTTCCTTGTACGCCCCGTACAGCGTCGCGGCGCAAAAGGCGTCTCCCGCCCCGGTTTTCCCTTTGATTTCAGCTTTCGGGAGATTCAGGGAGGTTTGTGTAAAATAATCCCCCTGTTTATCCACGGCGAAAGCCCCCTCCGGGCAGTGTACGACCGCCCACTCCCGCACGCCCATCGCTTTCAACGCGCGGCAAATAGGCTCCATGTTTTTCCTCAGCAGATTTCCGCTTCCGTCCCTGCAAGGGATGTTCACCGTCTGGGCGGCTTCTATCTCATTTATGATACAGTAATCGGCATATTTCAGCGCGGGCGGCATCAACCGGTTGAAACGTTCTCCCTGTTCGCTTACTACGTCTATGCTCGTTTTAAATCCCATATTCTGTGCGTCACACAGCACTCTTGCCAGCGCCGTACCGTATTCGCTGTCCGGCTGATCCAGAGAATCCAAAAGGAGGATATATCCAAAATGCAGAATATCCGCCTGTATTTGACGCAGCGGAATATGCTCCGGGCAAAAAGCCGCGTTCGCGCCCCGGTAATGGAAAAAAGTGCGCTCCCCGCCCCCGCTTTGATCCATTACGTCAGTGAAAGAGGTACTGAGCGCGGGATGCGTCCCTATATGGGAGGAATCAATCCCGGCACACTCCAGCGCCTTTCTGATGTATTCTCCGTATTCATCTTTTCCCAAAAGTCCTACCGCTTCCAAATGAAAAGCCGGATCCATTTTCGCCAAATCCATCAGGCAGTTTGGTACAAGTCCGCCTGTTGTCTGCGATACGCTTCGTACAGTCGCCAGATTTCCCGCCTGCGGATAGCTGTCAATTTCCTTGATCACATCCACAATCAGGTTCCCCAAACACGCAATGCCTCTGTTCATATCCTACAGCTATCCTTTCGCTCAGAACCTGTTTAGTATCTCGCCGTGAGCAAAATTTTGAGTAAAATTAGGTGAGATGCAAGGAAAAAAGCGCAGAAATAATTTGTTTATTTCGAGGCTTGCTTACAAGCCTCTGCATTTATTGACGCAACAGATCGCCTGATTTTACCAAAAGGTTGCCGCGTGGGAGATACTAAACAGGTTCTCAGGCTTCCATCCTTTTGATAGACGGATCGGTAAACACATCGGTTTCATCCGTGCTTTTCGTTGAAAATTCGGAGATCACGGCGCCGTCTTCCCCCGCCTGGAACCAGTGTTTGGTATCGGGGTAAATCGTATACTGTTCCCCCGGGCGCAGTACGATTTCACGGAACACGGTATATACGCCGGCAGGTGACCTCGGATCAACAGCCGTATGCTCGCCCTCCACATACAACCGCACAAGTCCGTACCGGCAGCGGAAAGTCTCCTCTTTCCCCGGCATACCTCCCGCGCCTATGTGCCGGTGCTCCGGGCAAGTCTGGTAAGGGAACAGCACCATTTCCTTAGCGCACACACGCTCCGTATTGACGTAGGTGACAATTCCCAACCCGGTATTTTTTAAATCCCCCTGTCCGAAATCCGCCACCTCCATGTTTTCTTTCTCCGAATCCGTCAGCACTACACCGGCCTTTTCATAAAGGCGAACGGCGGTTGCCCGCGCGGCGGCCTTTTCTTCTTTTGACAGCATGGCTTATCCCCCATTGCGGTTACTTAATTTGATAAAATAATAATAGCATAACAAATTCTAATTTTCAATATCAAAAAATATTTATCGCGGAAATTTTTTTGTTTTTTTATTGAAACCCGCCGCTGATTGTGATATAATAAACTATACAATGTATAAGGGATGACTCTCACTTTTTGTGAAATCTATTTTTTTGGAGGTTTTGAACAATGTTTTGCAAAAATTGCGGTGCACAGCTGAACTCCGGCGCGTATAACTGCCAAAATTGCGGCGCGCCAACGGGCTTGCAGCCCCCGATCTACTGTCAGAATTGCGGAACGGCGGCCGCGCCGACGGCGGTAAGCTGCCAAAACTGCGGCGCTCCGCTTCAGAACAGCATGAATAACCCGAACGCGAAATCCAAAATCGCCGCCGCCGTGCTGGCGTTCATTTTGGGCGGTTTGGGCGTACACAACTTTTATCTGGGATTCAAGGGCAAAGCCATCGCGCAGTTGCTGATTTCAGTTTTGAGCTGCGGTTTCTTAAGTATTATCAGCATAGTTTGGGCTATTGTCGAGGGTGTGCAGATTCTGACCGGTTCCATTTCGGCCGACGCGAACGGCGTCCCGCTGGCGAATTAGAGCTTCGGAACGCGGAATTCAAAATTAGAGCTACATAACACAAAAAAGCTTCTTTGGCATTTTGTCCAAAGAAGCTTTTTGGTCATACTATTCTAATTATTTGCCGTAGCCCCATGCCCATCCAAACAGGCAAACATAGATGAGCCACTGCCACCATGAGAAGCCGACATTGACCGTGCACGTTTTTGTGAAGCCCCCGTCGTCGGTCGTCACGGTGATTTTCGCCGTGCCTCTGGCGTTTGCCGTGACCCTGCCGTTTGCGTCAACCGAGGCTGCCGCCGGGTTGTCGGACGTCCATTTTATCCTCTGGTCCGTCGTGTTCGCGGGGACTACCGCCGCGATCAGGGCTTCCGACTCCTGATAGTTAAGCGAAAGCTCTGTTTTGTTCAGCGTCACACCGGATGCCCTCATAATCGAAACAGTCACGACGCAAGAATCTGTAAACCAGCCGTCATTCGTTTGCACCGTAATCGTGGCGGTTCCCGGCCCCACCGCCGTTACAAGCCCGGTCCGGCTGTTTACCGTGGCCACGCCGGGGTCTTTAGACTCCCAATACACCCCTTTGTCTCTGGCGTTCGCGGGAGTTACCATAGCTGTCAGCTTCTTGGTCTCGTTGACGTAGAGAGCGGCCGCAGTCGGACTGAGCGTAACGCCGTTAACCGGCGGTAACGTGGTGTCAACCTTGTAGACGTCGAGGAAAGAGGTTCCGTATGTCAGCGTGACGGCGCTGCCGTTGCCTTTATCCCTGATTCCCGTGATTTCCACAGTGAAATCACCGACAAGGCCTTTTATGAACTTGTCCGCGCCGATATTGAAGCTGATGTTCGGCCCGTAGCCCGGCAGCTGGCCCAAATTCGTGTTTGTATCCACGTAGAGGAACGGTTTGTCCGGCGCTGTATAAACATTCGCCGAGGTCAGCGTGAACACCGCGCCGTCCGACACCCTCGTCATTTTGACGGTGACGTCGTTCACGTTCGCGATATAGCACTTGTCGGGATTCAGCATAACGCTCCAGGGATCCTTCACGTCGAAAACCTTTGCCGGCATATTACCCGAAGGCGGCCAGGCGATAAAGTCGTAAGACGCGGGCCAAAAGAGAGGCTCCGCGGCCATCAACGAATCGTCATGAACAACATCGGCAGTGAAATAAGTGAATTCACCGTTCCGTGTCTCTACCTGCCCGAAATCCGTATATTGAAGCGTGGGCTTCAAAAACCATCTCCTGTGGGGCACGGTTGTAATGTTGACGCGGTTGTGCGGGTCGTTCGGAAGCCCTGAAAACTCGGAGAAGCAAACATCGATAAAAGCCCTGAACGCCGCCGAGCGGGTCGGGAAGATATCGCTCTTGCCTATGTTGCTGTGCTTTGTGGATTCAAACGCCTTGTTATACGTATCAACGCTCATTCCGCTCGGGCGCGGCGAATACTCGTGATTCAGCTGGTTGATCGTGGCCAGCAGCAGCGCGCCGTACTGCGCGTTGTAATCCTCACGCTTCAATTCGGGAAGCCGCGCGGCATAGCGGTAGAAATTCAGGTAGGCAAGTGCGTATTTCTTATAATCGTCATTGAGTCCGACCAACGTATTGGGCGGAACAGGGCCTTCTTTGTTGGTGTAGATGTTATCCCCACCCGCAAACTCCTGCGAAACCGCGAACCATCTGTCCGCGATCTGCTTGTCCGTGGGCGCGGGGATGTCTTTGTTTCCGCTTACGCTTCCGATAGCCGCCGCCGTCGCCACAGCGTCGCCCGCCGCCTGAGCCACGGACGCCCTCGCGCCGAAGTCCTTGCCGGCCGGACCAGCCGCCAGCCAAACGCCGTCCGCCGCGTCAGAGCCGACCGCCGCAACCGCCGCAGCAGTCAGGCACGGTACGGCGATGAGCGCGCAAAACAAAGCGCAAAGGATTACTGATAATATTTTCTTCATCGTAATTCCCCCATTTAATAATGTGATGTATACATAACTAAGAACGCAGGTTCCAATTATATGTATACATTATTATACCAAGAAATCAGCCATAACACAAGTACTTTTTTCACTTTGTCGCTTTTCGCTATTTTATATCATATATTTTGTTTATTTTTTACAAATGACGGCAGTTCTTTCTGCGTTGTATCCGCCCAAATCACAATGAGCGTCCCCTGCCCTACCCGCACAGACGCCGGCGCCCCCGTAAACTCGTTGCTGACGCCGAGGGGAAAGCTCATGTCAAGCTCCGCGCCGTTCAGCGGGTACCTGAGTTCCGCAAGAGACACGCCCCGTGCATTTTCGCCGTGGCAAAACACGGATACCGTACCTCCGTATCCCGCCGGGAAGCACAGCGTGCCGTCCCGCACAGCCGTAATCACACAGTCACGGTGAAACAAAAATCCAGCCGCCCCCCTCTCCGCGAGGTATGACAGAACGTGGAGATTGGCAAGCGTGTGGTCGAGCCGCCCGCCTGCCCCGCCGTGGATATGAAACGCGTCAAAACCGCGCGACAGGCCCTCCCGCGCGGCGAGCATCATGTCAGTGTCGTCCTTTTGGGCAGGATGCCGGATCGTTTCTATGCCGGCGGGCAAATCGGAGCTGTCCAAGGAATCGAAGTCGCCTAGGAGCAGGTCAGGGCACAGACCCAAAGACACGAGCGTGTTATAGCCGCCGTCCGCCGCGATGATAAAGCGGTTTTCGGGCAGCTGAATGCTGGCGGGGTCGAATTCACCCGCGCCGAAGATGCAGCAGATTTTTTGCATAGGCGTTGTTTCCTCCATAGTTGTACCCCTCCGGCACTGCGCGCCGCCTCCCCTTGCAGGGGCGGCTTGTTTTGAGCCGCCATCAAAGCCTCCCCTGCAAGGGGAGGTGGCACACAGTGCCGGATGGGTTAAGAACCTGTGTTCGTATGGATACGCACAGGTTCTGAAAATTCAAAGTCAATACAAAAGTCTGAAAGAGATTAGACCTCTTGCGAAATTGTGAGAGAGTGTGTTGGCGAGGATTTTTTCGTCCTCGCAAGGCAAAAAGCGCAGAAATAATTTGTTTATTTCGAGCATTTTTAACGCGGCGAGGGCGGAAAAATACCGCCAAAACACCGCTCATCAATTTCGCAAGAGGTCTATTATTATTTTATAAATTTTACGTGATTCCAATGCTCGGGATACATCTCCCGATACTTCGCCGCCGCAAACCGCGTATCAATGAGCGCCACAAGCCCCTTGTCGTCCTCGCCGCGTATCACGCGCCCGGCCGCCTGAAGCACCTTGTTCATCCCGGGAAAAACATACGCGTAATCGTATCCCTGTCCGTTTTTGCGGTTGAAATAATCTTTGATCAGGTTCTGGCGCAGGGACAGCTTCGGCAGCCCCACCCCGACGACGACCGCGCCGTACAGCCGCTCGCCTTTTAAGTCGATGCCCTCTGAAAATATGCCGCCCAATACGCAGAAGCCCAGCAGCGTTTCCGTGTTTTCCGCCGAAAACCGCTCCAAAAAGCGCGCCCGCGCGTCCTCGTCCATGCTGTTGTCCTGCAAGATCGTTGTTATCCCCGGATACCTCTCGCAAAACTCCGCGTACACCCTGCGCATGTATTCGTATGACGGGAAAAACACCATGTAGTTCCCCGGTCTGCGCGACACGGCGTCATAGACCGTCTCCGCGATGGGCGTTACGCTTTTTTCACGGTCGGCATATTTTGTGGAGATGCCGGTGTGAGCCAGAAGCGTCAGGTTCAACGGGTCAAAGGGCGACGGCAGAGCCAGCATGTAATCACCATCCGCGCCGCCCAATATCTCGCGGTGATAGTGAAGCGGCGTCAGCGTCGCGGAAAACAGCACGCTCGCCCGGGCTTTGCCGAGCTTCTCACGGATGATGGCGGACGGGTCAAGGCAGAACAGCGTGGCTGCCGCATCGCTTTTGAAAAATTCAGTTATACTGACGTAATGCTCATCGTACATCTCGCCGACGCCGATGTACGCGGACGCCTCAAAATACAGCTCCAGCACGTCATTCAGCAGCTCATGGGCGTTATGCCGCTCAAGCTCGAACCATTCCTCGCACGCGGCGGTAAACTGGCGCACAAGCTCAAGCAGATCCGAATCCAAGTCAAAGCTAATCCGCGGCTCGGGAAATTTCGGCGCCGATTCCTGCTCGGGCGCCACGTTTCGGCTAACGGTGTCTGCCGCTTGGGCGCTTAAATGTTTGCTAATATTTGTAATGGACTTTCGAAGCTTTACGGCGGCGGCGTTTTTATCCTTGAGCCGCCTTTTCAGCCCGTTATAAGTCGATTTTTTCACTGCGGCCGTATACATATCCCGCACGCGGTCGGCCAGGTTGTGCGCCTCATCGATGAGGAAAACGTAGTCTCCGGCAGGCTCGTCCCCGCCGAAAAAGCGGTGCAGATACGCGGCGGGATCAAACACATGGTTGTAGTCGCCGACGACCATGTCGCACCACAGTGTAGCGTCCAGCGCAAGCTCGTGGGGACAGACCCGGCGCTTTTTTGCGTACTGCGTCACGGTGTCCGGCGTGATGATGTCGTTTTCGGTGATAAGCGCATACAGCGCGTCGTTCACGCGGTCAAAGTGCCCCTTCGCGTATTCGCAGGAGTCGGGATTGCAGGCCCTTTCCTCTAAAAAGCATATCTTATCCTTGGCGCGCAGGGTCACGGATTTAAAGCGCAGACCCTTTTCCGTCATCATGCGCACGGCCTCCTCGGCCACGGAGCGGGTGACGGTTTTGGCCGTGAGGTAGAATATTTTCTCCGCCTTATCCTCACCGATGGCTTTCACCGCCGGAAAGACGGCGGAGATCGTTTTACCGATGCCCGTCGGCGCCTGCACGTACAGCTTCTTCCGCGCCGCGACGGTGCGGTAGGCCGCGACGGCCAACTCGCGCTGACCCTTGCGGTACTGCGGGAACGGGAACTCAGTCTCCTTGATCGTGCGGGTGCGCAGCTCCTTCCAGTCACGTTCCAGCCTGAGCCAGAGCGCATAACGCTCCATCAGATCCTCGAAAAAAGCTTCCAGCTCTGCGGCTGAGTACGCAAACCTGTGCCGCGCGATTTCCCGCGTTTCGGTCTGGTAATATGTCAATTGCAGGGTTATCTCATCGGGCGGGGTCTGCGTTTGGCGCATCAGCATGACCGCATAGCATTTGGCCTGAGCCAGGTGCAGCTCGCGCTGATCGTAAAAGCGCTCAAGGGGCAAAGACGTCGTCTTGATCTCGTCGATCACGAAAGAGCCGTCCTCTTGCGTAATAACGCCGTCGGCGCGGCCATACAGAACGGCCGGGATGCCCGCCAACAGCAGCTCCGTTTGCAGCGAAACCTCCGCGCGGTAATCCGCGCCCATCTCCCGCTGGAGCTTTTTGTGTATCCGCATGCCCTCAAGCATGGAGGAGGGATCGGCGAAACGGCTGTCTATGTCGCCGCCGCGCATGACGTGCTCGACGACTTTTCTGACGGAAAGCCTGATGGCGTCCGTGGCAATCCCCTCCTTTTTCTTCACGTTTATAGTATATCATACACCAAGCGCTGTAAAATGTCAAAAAAATAGTATTCCTGTCGTTCTGCCGTAATAATCACGTAATATTTTTGAAATAATCACGTAATTTTTTTTGTTTTACTATTGACACATTTTTCTTTTACTTGTATAATATATTATAATAATTGGTAATTGAAAGGGGACGGTTACTATAAAACATTCTTACCTTGTAAAACTGACCGCCATATGCTTGGCTCTCGTGCTCACGCTCACAGCCGTTTTTGCTCTGCCAACCGTTTCGGCGAATGACGATCTCCCGCCGCCGGACGAATCAACAACAGACGAAGCGGTGACAGACAACGGTGCGGACGACAGTACGGGCGAAAGTGGCAACCCGTTAGACCCGCCAGATAAACCTGCGGGCGCAAGCGACCTGGGAATCTATCTAATAAACCGGCCGATACTCTTACTGAACAAATACACGTTCTTCCAGCTTGAGGTAACCACGCTTCTGGGCAGCAGCGTGGATGTCGTTTGGTCGAGCGGTGATGTTTCCATCGCGACGGTTGACAAAAACGGCTACGTTAAGGGCATCGACAACGGCACGACAACCATATACGCCAAGTCGAGCGACGGAACGCTGCTCGCCCAATGCAGGGTCACGGTCATAACACTCTTGTGGCAGTGGGCGGTCGATTATATTTTGTCCGGGCTGCGGTGGCTCATCGAGTATATTTTGTTCGACTGGCAGCTTGGGTTGTCGAATTTGGAGTTAAAGTTAGACTTGGACTTCTTGAGACCTGAGCTGTAAAAAGTGAAAAACAACGTGCCTGCCGCATTTTTTGTGCGGCAGGTGCTTTTTAGTGGTTTTTTTATCATAAACCGATTGAATTTCTTTTTAATTTGTGATATATTATTATTTGGTTAATATTTTAGAATCTGTGTTCATATGGAGGTGCGCGGGATTGGCGAGGGCTTTTTTCGCCAATCAAGGAAAAAAGCGCAGAAATAATTTGTTTATTTCGAGGCTTGCTTACAAGCCGCTGCATTTCTTGACGCAGAGTGGCGGAAAAAGACCCGCCTAGACCGTGCGCATCCATATGAACACAGGTTCTCACACTTCAAAAAAGGGGGATTTACTTTGACCGACAGCAAAACCATGGCGTACATAAACATGTTCGCGGTACTCGGGACGCTCGAAAATCTCTGTGAGCTTGACGAAAAAGCGCAGGAGATTTTGAAAGGCGTCAAACCTGTGTCGATCGGGTTCTCCGTCAAGGGCGGGCCTGAGGCGACGATTAAATTCGAAAACGGCAAATGTACAGTGACGGAAGGCTGCTCAAGCTGTAACATCAAGCTCCCGTTTTCGTCCGTTGAGAAGTTCAACGGCCTGATTGACGGCACGGTCACGCCGTTCCCGTCCAAGGGCTTCCTGAAAATCGGATTTCTGCTTAAGAAATTCACTCCGCTGACGGACAGGCTGGCCGAAATCATGCGCCCGTCCGACGAGGCCATGCAGAATCCGGCTTTCTTCGAGCTTTCGACACGCCTGACGTTCTACACCCTCACCTCAGCCATCGCGCAGCTCGGCAACCACGATCCCATCAGCACGTTCAGCGCCTCCTGCATCGACGACGGCGACATCCAGATGTCCATTAAGAACGGCCCGAAAGCGAACATCAGGGTTCGCGGTCACAAAATGACGACGCTCAAGGAGTGTCAGGACGCGCCCAGAGCCGTCATGGAATTCGGATCCATGAAGCTCGCTTCCGACCTGTTCAACAACAAGGTCAACTCCCTTGTCTGCATCGGCGAGGGCTCGATCACCATGAGGGGCATGATTTCCATGCTCGACAACCTGAACAGAATGCTCGACAGAGTAGCTGTTTATTTGGCGTAAAGGAGGTAACGTGTAAATGAGTAAATTTCCTGAGTATAGTCACGAAAAGAGCCAGGAGTGGTTTCAAAGGGCTACGAAAGTTATTCCGGCGGGCATTTACGGCCACTTAGGCCCTGCGGAAGGTCTGTTCATCCCCGTCAGCAAGTGGCCGCTGTTCTCAGACAGGGCGGAGGGCACATACATCTGGGATGTGGACGGCAACAAGTTCATCGACTATATGTGCGCCTACGGACCCAACGTCCTGGGCTACGGCGACCCGGACGTCGACGCCGCCTTTAACGCGCAGAACAAGCTCGGCAACTGCCTGACTACCCCGAGCAAGGTCATGGTGGAGTGCGCAGAGTGTCTCGTCGATACCGTCGCGTCGGCCGACTGGTGCTTCTTCGCGAAAAACGGCAACGACACGACGCAGACAGCCGTTGTTACGGCCCGCGCGTTCACCCGCCGCAAGAAGATTATCTTCTTCAAAGGCTATTATCACGGCGTTTCCCCCTGGCAGGCAAAAAAGGACTACGCGGGCGTTTTGGAAGAAGAGGTCATGCACAACATCATCCTGCCGTGGGATAACATTCCCCTGCTTGAAAAAACTGTCGCGGAGAACAAGGATCAGGTCGCGGCTATCGTCGCGCAGCCTTACGATCACGGCAACTTCCACGACAACGTGGTTATGACGAATGAGTACTGGGCCAAGGTCCGCAAGATTTGTGACGACAACGGCATCCAGCTGATCATCGACGACGTCCGCTGCGGGTTCCGCCTTGACCTTGCCGGTTCTGACCATTACTTCGGCTTCAAGGCCGACATGATCTGCTTCTGCAAGGCGCTGGCCAACGGCTACAATATGTCCGCCTTGATGGGGCGCGACCACCTCAAGAACACCATCAGCGGTTTGTCCATCACCGGCAGCTACTGGCTGAGCGCCGCGCCTTTCGCCGCGTGTATCGCCACGATTGAGAAGCTTAAGAAGATCAACGCGCCGCAGATGTTTGACACGATGGGCACAAGGCTTGTCAACGGACTCGTCGTCGCCGCCAAGGAAAACGGCTTCGACCTCAAGGCGACCGGCAAGCCCGCGCTGTTCTATCTGCGCATCGCCAATGACGATTCATTGTTCCTCCATCAGGAATGGATCGCGGAGTGCGTGTCCAGGGGCGTTTTCCTGACCTCGCACCACAACCACTTTATGAACGCCGCCATGACCGACGAGGATATCAACCATACGCTTGAGGTTGCGGACGACGCGTTTAAGGCGGTTAAGAAGAATCATCCCGAAATTTAGATGCTAGACGCCAAACATTAGATTTTAGACGCGGTAGGATAAAATTGTGCGTGAAATTATCGCGTCTAATATCTACAATCTAATATCTAACATCTGGAATGGAGTGAAGCATCATAGAAAAAATCAAAAGACTGCTATCGGTAATCCTCGCGGCGGCGCTGTTGATTGGCGTTATGTCGATCTCTGCATTCGCGATGCCGCTTTATGTTAAGGTATCGGACGATAAGACGATCACTCTGGAGGTTGAACCTACCGACGTAATCGACAGCATCAAGGCAAAGATACAGGAGAAGGAGGGCGTACCTCCCGACCAACAGATACTCACTTTCGCAGGCGAGACGCTGGTGGGTTGGAAAACACTCTCCGACTACAACATCCAAAAGGAATCGACGATAATCCTGACGGTCAATTCCGGCGAAGAGCCTGGCGAAGAAGAACCCAACGAAGAATGTCCCGCCGCTTCAGTCGGAGGGTTCATTTCCGCACTTCTCGCGGGCATCACGCGGGGAGACAATTTGTTGCTGGATTGGCTGCTCGACATCATGTGTTACCTTGGGAATCTAATGATCACGTACATCAGAAATCTTTTGACCGCCGCATAAAAAAATCATGTCGCGCACTTCACCTTACCACATCTAATATCTACAGTCTAAAATCTAAAATCTAGTATTGGAGGAGTAACATTGGCATTAACAAAACAGGAATGGCTCGCGCTTGAAAAGAAAGCCCACGAGTTGCGCCGTCTCTGCCTGGACACCACGTTTTGGGCGGGCAGCGGTCATATCGGCGGCGGAATGAGCGCCATGGACGTTATGACCGTCCTCTACCACAAGTACCTCAACATCAAGAAAGACGATCCCAACTGGGCCGACAGGGACCGTTTCGTCCTCAGCAAGGGCCACGCGGGAGTCGCGTACGCTCCCCTGCTCTGCGATTTCGGCTACAACGACATGGAGCAGCTCAAGACTTTCAACCTCACCAACTCGAAAATGGGCATCCATCTCGACGCGAACAAGGTCGTCGGCGTGGACGCTTCCACCGGCTCTTTGGGTCACGGTATGCCGATAGCCGTCGGAATGGCTTTTGCCGCGAAAGTACTGGGCAAGGATTACATGACCTACTGTCTCACCGGCGACGGCGAGCTTGACGAGGGCTCCAACTGGGAAGCCGCCATGACCATCAACCACTTCAACGTGAATAACCTTGTAACCATCGTTGACCGCAACCACAACATGATCGACGGCAACACCGAGGACATCATGAAGCTTGAGCCGCTGGCCGACAAGTTCACGGCGTTCGGCTTTAACGTCATCAAGGTTGACGGCCACAATATCAAGGAGCTGTGCGACGCCCTTGACATAGCCGCCGCGAACAAAAATGGCAGCGGCAAGCCCGTCCTTATCCTGGCGGATACGGTCAAGGGCGCGGGCATCAAGATGATGGAAAACAACTACAAATGGCACTACGGCGCGATCGACGAAACGATGTACGAGCAGTGCAAAAGGGATCTTGACGCGTACTATCAGGCGAGAGTCGAGAGAGCGGAAAAGGAGGCGAACTAAATGGCTGGAGGATTTGTTTATACGGCGGTTGAGTCCACCGCCATGTCCACGGCGGAATATTACGGCAATACCTTGGCCGAGCTTGGCCGCGCACACCCGGAGATCGTCGCTTTAACGGCTGACCTCGCGGGTTCAACGAAAATCGGCGTTTTCCAGCAGGAATTCCCCGACAGGTTTTTCAACGTCGGCATCGCGGAGCAGAATATGTTCGGCATCGGCGCAGGCATGGCGAAAGCCGGCTGCGTACCGTTTATCTCGACGTTTTCCGTGTTCGCGGCCCTGCGCAGCGCCGATCAGCTGCACACGGATATCTGCTATCAGAACGTCAACGCGAAAATCATCGCGACTCACGCGGGCACGTCTTTCGGTCAGGCAGGCTCGACCCATCACGCCATCGTGGACCTGGCAGTCGCCCGTTCTCTCCCGAATCTCGTCGTAATCTGCCCGGCAGACGGCGTCGAAACCGCAAACGCGGTCAAGGCGGCGTATGAGCATCAGGGACCCGTTTTCATCCGCATCAACCGCGGCTTTGACCGTGTGCTGTACGCGGACCCCGACTACGGCTTCGAGCTTGGCAAGGCCGTCGAGCTGCACGAGGGCACGGATATCACGGTTATCGCGACCGGCTCCTGCGCGTTTCAGGCGCTGCAAGCCGCAAACTTCTTAGAGGGCGCGGACGGCTTAAAGGTGCGCGTGCTTAATATCCACACCATCAAGCCCATTGATAAAGAAGCTATTCTCAAGGCCATCAAGGACACGCGCCGCATCATCACCGTCGAGGATCACAGCGTCATCGGCGGACTGGGCGCGGCGGTCGCCGAGATCATGGCGGATTCCGGCATGGCGTGCGGATTCAAGCGCCTTGGCCACCCGGATCAGTTCGCGCCTATCGGCCTGCATGAGGATATTATGTCCATCATCGGCATTGACTCAAACGGCATTATCGAGGCAGTGCGCGAGACGATGGGCAAGGATTTTGAGCAGGACGATAATTGGGAAGATGAGGTGTAATTATGTTGCACACAAAAGAAACCCTCTACGCAAGTAAAATATTTTTCAACGCCGCGCTGCCGCTGGTGAAGGTCATCGCGACCGACGTGCCGTCGCTTAAAAGTCAGTTCGACAAGCTGACGGGCGTCGTCCAGATCAGCGCCCTCGACCCCGATACGGCGGGCGGCAAGGTGGCTACGTCGTTCGAGATCACGCAGGGCGAGTGGAACGTGGTTTTAGACTCGGTACACGAGTCGCCCGACGTCGAGTTGCAGTTCAAGAGCCTGGAAGCCATGAACAGCTTCTTCGCGGGCAAGATGAGTTTGGGCACGCTGCCGAAAATGAAAGGCGTGTTCTCAAGCTTCGGCCTGTTCAAGGCGTTTTTGATGACGCTTCTGAAAATGTCCGGTCTGCTGGGCGCGAAAGAGCCGCCAAAGGACGAGGAGACGAAGATACTCCTGGTCAAGAGCTTCTTTTATCTGCTGTCAAGCGGCATCAGCCAGCTCAATAAGATGGGGCACGAGGGTATCCACGACTGGGCACTGAAAAGCCCCGACCGCGTGTACTCATGGGCCGTTGACGGCTATCCGCAGATATCCGCCTACCTCCGCGTGAAAGCGGGCCAGTCCCGCGCCGGACGCGGCGAGTACAAAAGGGCCATGCCGTTTTTTACCCTGCGCTTCAATAACCTTGACAGCGCTTTGGGCATCCTGCTGGATACGGACGACATGCTCGAGGCGCTGAAAGCCGGACGCCTGATCATGGACGGCGCGCCGGAATTCGGCGGGCAGATCGGCGGGTTCATGCTTGAAATCGCTGCGTTGGCAAAGTAACCAAAGGAGCAAAACAATGCAGCCTGAAATCATCACAAAGAGCTTTCTTCTTGCGGGCTTTAAGGCAGCCATTGACATAAGCGAAAAGCATTGGCAGGGCATGGACGACGTTGTAGCCGCGCTGAAGACTTCACTTGACAGCATCGGCGGCAAGCTTCAGCCTGTGCGCTTTATCGGCATGTGGGAGGCTGATCCCGCTGTGGACTACAGCAAGAAGAAAAATCATTCCAAGCTCATGTACTTCTACGGCGTCGAGGTGTCAGGCCTGGACGGCGTTCCGACAGGTTGCGTGACGAAGTCTTTCCCAAAAAGCGCGTTCGCCGTTTTTAAGGAACACGAGCATAACCCCACGGCGAACTACGAGCAGCTGGCCGCCAACGGCTATGTGCCTGACAAGGATTTTCAGGGGAAGTATGCGTTCGACATGGAGATCTTCGGCGTCATTGAGAAAGACGAGACAGCTTTGGAGTGGGACTTTGTTATACCAATTAAAACTTGAGGAGGTTTGCTATGAAATTATCCGACCTTGACATCAACGCCGCGTCCAAGCTCCGCGAAAGCTCAAATTTCGCGGTGCGCGAGATCAAGAAGGTCTGCAAAAACATCGGGCCACGCGCCCCCGGAACAGACAAGGAAAACGAAGCGCAGGACTACATTGTTAAAAACTGCGCAAGGTTCGCCGACACCGTCGAAAAGGAAAACTTCAAGCTCTCCCCCCGCGCATTTCTGGCGTGGCCGTGGCTCGCGTCGATACTGGTTTTCACTTCGGTCTGCCTGTTCCAGATCAGCAAAGCAGGGCTGTTCGGCCTCTCCCCCGCCGTTTATAAAGCGTTCGACGTCGTTTCGCTTTGCCTGGTGGTTTTAGTGCTCATATTCGTGGTATTCGAGTTCCTGTTTTACAAAAAGCTGCTCGACCCGTTTTTCCGCAAATCCACCTCCAGCAACGTTATCCTGACGAAAAAACCGACCGGCGAGGTCAAGCGCAGGATCATTTTCGGCGGGCACATCGACTCCAGCTATGAGTGGAGCTTTACCTATTGGGGCGGCGCGAAGCTTATCACGTCGGTCATCGCTTCGGCGGTCGCGGCGCTTGTCATGTGCCTTGTGATCACCGTGCTTAACGTCGCGGGTGTTTTGGACGGCGGATGGCTTCTACTGCTGTGCCGGATCCTCATGGGCGTCGCGGCGGCAGTCTGCTTTGTCGGCATTTTCTTTGAGAACGGCAAGGTGGTCGTCGAGGGCGCTAACGACAATCTTACGGGTGTTTTCGGGTCCATCGCCGTTTTGCAGTTCATGAAAGAAAACAACATCCGGTTCGAGAATACGGAGGTTGTCGCGATCTCCACGGGCGCGGAGGAATCCGGCCTGCGCGGCGCGAAAGCATACGTAAAGGCCCACGCCGACGAGCTGAATAAGGTCGAGACCGTGTTTGTCGGTATCGACACCCTGCGCGACTATGACCACATGGGCGTTTACAACCGCGATATGACCGGCACAACCAAACTCGACCCGCAGGCCGCCGCGCTGCTCAAGGAGGGTTCAGACCTTTCCGGGCTTGACCTTGAGTATAAGGTATGCTTTTTAGGCTCGTCCGACTCGGCGGCCATGCAGCAGGGCGGAGTGCGCTCGGTGACGCTCGCGGCCATGGATCCTGCCCCGGCCCGCTACTATCACACCCGCCTTGACACAGCCGACAACCTTGATCCCAGAACCATCGAAAAGGGCATTGAGGTGCTGATCAACACGGCGATGCTGTTTGATGAGCAGGGGCTTAGGGACTCTTATTAGGTTACATATAACAATAAGACAGCAAAAAGGGACGGCGCAAACCGTCCCTTACATTTGTAAGAAAACCCCCGGTTCTACCGGGGGTAAAGGAAAGCTTAAGCGAGGGGCATGAAAAAAACTCCTTTTGATGTAGAATAGACTTGCGGTCTGGCAACTGCAAGAAAAAACATCAAAAGG
>WRED01000037.1 GCA_009779495.1 Oscillospiraceae bacterium | reverse complement strand
CGGCGTCGAAGCTGGCGGCGGAGGAATTCCCGCAGTTCGACGTGTCGCTACGCAGCGCCGTTTCCATCGCGCGCAGGCTCCAGGATCCGTTGGCGGAGCTTGTCAAGATCGACCCGAAAGCCATCGGCGTGGGGCAGTACCAGCACGACATGCCGAAAAAAGAGCTTGGCGCGGCGCTTGACGGCGTGGTCGAGGACTGCGTGAACAGCGTCGGCGTGGATCTGAACACCGCGTCGCCGTCGCTGCTGACGCGGGTCGCCGGAATCAACGGCACGGTCGCGAAAAACGTAGTGCTTTACCGCGAGGAAAACGGCGCGTTCACGGGCAGGGCGCAGCTCAAAAAAGTGCCGAAGCTGGGCGGCAAAGCGTTCGAGCAGTGCGCCGGGTTCATGCGTGTGCCGGAGAGCAAAAACGTGCTCGACAATACGGGCGTCCACCCCGAAAGCTATGACGCGGCGAAAGCGCTTTTGCAGGAATGCGGCTGCGATTTGAAAGACGTCAAGGCCGGAAAGCTCGGCGGCCTCAGCGAAAAAATCGCGGAGCTGGGCGGCATCGAAGAGCTGGCCGCGAAGATCGGCGCGGGCGTGCCGACGCTGACCGATATCGTCAAGGAGCTGCTGCGCCCCGGGCGCGACCCCCGCGACGAGCTGCCGCCGCCGTTGCTGCGGACCGACGTCATGGACATGAACGACCTGATTCCCGGCATGGAATTGCAGGGCACGGTCCGCAACGTGATCGACTTCGGCGCATTCATCGACATCGGCGTGCATCAGGACGGGCTTGTGCATGTGTCGCAGCTTGGGGGGAAATTCGTGAAGCACCCGTCGGAGGTCCTGAAAGTCGGCGAGGTCGTGACGGTGTGGGTGATTTCGGTGGATGTGCCGAAGAAGCGCATTTCACTGACGATGAGGAGCCCTGTGGGAGGAGTCAGGGATTAGGAAAACCGATTTGATTATAAATAGAGCCTGTGGACACGAAAGATAAACGCCTATTTTTTGGCGGATTTTGTGTCATGCTGCGTAAAATTTTCCTGCAATCCGACAGGGTTCTTTTGAAAATTTTTCTTGCCTGACACAAAATCCGCTCAAAATCTGAGTATTTCCTCTCATCTTCACGCGTCCTAAGGAAATTTTAATAATTATTTTGAAAAATATATAAACTTTTTTAATTATTTGTGGTATAATGAATTTAGCCTAATGTGCTCAGGCTAAAGGAGGTAAAGCGCCTTGAATCAAATACCGAGGGGACAGATTCGCGGTTCCGGCAAAAATCCGGGTGTCCGCAGGCCGGCTCCCGCGTCCGCGGGTAGCGCCGGAGCGCCCCGGAACAAAATGTACGGCGCACCCAAAAAGCGGAGGAAGAAAAAAAGGAAGCACACGCTTCTATCCATTATCCTTTCGTTTTTCCTGATATGCTTCTTCACGGGATGTATCGTAGGCGGCTACATCCTGGCGAACGCTTTTTCCGTCATCAACGGCGACACGATCGTCAACCTTGCTGAGGTGCAGTCGAGCGAGAATCAGACGTCTTTCGTCTATTATTATGACTCTGCCGGAAAGGAAAAGGAGTATATCCGCCTGCACGGTGAGATAAATCGCGTCTGGGTCGGCTTAGGCCAGATTCCCAAGGCGCTGATAGACGCGTTCATCGCGCTGGAGGACAAGCGCTTCTACTCCCACAAGGGCGTTGACTGGTATCGCCTTGGCGGCGTTATAAGCTCGCTTTCTTTCTCGGAGGGCGCGTCCACCATTACCCAGCAGCTCATCAAGAACGTCACCAACGAAAAGGACGTGACGGTCATACGCAAGTACTCTGAAATTCTCAGCGCGCTGAATCTTGAAAGAAGATATCAAAAAAACGACGTGCTGGAGGCCTACCTGAACACGGCCTATTTCGGAAGCGGCTGCTACGGCGTTAAGACGGCGGCTGAAACGTATTTCGGCAAGGAGCTGAACGAGCTTACCGTCGCGGAATGCGCGGTCATCGCGTCTATCACGAAAGCGCCGTATTCCTATAACCCGCTTTATAACCTTGATAAAAACCTGGTTCGCCAGAAGTTCTGCCTCAGCGAGATGCTTGATCAGGATCTGATCTCTCAGCAGGAGTACGATGAGGCGGTAAGCTATGAGCTTATACTGACCAACGACCCGCGTTTTATAGCCGATCCGAACAAGCAGGCCGCGAAAGCCGCAAAGGAAGCGGCCGCAAAGCCGAAATACAACTTTTATGTCGATTTCGTGATTGACTCCGTCATATCCGACTTGATGAGTCAGCTGGGCTACTCGAAGTCTGAAGCGACGAGCATGATCTTCTACGGCGGCCTGAAAATTTACTGCGCCGTCGATACCGCCATACAGGACAAGCTCGAACAGGTGTATTCGACGCGCAAGGTCTTCCCGAATCCGAATGAGAAAGATACAAAAGAGAGTCCGGCCGTGCAGTCCGCCATGACCATCATGGATTACAAGGGCAGGGTCGTGGGGATCGTAGGTCAGGCAGGGCCGAAAGAGGGGAACCGCTGCCTTAACAGGGCCGCGAAGTCGCCGCGACAGCCCGGCTCATCGCTAAAGCCGCTTGCGGTTTACGCGCCCGGCGTCAACGAAAATCGGATAACCTGGTCAACCAAGATACTGGACAAAGGGTTCGTCCACAACGGGAAGATGTGGCCGCATAACCAAAACGGCACATTGGGCAGCGGCAATTATACCACGGTGCAATACGCGATCCAGGTGTCGTACAACACCGTTCCGGCACGGGTTATCAAGGACTATCTGCCCAAGGGCACCAATACGTCGCTGAGTTACCTCATAAACAACTTCCACCTTTCCCACGTGGACAAGGTAAAGGACAACGCCCTGGCTCCCTTTGCCACGGGCGCTATGACAAACGGAGTGACCACCCTTGAAATGGCGGCGGCCTACGCGGTATTTGGCAACGGCGGCTACTATTACAAGCCCTACTGCTATTACGAGGTGCTGGACAACAAGGGCATGGTGCTTTTGTCCAACAAGGATATCAAGGGCGAGCAGGTTCTCACCGCGGAGACCGCCGATGTGATGTGCGAGCTGCTTCAGACAGTTCCGACGAGCCAATACGGTTCGTACTCCGCGCAGAAGTACCCGATCATGTGCAAAACCGGCACGACGACCGACAATAAGGACCGTTGGTTCTGCGCCGGAACGCCGTATTACGTCAGCGCGACCTGGTTTGGCTATGATAAGCCCAAGGATCTGAATCTCAGCTCCAACCCATGCGGGAAAATATGCCTTGAGGTGTACAGCAGTATACATGCGGGTCTCCCGGTCAAGCAATTTGAAAAAAGCGGCAAAACGATCAAGAAGTCCTATTGCGCGAGCAGCGGGAATATCATGGGGTCTAACTGCGCTTTCGGGGGCTACGGCTGGTATAAGACGGCGACGCTGCCTCCCATTTGCAACTCATGCAAGCCGAAGAGCCAGCAGGTGATTGAAGACGTGATTGATACGGTCGGCGATGCCGTGAATAATATTGTTGACAACCTTTTACCGTGGCTTAGGCCATAGGAGATAGATAAAGTAAAGGAGCGTTTCATCATGGCCATTCTCATAAAAAACGCCCGCATAATCGACCCAAGCGGCGAGCTTGACAGGGCAGGGGACATCCTCGTCGAGCGGGGGAAAATAGCCGCGGTCGGCGAAAATCTTTCCGCGCCGGCCGGTAAAACGATCGATGCAAGCGGCCTCTGCGTCGCTCCCGGGCTTGTGGACATGCATGTGCATACGCGCGAGCCCGGGTATACATACAAGGACGACACCGTCTCCGTAGCCGAAGCGGCCGCCGCCGGGGGCGTGACCTCGTTTGCCGCCATGCCGAACACGAAGCCCGTGGTTTCTTCGGCTGACACGATTGACTTTATCAAAAGCAAAGCCGACGGCGCAAGGGTGAAGGTTTTCCCGGTAGCGTCAATGGTTTGTGACGGTGACTATGCCTCCCTGACCGATTTCGGCGAGTTGAAAAATGCCGGGGCCATCGCTTTTTCAAACGACGGAATTTGCATTCCCGACGCGAAAACGCTGCTTTTGGCGCTCCAGCAAGCCGAATGGCACGGCGTCCCGTTGCTCATTCACAGCGAGGATGTTTCGCTGTCCGGGGGCGGCATCATCAACGAGGGCGTTGTCTCGGCGGCGCTGGGCGTTCAGGGCATGCCGTTTACGTCGGAAAACGTCGGCACGGCGCGCGATCTGATGACGGCGCGGTCAACGCAGGCAAATATCCATCTCTGCCACGTAAGCACGTCGTCCGCGCTGGAAACCGTCAGGTTCGCGAAGAAAACCGGCGTGCGCGTGACGGCGGAGACCTGCCCGCAATACTTCATGCTGAATGACGAGCTGCTCATGCTCCAGGACGCGGACTACCGCTGCAACCCGCCTATACGCTCAGAGCTTGACAGGCGCGCCGTTTTAAGGGCGATTGCCGACGGCACGATAGACGCCATCGCCACCGACCACGCGCCCCACTCCGCCGATGAGAAAAAGGACTTTTTCAACGCGCCCAACGGTGTTTTGGGACTGGAAACATCACTCGCGGCGGGAATTACGGCGCTGGTAAACAGGGGATACATCACGCTTTTCAAGCTGATCTACATGATGAGCACGGTTCCGGCGCAAATTCTCGGCATCGACGCAGGGAGCCTCAAGGAAGGCTCAAACGCGGATATCGCGCTGTTCGACCCGGCAGAAAAATGGATCGTCGAAACGGACAGGCTTCATGGAAAAGCAAGGAATTCGCCGTTCAAGGGGATGGAGCTGACGGGACGGGTGAAATATACGCTGGTTGATGGGGAAATCGTTTATCAAGATTAAGAGGCAGAAATAGGAGAACTTTTATATGAAAAAACTCAGTATTCTGCTTACTGCGGTCTTGCTGATTTGCCTTGCGGCCTGCGGTGGTGACCCTATAGCACCTGATGTCTCCCATGTGCAACAAACGCAAACAGCCGCAGCAACCGAATCCAATACCACCGCTCCCGGAACTTCAGCGGCCGTCACCAAAGCGCCCGATGATATCTCTGAACAACTCTATTTTGATGCCTTTCGTCCGGCTTTTGAGCTTGCCAGGGCTTTCACGACAAACACCGTCGCCAGCGATTCCAGTGACAGCATCAAGCAAAACGGCGTGTATTATTATCGCGTCACGGACCCGCGTTTCATAAGCTTTTCCGCTATGGAGGCCACCCTGCGCGAAGTTTTTTCCGAGGAACTTACGCAGGAAATCATGGGTATGAGTCCATTCGATTACCCGCTTTACATCGAACGCGGTAACCGGATCTATGCCAGAGGGGGACGCGGCTTTCCGACCGCCATGCCCGCCTCTTTCTCTATTGAAGAACAGAACGACGATAAGGTCGTCTACAAGGTAAGGGTCATGTACATGACCGGCGAAGAGAAAGATTTTTCCTACACGCGCGAGCTGATCGGCGGTGAATGGATTTTCACGAAGTTCCCGATGGAGTGGCTGCAAATTATGTCATAGACTTCTTGTAAAACTCTCAGAGAGAGTTTTACAAGAAGTCTATTGTAGGCGGGGTGACGCAATTGGTAATTTTAGCGGTAGACTATGGTGACAGCCACACCGGCGTCGCCGTCTGCGACCCGCTTGAGCTGCTGGCCTCGCCTGTGGAGGTCGTCCGCGAAACGGGCATGAAAAAGACGGCGGACAGGATCGCGGAAATAGCGGCACAGAAAAAAGCGGAGCTTATCGTGGTGGGATACCCGAAGAATATGAATGCGACTATTGGTGAACGTGCACAGAAAAGTGAGAAATTTTCAGTAGAACTTCACAAAAGATCAGGTCTGCAAACCGTTTTGTGGGACGAAAGGCTGACAACCGTTTCCGCGCACTACGCATTGAATCAGACGAACGTGCGCGGTGAAAAACGCAAGGCCGTGGTTGACAGCGTAGCCGCCGTCATGATTCTGCAAAGCTATCTCGACTTTAGGAGAAATAAGGGATTATAAAGATGCGAATTCTCTTGCGAAAAAATAAAAAAAGCGCGGTGTGGATTGATTTGCCCCTGTCCGCCGCGCTTTTTGCCGGTTACCTGCTGTGCGTAAGGCCGTCCTTTGATAGTATCGGCAGGCTGGCGTTTCAGATTTTTTCAGCCCTCGGGCTGTCGGTCGCCTGCACCTTGGCCGGACTCCTGCTGATAGGCGACCTGAAATTTATCGGGCTGTCGCTGTCGCTGTTCACCGCCGGCATCACCGCCTACGCGCTTTATGGCCAGATCATGGCGCAGCTCGCGGCGGGCGAGCCGTTCCGCCGGTGGATTTACCTCTTTTACTACGACAGGCCGATGACGGTCGCGCTTGTGTGGGGCGCGGCGTTTTTTACCGTGATTTTATTTCGGCTGCTTGTGCCGGCAAAATATGACTTGTCCGCCGGATTCAAGAACTTCATACGGTACGCAAGCGCCGGTTTCTTATTTTTCTACGCCTGCTTTTTGCTGTACAGCTTCGTACTGCAGCGCCCGCCCGGCAACCAAAGCAGTTATAACCTGATCCCGTTCAAAGAAATCGTGGCCTATTTCACCGGGCCGACCGATTTTTATGAGGACTTCATGTACCTCATGGGTAACGTGTTTTGCTTTGTTCCAATGGGATTTTATGTAAAAATTTACCGAAAAAGCTGGAAAATTCCAAGGCTGCTGCTGATCCCCGCCGCCGTTTCCGTAACGGTCGAGCTGTCACAGCTGCTGCTGAAAACAGGCCACTGCGATATTGACGACGTCATTTTGAATATTTTGGGATTCTTTCTCGGCGCGATGATTGTCCCGCTGTGCGACAAAGCGCGGCGGCTGATCACAAGGGGAGGGGAGACGGGGATTTTTTAGCTCTTCTAACATCCCGACTGAACGCATATTATCTCATTGGAGGTGTATGCATGAAAGTCAAACATATCGTCATCCTGGTTTCGCTCTTTATTATCGGGGCATGTCTGCTTTTTTATTTTACGGCCAAGGGCAACGGCGAAGCGCTGTCGGCCATGACGGAGCTGACTCCCCATAACGCCGTGATCGTCATCGACGCGGGACACGGCGGCATGGACGGCGGAGCCTGCGCCGCCGACGGAACGCCCGAAAAGGACATCAACCTCTCCATAGCGCTCAAGCTGGACGAGATGCTGAGGGCCGCCGGGTTCAAGACTGTCGTGACCAGAAAGACCGACGTCTCCATACATGACGGCACGGCCAAAACCGTGCGCCAGCAAAAGGTGTCTGATATCAAGAACAGGCTCGCGATCGTGGAGAATATGGAAAACGCGATTTTTGTAAGTATCCACCAAAATCACTATTCCAAGTCAAATAGCAAAGGTTCGCAGGTGTTTTACTCGAAGAACAATCCTTCCAGCCAGACCCTCGCGCTGTCGATACAGAACACCATCGCCGAGACTCTCCAGCCAGACAATTCGCGCAGGATAAAGCAAAGCGGGACTGAAATTTATCTTCTGTACCACGCGACGCGCCCGGCCGTCATGGTCGAATGCGGGTTTTTGTCGAATTACGAGGAGACTCAGATGCTCAAGCGGGACGATTATCAGAATCAGCTTGCGTTCGCGATCATGGGCGGGATCGTAAGATTTTTCGGCGATGCTAATATTTTGTAAATAATTTGAATTTCTAACCCCTCCGGCGCTGCGCGCCACCTCCCCTTGCAGGGGAGTCTTGGTAACGTAAGGTGTATTTGCCAATGTCTCCCCTGCAAGGGGAGGTGGCACGCAGTGCCGGAGGGGTTGTTTCTGAACGTAATGAAGAATCTTTTTGTACAAGATCCTTCGCATCCCCGCGCACGGATTATCCCCGCGCACGGATTATCCCCGCGCTCGGATTATCCCCGCCCGTGGCGGATTTTGCTCAGGATGACATGCGAGCAGTATTTTCGCTGACCACGTCTACCGTCTACAATCTAGCCTCTAGAATCTAGCATGAAAGGTAAATTAGGATGCCAAAATCAAAAACAGTATACGTCTGCGGCGAATGCGGGCACGTCGCGCCGAAATGGTCAGGCTGCTGCCCGTCCTGCGGCGAGTGGAATTGCATGAGCGAGGAAGTTCGCGCGCCCGTTTCCGCGGCGAAGCAAGCACCGGGCACGGCCGCGGTTCACGCCGGGCAGAGCATGGCACAGCGGCTCGAAGAGATCACGTCAGGCTCCGAGCAACGCTACAACACCGGCCTGTCGGAGCTGGACAGGGTGTTGGGCGGCGGAATCGTCAAAGGCTCGCTGGTGTTGTTGAGCGGCGATCCCGGTATTGGTAAATCGACAATATTATTACAGATTTGTGAATACTTAGGTCGAACCATCAATATACTGTACGTCTCAGGGGAGGAATCCGCGCACCAGATCAAGCTGCGAGCGCGGCGCCTGGGCGTCACGACTGAGAGCCTGTCGATCCTGTGCGAAACCGACGTGCAAACCGTCATGGAGCATATGCGGTCGGACAAGCCCGGGCTGGTCATCATCGACTCGATCCAGACGATGAGCATAGCGGAGCTGACGTCGTCGCCGGGCAGCGTGACGCAGGTGCGCGAGTCCACGGGCGCGGTCATGCGGGCGGCGAAGGCGCTGGACATTCCCGTCATCGTCGTCGGGCACGTCAACAAGGACGGCAACATCGCGGGTCCGAAGGTGTTGGAGCATATCGTGGACGCGGTTCTCTACTTCGAGGGCGAGCGCAGCTTGTCCTACCGCATCCTGCGGGCCATCAAGAACCGTTACGGCTCGACCAACGAAATCGGCGTGTTTGAGATGCTGGACAGGGGACTGTGCGAGGTGGAAAATCCGTCGCTGATGCTGATTTCCGGCCGTCCGAAAAACACCTCAGGCACCTGTATCGCCTGTGTGATGGAGGGTTCCAGGCCGATCCTGGCTGAAGTGCAGGGACTGGTAACTACCACAGGATTTGGGAATCCTCGCCGCATGACGACGGGCTTCGACTACAACCGCCTGGCCATGCTTTTGGCTGTGCTGGAGAAGAGGGCAGGGTACTTCTTCGGCAACATGGACGCCTACGTCAACGTCATCGGCGGACTTAGACTGGACGAGCCTGCGTCGGATCTGTCGGTAGCGCTGTCGCTAGTGTCGAGCCTGAAAGACGTGCCGGTCAAAGACGATGTGCTGGCTTTCGGCGAAATCGGGCTTGGCGGCGAGATACGTGCCGTGACCGGGTGCGTGCAGCGCATCAACGAGGCGGCGCGGCTGGGGTTCAGCCGGTGCATTATTCCAAAATACAATATAAAAAATGTTATGGGCGAGGTCAAAGGGGATATTGAGGTCATCGGCGTGAGGAATATTCGGGAAGCATTTGAGGCGAGTGTGTGAGAGTACGGAGGTTATTATGGAAAAAAAGGAAGCGCCAACCATTAAAACGCAAAGACTAACCTTGCGCCGGCTGACAGAAAATGATATTCCGGGGATGCAAAAAATGTTCGGTAATGCCAACGTGACGAAATATATGCCCGGCGATACGCCGCCGCCGGACAGGCATTCCATGCTGAAAATTGTGAGGGCAAGGCGTGAAACAGAGTGGGCAATCATTCTTAATGAGACAAATGAGTTTATCGGCGACTGTATGATCCCAAGTATTGCCGAAAATTATCTTGGCGAGATAGGCTGCGTCTTGTTGCAGGAACACTGGGGCAATGGTTACGCAAAAGAAGCCATGTTTGCGGTAATCGGCCATTGCGCGAACACGCTGAAACTGAAGCGGCTGTGCGCCAAAACGGACGACCAAAATCTAAGCGCAAAAAGGCTTATTGAGAGCCTTGGGTTCAACAAGGACGCTGTGTTTCCGGAGGCGAATTTCATCGGTCGGGTTTGCGACATAGCTTTTTATAGCAAGAGTATAGAATAAGGAGCGGGTCATTCGCGCTTGATGATAACTTTCGCAAAATGAATCTTTTGCGAAAGTGAGGGGAGAGAAACACGTCAATGAAACAATCAGAATTCACCGATCTGCCCAAACTTGTTCAGGATTACCTAAACTACCTTGATGTCGTGAAAAATAAATCCGAGCTGACGGTATCAGAATACGCGCTTGACCTGCGCACATTTTTCCGATACCTTATGTTTTCGCGCGGTCTCGCCGAACCTGACACCGCCTTTGAGCAAATCGACATTTCAGGCGTCAATCTTGACTTCATAAAAACCGTTACGCTCAATGACACCTACGCTTTTTTGGGATACTGCCGCAGGAATCGCTCCAATGACGCGGCATCCAGAGCCAGAAAAGCCGTGGCTATACGCAGGTTTTTTGTATATTTATCACAAAATCTTCGCTTGATTGACGAAAATCCTATGCAAAACCTTGAGTTACCGAAGATAAACAAGACCCTGCCGAAGTATTTGACTTTAGAGCAAAGCGTAGATCTCCTTGCCTGTGTAGATGGAAAATTCCGGGAGCGCGATTACTGCATCATCACTTTATTTTTGAACTGCGGACTGCGCCTATCGGAGCTTGTCGGCCTGAATTTGACAGACATACGTTCCGACGATACCATGCGTATTATGGGAAAAGGCGGAAAAGAGCGGATAATTTACCTCAACGACGCGTGCAAAAGCGCCCTGAACCGCTATCTCAATGTGCGGCCACGCGACGGCGTCAAGGACCGCGAGGCGTTGTTCATTAGCCGCCAAATGCGGCGCATGAACCCTCGGTCGGTCGAGGTCGTCGTTACGAACTTCCTTAAAAAGTCCGGCCTCGAGGGCCAGGGCTATTCCGCGCATAAACTGCGCCACACCGCCGCGACGCTGATGTATCAGCACGGCGATGTTGACGTGCTGCTGATACAAAAAATCCTCGGTCACGCGAACCTATCCACGACGGAAATTTACACGCATGTCGCGAACGAACAGCTGCGCAAAGCTACCGAGGCAAACCCGTTGAGCGCCCTCTCCCCTCCCCCGGATGCAACTGACAAAAATCGGGAGACAGGTTCTGACGAATAATAACGATAATTTTGTATATATTTCATAAAAAAAGCATTATTAAAACGTGAAAAATCGTGAGAACATCATATAAAAGAACGTTTCGGCTACCGCGCCGAATGCCGTAACTACGCTAAAAATCACAAAACGGACGCAATACAGCTTGTAGCCGGTCTCCGTTTCGCCGCCGCGGTTTGTGAGTAGCGTAAGCACATCCTTGGACATCAGGATGCCCTCATTGCACGCCGTCAAAAGCGCGACGACCGAAAAAATCACGCCCGGATAAATGATGAGCGCGCTGTAGCCAACGCCTTTCAGCGCGTACGCGTTGTAAAGGTAGCCGCTGATGATGCCCAGGCCCAGGCCGCGGATCATCGGGACGGCGTAGATGAGCGGCGTGCCGACGGCGCACAGCCCGGCGCAGTAGACGACCAACAGATAGATAAAAGAATTGATGAATGAATTACAGAAATTAACAATGATGGACTGCGCCTCCTTAACCTCGCGGTAGTTGTTGAACAGCGTCAGCAGCTTAACGATCAGCGAGTCGGCATTCGAGCGCACCACGCCAGCGCCGATAAGCATTCCTGCGGCAAAAATCAGCGTTAAAAGAAGAACCCGCCTGTTTGAAGCTAAGGACTCAAAAAAATTCCTGCTTCCAAGGCTTTTTGAACCGCTTGTCCGCGTTTTAAAAATATCAATCATGGCATGTCCTCCTCGTTATATAATAATATGCATCGAAAAAGAATTTTATGACACTGGTGTGTGGCTCTTGTGGATTGTATATGTTCAATAAAAATAAGCGGTGAATTTTAGACAACATGCCTAAAATTCACCGCGTCTACTATCACAATCCAGTGTCTAGAATCTATTTCTAACTACGTAGCCCGTATGCAAAATCTCATGCGCCTTGTGGCTGTTCGGCTCGCCCAGGTACTCCGCGTAGACCTGCTTGACGTCGGAATTCTCATGCGAAAGTCGCACGGGCAGGTTTTTGTCGTCCTCATAAAGCCCGGCCGCCCGCGTCGCGCGGATATCCGTGGTGTTGCGCACATTGGCAGGCTGTATGGGCTGCCCGCCGCCGTTGACGCAGCCGCCGGGACACGCCATGATCTCGATAAAGTCATACTGCTTTTCGCCGGACTTCACCGCATCCAGTAGCTTCTTCGCGTTCGCGATACCGGACGCAACCGCCACACGGACCACGTTGCCGTCCAAATCATATGTTGCTTCCTTGATGCCGTCGGTTCCGCGAACGTCCATGAAATCAATGCTTTCGGCTTCCTTGCCGGTCACGGCCCTCACGGCTGTACGCAACGCAGCCTCCATCACGCCGCCGGTCGCGCCGAAAATGGTACCCGCGCCGGAGCCTAAGCCGAAAGGCGTGTCATATTCGCCGTCGGGCAGATCGCTGAATATAACGCCGCTTTTCTTGAGCATACGCGCAAGCTCGCGGACCGTCAGCACAACGTCTATATCCGGCAGACCTTTCACGGCCGTGTGCTCCATACGCATGGCCTCAAACTTTTTCGCGGTGCACGGCATGACGCTGACGACGAAAATATCCTTTGGGTCAATTCCCATTTTTTCCGCGTAGTAAGTCTTTGCCAGAGAACCGAACATACCCTGCGGCGATTTGCAGGTGGACAGATTCGGTATAAGCTCGGGATAATAGAACTCGGCGTAGCGTATCCAGCCCGGAGAGCAGGACGTTATAAGCGGCAGATTTTCTTTTGACGTATACCGGCCAAGAAACTCCGTCGCTTCCTCCATAATCGTGAGGTCGGCCGAGAAATTCGTGTCGAACACCTTGTTGACGCCGAGCATGCGGATCGCGGTTATGAGTTTGCCGGTCTGGATTGAACCAAGCGGATAGCCGAATTCCTCGCCGATGCCGACCCTGACCGCCGGAGCGGTCTGGACGATGACGTGCTTTTCGGGATCGTTTATAGCATCGTATACCTTTTGCGTGTCGTCACGTTCGGAAAGCGCTCCCGTCGGGCAGACGGTGATACACTGCCCGCAGGACACGCAGGACACGTCGCCCAGCGGCTTCTCAAACGGGGACGCGATGTGCGTGTCGAAGCCCCTGTCGTTCGCGCCGATGACGGCCACGGACTGAAGCTTTTCGCAGGCGGCGGAGCAGCGGCGGCAAAGAATGCACTTCTCATTGTCGCGGTACATGTGGACTGCCGAACAGTCGATGCCGTACTTGTTCATCTTTCCGGCAAAGCGGTCCTCGTCCTCCACGCCGTACTCCTTGCACAGCTTCTGCAGCTCGCAGCTGCCTGAACGTACGCAGGTCAGGCACTTCCTGTTGTGGTCAGACAAGATCAGCTCAAGCGTCGTTTTTCTCGCGCTGATGAGACGCGGGCTGTTCGTGGTGATCTCCGTGCCTTCTTTGACAGGGTAAACACAGGCCGCCACGAAACCCCGCGCGTCGTTCGCCTCGACGACGCAGATACGGCACGCGCCGATCTCGTTTATCTCTTTCAAATAGCAAAGCGTCGGGACCGACACGCCGGCCTGACGGGCCGCCTCCAGCGCGGTGCTGCCCTCGGGGACGGACACCGGAATGCCGTTTACCTTTACGTTAACCATGTTGCTCATCTTTTTATCATACCTTTCTGGGAATTGTGCGGTTCTGCGCAGCGGAATTTCGGCTTTAATATATGGCCGAAAAGCACAAAACCTAAGTTTGAAAAATAAAATTT
This sequence comes from Oscillospiraceae bacterium, assembly GCA_009779495.1. GTDB lineage: Bacteria > Bacillota > Clostridia > Oscillospirales > Acutalibacteraceae > UBA1425. Next base: position 8,347 of record WRED01000037.1, on the reverse strand, counting down.
TTCAAACTTTCCATCCTCCCTACTACTTCTTTATAATAGCGTCGAACTTGCATCTTGTCATGCACGCGCCGCACTTGATGCATTTATCCTTGTGAACAAAATGCGGAGCCTTGACCGTGCCGGAAATCGCGTCTACGGGACAAACCCTGGCACAGGCCGTACAGCCCTTGCACTTGTCCGCGATGATCTCATATGAGAGCAGGCTCTTGCAGACTCCCGCCGGGCATTTTTTGTCAATCACATGCGCCTCGTATTCGTCGCGGAAGCGCGAAAGCGTTGACAGCACGGGGTTCGGGGCGGTCTGGCCAAGTCCGCAAAGAGAGTTGTCCTTGATATAACGGCAAAGCTCCTCAAGCTTGTCCAGATCATCTAGTGTGCCGTTTCCCTCGGTGATCTTCTCCAAAAGGCCGTACAGTCGCTTTGTGCCGATTCGGCAGGGCGTACATTTTCCGCAGGACTCGTCCACCGTGAAATCGAGGAAGAACTTCGCGATATCGACCATGCAGGTCTCCTCGTCCATGACGATAAGCCCGCCCGAGCCCATCATCGCGCCAATGCCCACGAGATTGTCGTAGTCCATCGGAATGTCGAAATAGCTGGCCGGGATACAGCCGCCGGAAGGGCCGCCCGTCTGCGCCGCCTTAAACTTTTTGCCGTTCGGAATGCCGCCGCCGATGTCCTCCACGACCTCGCGCAGCGTCACGCCCATCGGAATTTCCACAAGACCCGTGTTGTTGATCTTGCCGCCCAAAGCGAACACCTTTGTGCCCTTGGATTTTTCCGTGCCCATGGACGCGAACCACTCAGCGCCGCGCCAGATGATCTGCGGGATGTTGGCGAAAGTTTCCACGTTATTTTCCGTGGTGGGCTTGCCAAACAGCCCCTTGACCGCCGGGTAAGGCGGACGCGGGCGCGGCTCTCCCCTGTTGCCCTCGATAGAGGTCATGAGCGCGGTCTCCTCGCCGCAAACGAACGCGCCGGCGCCGAGACGTATTTGCAGGTTGAAATCAAAACCGGAGCCAAATATATTCTTGCCCAAAAGACCAAGCTCCAGGCACTTGTCGATGGCCTTTTGCAGGCGCGCCACGGCGATCGGATACTCCGCGCGGACGTAGACATAACCCTCCGTCGCGCCCGTGGCGTAGCCGCAGATCGTCATGGCCTCCACGACGCAGTAGGGGTCGCCCTCAAGCACGGAACGGTCCATGAACGCGCCGGGGTCGCCCTCGTCAGCGTTGCAGACGACGTACTTCTGGTCGGCGTAGTTCTGCGCGGTAAAGCTCCATTTAAGTCCCGTCGGGAAGCCGGCGCCTCCCCTGCCCCGCAAGCCTGAGTCCTTGATGATCCCGATAACCTCGTTCGGATCAAGCTCCAAAAGGCACTTGGCCAGCGCGCCGAAGCCGTCAGCCGCGATATATTCCTCTATGCTTTCGGGATTGATCACGCCGCAGTTACGCAGGGTGGCGCGTCTTTGCTTTTTATAAAAATCGGTGTTGTTAACGGAAAAAACGCTGTCGGCCACGCTGTCGACAACGCCGCCGACCGTGTATTCGGCAACGGGCTTGCCGCCGATCAGATGCTGCTCGACGATTTTCGCAACCTTGTCGGCCGTCACCTGCACGTATGTAACCTTTTCCTTGCCGTTTTCCAGCACCTCAAGTATCGGCTCATACTGACACATGCCGATGCAGCCGGTTTGCGCGACGTCCACATTCGCGAGCCCGCGCGCGCTGATCTCGTCTGAAAGAGCGCTAAAAACAGGCCTTGCCCCTGCGGCTATTCCACAGGTGGCCATGCCGACGACCACGCGGATAACGTCGCCGCCGCCGTCTCTTACCGTCATTTTTTTTCTGGCTTCATCACGAACGGCAAAAAGCTCATTAAGTGACTTCAAAATAAGACACCTCCGAATTCTAGATTCTAGATTTTAAATTTTGTACTTTTGCAGGATTCCGTCAACGTCGCCCTCAACAAGCTTGCCGTAAACGTCCTCATTGATCATCATGACGGGAGCCAATCCGCACGCGCCGATACAGCGGCACGCCTCGACGGAGAAGCGTCCGTCCTCGGTGCACTCGCCCGGCTCGACGCCAAGATTTTCACAGATTTTATCAAGCACATTCTGCGAACCCTTGACGTAACACGCCGTCCCAAGGCAAACGGAGACATTGTACTCGCCCTTGGGTGCCAGCGCGAACTGCGAATAAAACGTCGCCACGCCGTACACTTTCTCCAGCGGGACATCCATGCCCTGCGCTATCATAACCTGAACCTCGTAGGGCAGGTAGCCGTAAATCGACTGCGCCTGCTGCATGACGTGCATCAACATGCTTTTATCCGCATGGCCGCCGCTGCTCACACCGGCGATGACGGCCATCAGCTGCTCGGCCTGTTCAGGCGTACCTTTAAATGGAAGTGTGCTGATTTTCTTTTTCATAAAGCTTTTTTCCTCCTTTTTTCAACGATAACTTTTGTCAAACCCGGCTGTATGGCATCAAAAAACACTAGCCGTATTCACATACAAAAATATTATAACATGTTTTTAAAAATAAATCTACTGTTTTTCGCTATCTTTTTTATGGATTTTCGGTTTTTCTGATTTTTGTTTTTTTGTATATATTGTATGATTTTATACTGATATTTTTATTGGTTTTGTACAGTCAATTTTCTAGCTTTCCGCCGCCGCAAGCATAACAATCCCCGCGACAACAACAGCCGCAACCCCATACTGCGTCCGACTCAGCTTCTCTTTCAGCACAACGCGCGACAAAATCATCGACACCACGCAGTACGCGCTGACCAGCGGCGCCACGACAACGCCGCTCCCGCCAATGATAAAGACATAGAAAAACTGCCCCGCCACCTCAAACAGCGCGGCCACTCCCCTGTCGCGCTGGTCACGGATACGGAGCTTCTCTTTTTTTATTGCTGCGATGTAAATAAAAGCGATCGCCGCGCAGATGAAAAACGTCAGCTCATACGCCACCAGCGCGTTGTCCTCGCTCAATTTCGGCGCTTCCTCGTTCAGCCAGATATCGTCAAGGAACGTGCCCATCGCGTCAACGAGGCAATACAGCAACGGAAAAATGATGGCGACGGCGCTGACGGAATATTTTTTGTCCGTAGTCTCCCCCGACGCTAAACGCGTGCGGTCGGCGCTCTTTTTCTCGAGCGCGGACAGCGCGAACACACCCGCGCTGATCAAAACGATAGCGGCGGCCTGGAGGCAAGAAACCGACTCCCCCAAAATAAAAAAGCACATAAGCGCCACCGCCGCGCCGGATGAATTCTGAATCGGCGCGGAAACCGACAGCTCAATGTAACGCAGTCCGACGTAACCCAGCGTCATGGACAATATGTACATAAATGATACAGGCAGGTAGATCACAAGGCTGTACGGTTCGAACGGCTCGCCCTTTGCCCACATGTATAGCGCGTAGACGGCGGCGTGAAGCCCCATCACAAATCCGACAGTCACTACGATTTTCAGGTGTGAAAGAGGATCACGGCTGTCAGAGCCTTTTTTATAGAAAAGATCCGCCGCGCCCCAAGACAGCGTCGTCAGGATTCCAAATAAAAGCCACATGATGTATTGTTCCTCATTCCTGTACTATTCCTGTGCTTTTATCTCCCGATATTTCCGCATCAGTATCGCGAAAAGCTCACCGTTCGACGGCGGCGTGTAGGTGATGGCGTTTGCGCCCGCCTCGATCGTCGCGAGACGCGTTTCGTCGGTAGGGCCGCCCGTCGCGAGGATCGGCATATTCGGATATTTCTCCCTGATCTTGCGGATTATCGCGGGATTTTCCACGCTGCCGGACACATTGAAGATGTCCGCGCCGGCGGATATCCTGGCGTCGATATCCTCGTGTATCGACACGACCGTCACGACCACCGGGATGTCCAGCTTTTCCTTGAGCTTTTCAACAATCTCGTTCTTCGTCGGTGCGTTGACGACCACCCCAGCCGCACCCATAAATTCCGCGTTTTGGGCGATGTCTATGACCCTCGGCCCTCCTGTCGTGCCGCCGCCGACGCCCGCGAGCACAGGCATCTCCGCTACGGCCAGTATCGCGTTGGTGATGACCGGCTGGGGCGTGAAAGGGTAAACGGCGATAAGCGCGTCGGCGTTGATGTTGCGGATAATCGCCACGTCCGTCGAAAAGGCGAAAGATTTCAGCCTGCGCCCGAACAGCTGTATGCCGGTGCAGCGGCGTATGCACTCCGGCACATCTACGCGGTGGCTTCTCAGCACGCCGTCATATTTGGGGATAATTTTTTTGACTTCGCCGGTTTCTTTCATATTCGTTATGTCCATGATGAACATCCTTCCGCAGATTATTTTATTTTGATTATAACATAACCGCTTTTTTCTATTATATCCTTATAGAATATTCTTTATTGTTTATGAAAAGTTCAAAAAAGAGCAGAGGGACGGCGCGGATGCCGTCCCTTACAAGCTACGTTATTTATTCCCAAAACGCGATTCCATCGTCAATCGTAAACAAATGCGACGTATCGTTAATGAACGCGGGCCTGCACCGCCCGTCGCTGTAATACTTGATTTTGCTCAGACCCGCGTTATGCTGGCAAAACCCGAAAGGCAACCGGTGGTCAAACCCCAGCGCCGCGCGGAGAAAGCACGTGTTAAACGCCCCGTGCGCCACGGCAAGGACATTTTCGCCGCGGGTGAACCGTGCCCGAAAATAGTCCACGGCCTGCTTCGCCCGCATGTGATTCATCTCGTCCGTATAGTCCTCGTCTGGCAAGGACTCAATATCATCCTGAGCCGAGCCTTTGTACATCTCCGCCCCGGGAAAGCGCCGCCTGATCTCACTCAGTGAGCAGGGCCTGAACGCGCGGCTCACGCCGATCTCCGTCAGCTCCGGCATAATCTCAATGGGCGGCGGCTCATTCTGGCGGACCGCCGCTTCGTGCGCGGTGACTATAGCGCGCGACAGCGGACTGGCGAACACCGCGTCCAGTCTGCCGAGGGACAGCCGCTCGCCCAGCAGCTCCGCCTGGCGAAAGCCGTTCGGAGTCAGCTCGGGATCATCATGCCCGGCCGCGCTCTCATGCCCGGCATTGCTCCAAGTCTCACCGTGCCGCGCGATGAACAGGTTGAGTATGGGTTTATTTGTCATACGTCTTTTTTACAACACACAACAGGTACAGCTATTTTTGCGCCTGTCGCCGCTTCCGCGCCAAAATTAAATTGAGGCGCTGCGTCATAAGCATATTGATAACCGTACAATTCCGGTTTGTAGCTTGACTTTGCGCTCCAGACTGTGCCGATAGCTTCCCCGTAATCCCGTTCATTTTCAAACGGCATCCCTTGGAAATACATCATTTTACATGCCGGTAAATCAATTAACTCATATCCTTGCGGCAAGCCCTCCGCGTAATCATACGGCACTTCAACACCGCCGGCGATATCAGAGGTTCTTTCTTTTACCAGGTATGGGGGTAAAGTGATGATAGCACACGTATCAAATTTTTCCGGGACGCTGTTTAATATACCGTGCCACTCACAACCGACCTCTGCGCAAAACGTGTCATAACATATTGCTTTTTTTGAACGCAATAACAATAGCTTGCGTGCCGGGCGATCGGCAACAGTTGTCGTTACAATTTTTGAAACCTTGTCTTTTTTCATTTCCGTTTCCCTCTTTTTTCAGAGACTGCCGACACGAGATTCTCTTAGAATTTATGGAACGCGCCGTCAAGCAAGTACACCTTTTCGTTTTCAGCATTCACGGTAAACGACGCGCCCTCGTTCAGGCCCGCCGCGATACCGTTCAATTCCTTCGCCGCGTCAATGCTGTCCTTGTTCTTCGCGCCGCAATACAGATACGCGTACTCAAACGCGGTCTCTAAAAGCAGCATATCGGAAGAAAACGTCCATGACGCCATACGTTTCGCGTTGCCTGTTTTATCGAGCCTTTGGGCCGCCTGCTCCAGCGCGTATTTGTTGTCGGTTTCATGACCCGTCAAATCAACGTCCAGCGCCCGCGCGAGACAGAACGGCGAGGCCGGAATCGCCAAAACCGCCTTGTAGTACAGCGCTTCGGTTACAAGCTTCTCCTGCACATAGGGATCCGTGCAGTACATCGCGAAGTCCGCGCCGAACTCGGCCTGTTTACGCGCCGCGTCCTCGCTGATATAGCTTTTCGCGTTGTCAAGCGTGCGTCCGGGGTCAAAGAGATCAACGGATGCAACCTCCACATATCCCATATTCCTGGCTTTCGCAGCATCCCCCGCGGTTTTGCGCATACTCTCGACAAACGCGTACTTGGTGTGGCGGTTGAAAGTGTAGTATACGAAATTCTTCGCGCCAAGCTCCGCCGACGTTTTGATCATGGCGTCGGCTATGGCGTCGCTGTCGAGATTCAGGATAATGTCGGTACGGTCGGCCATGAGCTTCAGATCCTCGACCGAGCCGCAGGCCGCGATAAAGATATCCCCCCGATTCACGCGGATCTTACCGATCGCCGTACCCGTGCCCTCGACCGCGTTGGCGAAGATGATAGCTTTCACGTTTTGATCCTCGGCAGTCTTGAACGACACGCGCGCAACCGATTCGTTGTCTAAAAGATAATCGTCCGGGAACTCCTTGACGATCAGATTGTCGCCGTGGATCGCTTTCAGCTCCATGGCCTTGGCATAGGTGTCGGGGTATAGCTCTTTACTGCCGGTGATCAGCGCGATTTTGAAGTCACTCTTCAATTTAACACGGCTGCCACCCGTACAACCGAAGCAGGAGACGAGCAAAACCATAACGAGAACAAGCGCGGTTATTTTCTTAAACATAGGGTATTCGATCCTTTCTTTATACTGCTTAACGACTATAAAATGTGATTTTAAGGAGTTAAGGAGTATTGACCTGTATAATTCCTAAGATAATAGTAGCAAAAACTTGCGCGGGTGTCAAGTATCCGACATTGAATATTTCATTTCGCAGCAAAAGCCCCTGCCGTAATTTTGGCGAGGGGCCTTATTATCAGAACCTGTGATCATCAATCGTCGTCTGGATCCGGCGGTTGTTCAGGCGGTTGCTCGGGCGGCACAGTTGTCGATACCGACTCGCAACGCGAGCATTTGCCGCCGTTTGCGGGATAACTGTGGCCTAATGCCGCGCCTTCGGTCACGTTGCAAATCTTGCACTTTTTGGGGCTGGTACATGTGGCGGCGGCAAAATCATGAGCTTTCGCTTCGCCCTCCGCGTTACAGCGCTCACACTTGGGTTTGTCGCCGCATTTCGTTACGGTCGTCCATTTATGGCCCAAGGCGGCTCCTTGCGTTTTCTTGCACACGGTACACGTTTGCGGAGCGGTACATGTCGCCGCCGCGTACGTGTGGTCGCCCACTTTACCCTCTGTATATCCGCAAACTCTGCACTTCGGGGGATCTTTGCAGGTGGCGGGCGCCATATTATGCCTTTGCGCCTTGTCGTCCACCTTGCCGCAGACCGTACATTTCTTGTTCGCGCCGCATTCGTCTGAATTCCATGTGTGCTCAAGCGTTTTGCCCGTCGTCGCCTTACAGCGCGAGCAGGTCGCCGGGACGGAGCAGGTTGCCTGTGAGTAATCGTGGCCCAGCGCGGCGCCGGTCGTCGCGCCGCAGGTTCTGCACTTTTTCGCGGCGGTGCACGTCGCGTCGGCATAATTATGTTCAAGTGTGCTTCCCGTCGTCGTGCCGCAGACGGAGCACTTTTTCGGCGTCGTACAGGTAGCGGCTTTCCAAGAGTGATCGCCGGTTCCTCCTGTCGTCGTACCGCAGACAGAGCACGTCTTAGGCGCCTTACAGGTAGCGGCTTTCCAGGAATGGTCGCCGATGCCGCCCTCGGTAATTCCGCACTTGCGGCAGGTCCTGGGGTCTTTACACGTGGCGGCTTTCCACGCGTGGCCCGACACCTCGCAGCTCTGATTGTCAAGCGGCGGCTCGGTCTCCGTCTCCGTCAAGTAGTCAGTAGGCGGTTCAGTGTAGTAGGAATACCAATAATCCGTGGTTGATTCAGCGTAGTCGGTCGTTGTTACGTCCGTCTCCTTATCTCCGCAGGCGGAAATCAGAAACAGAAGCGCGAATACAAGCAAAACAGCGGTTATTTTCTTAAATAACATGACAAACCTCCATATATAGTATGGTTACTATATGAAAGTAACATTTTACAGCCAATCTGTCAAGTCAATTTTGATTAAGATTCAATTAATTTTTTTCAAACACGCTCTAGATAGTGTCGACATGAGATTGACAAAGCAATATATTTATGATAATATAAGCTCATAAAGTTATTGATTTGGAGTTGAGCTTATGAGCAAAGAACAATACCGACATGATGTTTCGGATG
>WRED01000036.1 GCA_009779495.1 Oscillospiraceae bacterium | reverse complement strand
TTTTTCCGTCGCACTGCGTTAAAATTTTTCGAAATACGGGCGTATTCCTGCAAAATTTCGCCTTGTGCGGCGAAAAAATCACTCAAAAATCCACACACGGGGATTTTTCAAACACGCCCTAGTTCCTAACGCCTAATTCCCGGTTTCATCGCTCTACCGCGATGGAAAAAAATCCGCCGTCAGTCTCGGGCGCCACCATGATCGTTTCAACGAAGTAGCGTATGTCGTCCATGGCGTGGTCATGCTCCTTGCGCGGGGTATCTTTGACGGCGCGGTCGTCCCAGCGGTACAGGCCGAACTCGCGTATCGCGTCCTTGCACGAGGGACTGATGAAAATTTTACGTTCCTTGAGCGCCGACGAGACCTTGCGTATTCCGTCCGTCACGTTGTTCTTCGCGGGAATCACCCGGAATTTGCCGTGACGCCGTATGCACTCGAGGAAGCTTGCCGCCGACGGGTCGGCAGTTGCAGCTTCGATCGGAAGATCCCCGGCTAGGGCTTCAAGCGCGCGGTAATGCTCCTCGTCGGTGCGCTGCTCACGCTCTTTGCGCGAGTCGAAATAATATTCGCGTATACGGTACCATTTGTCGTCCACGCGTCCCCACAGCCCGAAGGACGACGGGTTGACTGTGCCGTAGTCGCAGGAGAGGTAATATTCGCGGGGCGTTCCCCGCACGTCCGCAATGTGGACGGCCGGCTCGAACATCGGGTAAACCAGCCCGTACACAGCCACCCACTTTCCCTCAACGAACCGCTCGTAAAACGCGCCGCTGTACAGGCTCTTATACCGCTTTATGACAGCGGCTCCCAGCGACGGGTTATCGTCCATGACGAAATGGAGGTAAAGGCAGTTTTTTTCTTCCGCCCTTTTGATCCATTCCTCATAAAACCAGTGGAGCGGGTTTTCGGGGTTGCAGTTAAACCAGAGCCTTGCTCCCTCTAAAGAGCACCTGGCAAGAGCCTGCTCGACGAAAGAACGCGGCATGAGCGCGACCTCGTCCAGCAGTACGCCGCCAAGGGTCATGCCCTGGATCAGCGCGGCGGAGCTTTCGTCCTTACCGCCGAAGAAGTAGAACCTGTTTGTCACGCCGTCGCGGCTCACGTCGATGTAATTGCGTGAGACCTTTTCGGCGTAGACAAAGCCGAGTTCGCGTAACAAGGGCAATATTGGCGTGACGATGTTCCGCCGCAGGGAGGTGATTGTTTTGCCGCAAATGGCGAACGAGGTGCCGCGAAAACAGTAGAATGCCCAGGAGACAAAGGAGAGCGACATACACACGGTCTTGCCGCTTCGCACAGCGCCGTCGCATATGATCGCGTCACAGCGGTGATGGGGGCTGGTTTTGCACCACCAGTTCAAAACGGTCAGCTGCTTTTCGGAAAAGACCTTGAAATCGCTGATTTCTATTCAGGAATCGCTCCTTTCATTGCTGCTGTACTTCTTAACGAAAGAGTTAAGAAGTATTTGTTCACGCTTCACTGTCCTTTTGTGATTTTTTCGGCGCTCTTTTCAAGCGCTTCGTAGAATGGCAGTGCGTTGTCTCCGGGCGAAAGCGCGCCGCCGGCGGACTCCAGGTGCTGAAGCGCCTTGAGCCTGTCGAAGAATTTGATCTCCAGCGTGCTTTCCTTCTCGCTTTTCTTGCGCTTGATCTCCGACACGTTGAACATGTCGAAGCGTTCGAGCGCCTCGTCGCCGGGGCTGTCGGCGGTGAAGAGCAGCTTGAGCGCGTCCGCCGTCGAACCGAAGGCCAATCTGCGGTATCCCGCGCAAACCTCGCTCATGTCAACCGTTTTCGCCTCTGAGATTTTCGCGATCTCTTTTTTGATATACGCCTTTTCCAGAAGCTTCACGGCGGCTCTCTGGGGCATCGAGTAGCCGGCCCGCGCGGCCGCCTCGCGGCCGTTGCGGCTTTCGGCGTACATGACGCAGAAGAGCGTTTCCTTTGCGCTGCATTTTTTCATGTTTCAGATTCCTTTCGGCTGTGCGGATTTTGAACGCGCGAAACTGCGTCCTCACCTTTGGACGCAAAAAGCCCCGAAGTTGCATTAAAAACAGCAACTTCGGGGCAGGGGATGGAATGTTTACAAATTATTCACAAATAAAACAACTTATTTCAGACATTGAGAGCAGGACGAATTAGTCCTGCGACGAAATTATAAATTTCCAATGCTTGCCATAAGGCTATTCCTGCTTTAGCCTCATCTATTTCTATTCGGAGTGGATACCTTGTGTCGGTTGCGTAAACTTGCAGCTCCGCGCAAGGTGCAAGATAATCCGAAAAATCATTGTTGATATCCGCACATTGCGCGCAAAGCACTCTTGTCGCGTGAGTTTTCGGAACTTTAATATCATTAAAACAGAGAAAGGCTTTTAAAGATTTATCCACCGACTGCTGGCAATGAAAGCAGATAATTTCAAGCGGATTTGGCCGTTTATTGTCAAAAAGAAATTTCGCCGAATCATAATCATCATAAGCTATCTCAAGCCATTCGGCAACAAGATCATGCTCGCTCATATAAAACCACCCCGTCTCTCGCAATTTTACGTTCTAACGAATTAAGATGTTTACGGCCCTCGAATCTGCTTTTATAATCGGCCAATATGTCTACGGGAGTTTTTCGGTTGACCGGAATCAGAGCCTTGTGGGCTTTCTGCATCGCGTCCAGCGGCTTGATTCCGCCGTCCGGTATAACCACGAAAAAGTCATAATCACTGTCCTCGTTCGGCGTGCCATAAGCATAAGAACCGAACAAATAGATGATTTCAGCGGGAATTGCCTGCTTGATCGCTTCCGTGATATTTAATATTTCTTGATTGACCGCCATGGCTATAACACCTCCACTCATCATTACTATATCACGGAAACGGCAAAAAAGCAATAAATTTTAATCAGATGGACTTTATAACTTCTTTTATCAACGCCCGAAACACCGGCGCCGTCTTATCGGCGGTATCCTGAACCTCCTGATGCGTCAGCGGGTTTGGGCTGATCCCCGCCGCGAGATTCGAAATGCAGCTGATCCCGCACACCCGCATCCCCATATGATTGGCCGCGATCGCCTCGCAGGCGGTGCTCATGCCGACGGCGTCCGCGCCCAAAAGCCCGAGCATCCGTATTTCTTCGGGCGACTCATAGTTCGGGCCGCTCGTCTGGACGTAAACGCCCTCCCTGAGCGGGACGCCAAGCCTTTGAGCCGCGCTTTTGACGGATTCGCGCAGTTCGTTGCCGTAGATTTCGCTCATGTCGGGAAAGCGAACGCCAAGCTTGCCGGGATTCAAGCCGATGAGCGGGGAGGGGACGAAGCTGCTGATCTGTCCCGTGATCAGCATGAGGTCGCCGGCGGAAAAGCTTCTGTTAATCCCCCCGGCGGCGTTTGTGAGCAGCAGGGTTTTTGCGCCGAGCAGTCCCATCAGGCGCACGGGCAGCACCACGTCGCTCATGGAGTAGCCCTCGTAGTAGTGGACGCGCCCCTGCATGACGGCCACGGGTACGCCCTCCAGCGTGCCGAAGATGAAACGCCCGGCGTGACCCGCCACGGTGGAGACGGGGAAGCCCTCGATGTCGCTGTAATTGACGATGGTCTCGGCGTCGAGCATGTCGGCGAAGCCGCCAAGCCCGGAGCCCAAGATCAGTGCGACGCGGGGGACGAAATCCGTCTTTTGCCGGACCTGTTCATGGCATTTTTGCAGTTTTTCAGATATGGGATTCATATTTTTTCTCCTTTATTTCAGTATTTGATCGAAAAGTTTGTAAATAAAAACAAAATAAAGATAAAATCACTTGAAAAAAAATCACTTACTATATATAATATAACAGTTGGACTTTTGTTTCAAGTAAAATTTGGTTTGGAGGTCACTTGTTTGAAAATTTTAGTCATAAACGCGGGAAGCTCGTCGATGAAGTATCAGCTGATCAACATGGATACGGAGGAGTGGATCGCGAAAGGCATCTGCGAAAGGATCGGCATAGACGGCGCGGTCAGCGCCTCGGCGGCCGGCGGGCGCGAGCTTGAGTACGAGGTAAAGCTTGACAGTCACACGCAGGCGTTTCAGGAGATCAAGAAAATCCTGACGTGCGGCGAGTGCAAGGTCATAGACTCTCTCGGCGAGGTTGCCGCCGTCGGCCACAGGGTCGTGCAGGGCGGATCGACGTTTAATAAGAGCGTTTTGATCACCGACGAGGTCATCAAGGTCGTCGAGGAGTTAAGCGATCTGGCGCCGCTTCACAATCCCGCCAATGTCCAGGGGATACGGGCGTGCCGGGATGTCTTTGGACCTGATGTGCCGCAGGTTGCTGTTTTTGACACGACGTTCCACTCGACCATGCCCGAGGAAGCCTATATGTTCGCGATTCCCTATGAATATTACGAGAAGTATCATATCCGCCGCTACGGCTTCCACGGCACGTCCCACCGCTTTGTCAGTCAGCGGTGCGCCGAGATCATGGGCAGGAGCGTCGAGGATTTGAAGATCGTGACGTGCCATATCGGCAACGGCGCGTCGATCACTGCCGTGAAAAACGGCAGGGTCATTGATACGAGCATGGGCCTGACGCCCCTTGACGGCTTTATCATGGGGACGCGCTGCGGCGGGATAGACCCGTCGATCCTCCTGTATTTGCAGGAGAAAGAGGGCTGGACGGCGAAAGAGACCGACGCCGTGCTGAACAAAAAATCAGGTAAGCTGGGAATTTCCGGCCTGTCCAGTGACGACCGTGACCTGGTTGCCGCGATGAACGCCGGAGACAGCCGCGCGCTGCTTGCTCTGCGTATGCAACGGTATCAGGTGCGCAAGTTCATCGGGAGCTACGCGGCCGCCATGGACGGCGTTGACGCCATCGTTTTTACGGGCGGCGTCGGCGAAAATTCCATCAATATGCGCGAAAGCGTCTGCAAGCACCTTTCGTTTTTGGGAATAACGTTCGACCCAAAACGCAATGAAGAGCTTGTCTTGGGCGCGGAGGGCGAGTTGTCAACGCCGCAGTCAAAGGTGCGTGTGTTTGTGCTGCCGACGAATGAGGAGCTTTTGATTGCGCGGGACACGAAGCAGGTTGCCACTCAAATTATTACCCAACTGTAAACTTTTTCATCAATCCAAAAAAAATTTTGCAAAACCTCTTGATTTTTTCTGAAAATCCGCTAAAATATATTTTAGCACTCAGGGATAATGAGTGCTAAAATCTTGCCATATTATAAAATGGAGGTATGGATATGACACTTAAACCATTGGCTGACCGCGTCGTCGTGAAGCTTGTCGAGGCCGAGGAAACAACGGCGAGCGGCATCATCTTAGCGGCGTCCGCGCAGGAAAAGCCGCAGATCGCCGAGGTCGTGGCGGTCGGTCCGGGCGGACTCGTTGACGGCAAAGAGGTTCAGATGTACGTCAGTGTCGGCGACAGGGTGATCACGGGAAAATATTCCGGCACCGAGGTCAAGCTGGACAAGGAAGATTACACCATCGTCCGTCAGAGCGACATCCTTGCGATCGTTGAATCGTAAGAGTAAGAAGGAGGAGATTTGAACATGGCAAAACAAATCATTTACGGGGAAGAGGCCCGCAAGGCGCTTCAGACCGGCATCGACAAGCTGGCCAACACAGTCAAGATCACATTGGGCCCCAAGGGCAGGAACGTAGTTCTCGATAAGAAATACGGCTCTCCGCTGATCACGAACGACGGCGTCACCATCGCCAAGGATATAGAGCTTGAGGACGCCTTTGAAAACATGGGCGCCCAGCTCGTGAAAGAGGTCGCGACAAAGACGAACGATGTCGCCGGCGACGGCACGACGACCGCGACACTGCTTGCCCAGGCCATGGTGCGCGAGGGCATGAAGAACGTGGCGGCCGGCGCGAACCCCATGGTCGTCAAAAAGGGCATACAGAAAGCCGTTGACGCGGCGGTCGAGTCCCTGAAAGCGAACTCGAAGCCGGTTACAAGCTCCGCTGATATCGCGAGAGTCGCGACGATTTCGTCAAGCGATGAGGAGCTTGGCGCGATCATTGCCGACGCCATGGACAAAGTGACCGCCGACGGCGTGATCACTGTCGAGGAGTCGAAAATCGCCGTTACGGATTCCGACGTCGTCGAGGGAATGCAGTTTGACCGCGGTTATATTTCGCCGTATATGGTGACAGATACCGATAAGATGGAAGCCGTTATCGACGACGCGCTTCTGCTGATCACCGATAAAAAGATCGGGAACATTCAGGAGATTCTGCCGCTTTTGGAGCAGATACTCAAGTCTGGCAAGAAGCTTGTCATCGTCGCGGAGGACGTTGAGGGCGAGGCGCTTTCGACCATCCTGCTGAACAAGCTGCGCGGCACGTTTACCTGTGTTGCCGTCAAGGCTCCCGGCTTCGGAGACAGGCGCAAGGAGATGCTCCAGGATATCGCTATCCTTACGGGCGGCGAGGTCATTTCCGCCGATTTGGGACTTGAGCTTGCCGACACACAGCTTTCACAGCTGGGAGAAGCGCGTCAAGTCAAGATTTCCAAGGAAAATACCATCATCGTGGACGGCGCCGGCAGCAAGGACGAGATCCAGGGCAGGATCGCGCAGATCAAGGTTCAGATAGAGAACACGACCTCCGACTTTGACCGTGAGAAGCTCCAGGAGAGGCTCGCGAAGCTGTCAGGCGGCGTGGCGGTTATCAGAGTCGGCGCGGCGACCGAAACCGAGATGAAAGAGAAGAAGCTCCGCATAGAGGACGCCCTCGCGGCGACCAAGGCGGCCGTGGAGGAAGGCTACGTGGCCGGCGGCGGCGTAGCGCTCATCAACGCCGTCAAGGATGTTGAGAAGCTGCTTGATACCGATGATGCGGACGAGAAAACCGGCGTCAATATCGTCGTGAAAGCGCTCGAGGAGCCGGTTCGCCAGATCGCGGCCAACGCGGGACTTGAAGGCTCCGTCATCCTGAACAACATTGTAAGCGCCGACAAGAACGACTACGGCTACGACTTTGCCAAGGACGCGTATGTGGACATGGCGGAGGTCGGCATCATTGACCCGACGAAAGTCGCGCGCTTCGCTTTACAGAACGCGGCGTCCGTGGCGGGGATGGTTCTGACGACTGAGAGCCTTGTGGCAGACAAGCCGGACCCGGCGGCTGACGCGGCGGCGAACGCGGCTATGGCGGCGCAGGGCGGCGGGATGTACTAATCCAGATGCTAGAACGGTAGATTGTAGATGGTAGACGCGGTTAGGGTAAGAACTGCGTGAAAATAAAAGGGACGGTGTGAAAGCCGTCCCTTTTGCGTTTGTTATATTTATATGATTTGACTGTAATAGTCCTTCAACAGGGTTTTTTCATCGATCCCCAGAATTTCACAAAAACACACAAGCTCATAATCGGTGACGATTCTCATGTTGTTTTCGATTTTACTGATCATCTGCTGGTCAATGTTAATGTTCAGGACCTGCATTTTTGCCGCGAGCTGGCTTTGCGTCAACCCGGCGTTGATTCGCGCTAATTTTAGCTGTTTGGAGATTATATTTTTGTTATCATTGAAATTTATCTTTTTCATAAAAGTGTCCTTACATCAATAAAACGTATTTTATTTGACAATAGCATATTTATGATGTTTTAGTACGTTACATAGACGTATTTTCAAATATCCTTTTATGAAGAAACATGCAAATCGCAATCGCAGGTATGCACAGCAGAAACCATGCTCCCGAAAACAGCGGGCAAATCTGCCCCAGCACATTCAGCGGCATGTGCGAATAATCCCACACGCCCATATGCAGCCAGCGGTTCACGACGCAGCCGACGGTAAACTCCATCGACGTGATGACGGCGCATCCGGCCGCGCAGCGCAACAGCAGGCTTTTGCGGCTCATCAACATGTTCATGCGATATATCGCGACCAAAGCCGTGCCGCCCGTCAGCGTCATGGACCAGTGGGTGTAGCCGCGGAACGCGACCTCTATCGCGCTGTAGATGAACGCCCCGTACAGGAAAATGTACGCGTATTTCAGTGATACCGACAACGTCTTTCTCATTCAACCAACTCCTTTCTCATGATTTGTACAACTTTTATTCTTTGCGCCGATCCGCTGTTTATAGGAGCGGCGGCGTTTTATTTTTTGACAATGAAAAATTTGTATGAGAAAGCGCCGGGACGGATGATGTCCCGGCGCGGGTTGTTTTGTGCTTATCAGCCGACTTTAATGGCAATGTCGCGGAACCATGACGCGATACTGTCCCAGACGCCTAAACGAATGATACTGATTGAAGAGAAAAATTCGGCAATATTTATCAGGCCGATGAAGAAAGTTTGAGCCATAGTAGGCTTTACCACGGTGATTTCAAATGTCGCTATTCGTGCGAGATAGTCCACATACACAGTGTTTTTGCCGATTGTACAAAGTCCTGTACTTATTTCTACATATATCTGGTGTTCGTTATGGATGATATCCCAGTCGCCTTGAATATCATCAAACTTAACGATTTCGCTTGTACCGTCAATGTAGTTTATTTTGATTTCCATGCCCGTGGTGTCAGGGTAGATATATAAGATTCCATTGCCATATGAATAGCCGTCCAACCCATACGTGTATTCAATTTTGTCCGGCAGCTTCACGACCTCAATACTCTCAACAGGATTTTCG
Source organism: Oscillospiraceae bacterium (assembly GCA_009779495.1). Taxonomy (GTDB): domain Bacteria; phylum Bacillota; class Clostridia; order Oscillospirales; family Acutalibacteraceae; genus UBA1425. The sequence continues at coordinate 14,452 of WRED01000036.1, read as the reverse complement.
ACGATTTCAATGCCCCATATAAATATGGTATCATTCCCGATTTTGAAGCAAATTTCGTTTATTCCAATGACAGGTTTATCGTAACATACTTCAAATAAATAATAGACATCCCAATCTTTCAAACTAAAGACTTTGCCGCTTTCAAACGTAAGCTTGACCTCAAAGCCGTTAAAATCGAGGGAAATATAATACTTATCCTCATCGTAAATACCACATTCATAATCCATTATATACTCGTTCTTGTCCGGGTACGAGATGACTTCAGTTTCCACTGCGCCCAAAAAATCAATTTTCACGTCAAATGTAACCGTTTTTGACTCGTATGTATGCAGCTGAAAATAGTAGGTTTCACCCGCTGTAAAATAGTGAATCAGGTCGAAATTGTAATTAGTCACATCGCCTGAATGAGTATCGTCTGAGTAGGCAAGCCATTCTTCCTCGCCATCGAAAAGCGCAATTGCCGGGTCATAATTACAATCAGAATAGATTTCGTACCAGCCGGTTTCCGCCGGAACAAACTTGTAATAAGCATAGGTTCTTTTGAAGAAGCTATGCTTGACCGTAGCGGAAAAATCACCGGTCACCGTAATAGCCTCGCTAAAGCTATCCCCCGGCGCGGCAGCCACCGTTACCGTAAACACCGAAACCGCCATAATTCCCGCCAGCAAAATCGACACCGCTCTTTTTAGTACAGATTTTTTCATCATTTTTCGCTATCCTTTCAGCGCTTTATTAATGAACCGAAGAGGTTCATTTCTCCCCTCAAGCGATATTATAAGCGATTCAACCTGAAAAGTCAATTACAAAACGGTTACAATTCAGATACAATTTTGTAACAGGTCCTCAATCAAAAAATCTCGCCGCGTGTCCATAATCTGACAAAATCTTGGCCGCCGCCGGATTATAATAAGAGTGTTCAGAACTGAGAGCGGAGTGGATTATTTTTGGCCCAGGTCATTTACATAGACGAGCTGGTTTTCATCAACATCGTCGTCAACTACTTTCTGATCCTGTCCGGCGCGCTGATCGCCGGGGCGGAATTCAGCCGCCCGCGGATACTTTTGGGCGCGGCGCTTGGCGGGGCAGGGTCGCTTATCATTTTTGTGCCCGGGATGCGGGTCTGGCTGTCCGTATTCGTCAAGGTCGCGCTGTCGGCGATTATCGTGCTGTGCTCGTTCAAGATCAGGCTCATCCTCCAGTTTTTGCGGCTGTACGGCGCGTTTTTTCTTGTCAACTTCATCTTTGCGGGACTCATGCTGGCGCTCTCTTTTCTGATGCCGAACAGCATGGTCTACAATAACGGCGCGGTGTATTTCAATATACGCGTCGGGACGCTGATCGCGCTGACCGTGATCTGCTATCTGGTGATTTCAGGCGTGTCGGCGCTGATCAGGCGCAGGGCGCCCGCGACGCATTTCGGTAAAGCGGAGATAACAGTCGGGGACTTGCGCGTATCCGGCCCGGCCATGTTCGACACGGGCAACCACCTGACGGACAGCTTTACCGGCAGGCCTGTCATCATCACCGAATACGCGCTGGTGAAGCCGCTGATTCCGCCTCAGCTGCATGGGTTCTTCAGGGAAAACCGCCTGACGGAGGATGAAATCGCGTCGGGCTGGGACGGGCGCATACGGGTGATCCCTTTCAGCGCGGTCAATCACAGGGGACTGCTGCCGGCGTTTCGGTGCGACAAACTTAAAGTGGAGTGCGGCGGCCAATACTGCGAAAGAGCCGATATATTTGTGGGCGTTACGGATGAACGCCTGTCGAACGGGGAATACAGCCTGCTGCTGAACGGCAGCCTTTTTGATGAATTGGAATCAGGAGGAAAGATACATGAGTCTGCGCTCAAAGGTTCAGTCGCTCGTCGTGAAAATAAAGCTTAAGCTGGGTATTATTGAATCCGTCTTTTACATAAACGGGCCGCAGACCCTGCCGCCGCCGCTGGGTAAATCGGAGGAGGCGGAGATCATGCTCCGCATCCAAAACGGCGACGAGAGCGCCCGGGAGCCGCTTATCGTGCATAACCTGCGGCTGGTCGTGTATATCGCGCGGAAGTTTGAGAGCTCCGGCGTGGATGTGGAGGATCTCGTGTCCATCGGGACGATCGGGCTGATCAAGGCCGTCAACACGTTCTGCCCCGACCGCAACATAAAGCTGGCAACCTACGCGTCGCGGTGTATCGAAAACGAAATACTCATGCACCTGCGCAAGACGAGCGTTTCCCGTACGGAGATGTCCATAGACGAGCCGCTCAACATCGACTGGGACGGGAACGAGCTGCTGCTGTCCGACATTTTGGGCAGCGACCCCGATGTGGTCAACCGCGCCATCGAGGACGAGGACGAAAAGAACTGCCTCATTAAAACCATTAACACCCTTGACGACCGCGAGAAGCTCATTATGCACATGCGCTTCGGCGTCGGCGGGGGGAAAGAGCACACGCAAAAGGAGATCGCGTCGCTGCTGGGAATCTCGCAGAGCTATATTTCACGGCTGGAGAAACGGATCATTTCGCGGTTGAAGAGCGATATGAAAGTTTAGGATACTATAGGCTGTTTTCTTCCGTGCCGTTACTCTTCTTGCGGCTGCGCTCGTTTGGTTATAGCAACCTATAATATTGTCAGAACCGGCTGTAATTCCTCCTGCATAAAGCATCGTAACTACCAGTAAGCAGACACAGATGATTTTCCTTGTTTTAACGGGCATCAGCAGGATATCGCTCTTGTAAAGGATCGCCGTTGCGATATAGATTAACGGAAGCTCCCGGGGGATTCATAAGCTAAACTAAGGCATACTCCTAGAGCCTGTTGACACGAGAATAAATGTTCAGATTTTGAGCGGATTTCGTCTCAGACAAGAAAAATTTTTGATAGAATCCTGTCGGATTGTGAGAAAATTTTACGCAGTATGACGCGAAATTTGCCAAAAGATGGGCGTTTACATCTCGTGTCAACAGGCTCTAAAGCTCCCGGCTGAAAAAACCAGAAATCTACCGCATAACATATTGACACTTCATCGTACGCATAGTACAATATTTTTATATAACTATGAACCGAGGGATGTCTTATGAATTTTCAACAGGAGGCGTCGAAATACGACGAAAACCCGACGCGTGACACATTGGCCGACGTGACGGGCCGGTTGCTGCTTTCGGGGCACGCGATGGAGGTTGCGGAGGAAATACACATATGAAGAAAAACGTTGACTTCGCCCCGAACGACTACCTCTCATCCCTGCGCCAATACAGTTATGCCTCGCCCTTTGCCTATGCGCATACCGCCGAAGACGCCCTGAAAGCCGGCGCGGGTGTGCGGCAAGCCCTGCGTGAGCTGCTCGCCGTGGACACCTTATACGGGCGATGCGAGGAGTTGTGCCCGGTCGCGCTTAACACCGCTCATCGCCAAGGCTACACCGAAACGCGCCTTTCCGTGGAGATTTGCCGCGGCTGGCACATGCTCGTGTATTTGCTCACGCCCGAAACGCCCAGCGGCTACGGCGTGGCGGCGCTGTGCGGGCACGGCTACGGCGCGCGGCAGATACTGCGGCTTGATAAGCGCGGACGGTATAGGCCCGTCAATTTTCTTGACAACTATCAAAAGAACTTCGCCGTGGAACTGGCGCAGCGCGGCTGCACCGTCGCCGTGCCTGAGCTTATCGCTTTCGGGGAGGCGCGCTTTCGGGGGGATCAGCGCAAGCCGTTTTACGCAAGCTCCTGCTACGCCGTCACGTCCGCGCTGCACCTGTGCGGCACGTCCACGGCGGCGCTGCGGGTTTTTCAGGCTGTGCGCTGCCTTGATCTTCTTGAATCGCAAAGCGGCGTCGATCCCGCCCGCCTGGGGTGCATGGGGATTTCCGGCGGCGGGCTTGTTTCGCTGTTTACGGCGTGCGCGGACGAGCGTGTCAGCCGCGCTGTGGTAAGCGGCTATGTGAACACCTTGCAAGACAGTGTTCTCGCCATGTGGCACTGCGCCGACAACTACATTCACGGGTTGCTGTCCGTGGGCGAGCCGTATGACCTTGCCGCCGCTATCGCGCCCAGACGGCTTTGCATTGAGTCCGGGCGGCGCGATAAGCTGTTCCCGATAGCGGGCGCGGAGAAAGCTCACGCGGAGATTTGGCGCGTCTATTCCCTTGCGGGTGTCAGCGGGAATCTCGTCATCGACGTATTCGACGGCAAGCACAAAATCAGCGGAAGGAAGTCGCTGGATTTCTTTTCATAATTGGTGAGTTTAACATGAAAGACACATTTTCATGTCCTATTTGTACCGCTGAGTGTTTCACGCTGATTATAATACACCGCACGATGCGGCGGAATGGAAGTTAATATGAAAAAAGAAGCAACCCAAAAGCGCATATCCACAAAAGCAAAGCTGCTCTGCGTTTGTTTCACGGTGATTGCGGTCGCGGCAAGCTCCATATGGCATATCCCGAGAATGCTCATGGACACGGCGGCGGTTGGGCTTGACTACCTGACGCTCTCCCACGACCTGCGTAAAATCCCGAAACGCCAGCTGCGAGCCGACCTTGACGCCGCTTTTGAGAACGCGGAGCATCCCTTTGTCCTGGCAACAAAATCGCAGTTTGACCGTGTCCGCGCGGAAATCGCGAAGCCTCAAGGGGATCAGTACATACGTGACGCCTTTGCCTACGCCTTGGAGCAGGCTGATTGCCTGCTTTCAGCGCCGCCCTGCGAGTACATCCTCCCGGACGGAGAGCGGCTGCTTGAGGTGTCACGCGAGGTCCTCAACAGGATCGTCACGCTGGGCTTTGTGTGGCAAGTCACCGGGGACGAACGCTACGCTGAACGCGGGTGGGCGGAGCTTTCGCGGGTGTGCTCTTTCGGGGACTGGCATCCCGCGCACTTTCTCGACACGGCTGAGATGACCTTAGCCGTGTCAATAGGCTGCGACTGGTTCTTCGACGCGCTACCGGATGATCAAAAGGATCTTCTGGCGCAAACCGTCCGCGATTACGCGCTGACGCCCGGAGACCCCGCAAACCCTCTCAGGTTTTTCAAAAACTGGTGGAGCTGGTCGAAGATCAACTGGAACAGCGTCTGCTACGGGGCGCTCGGCACGGCCTGCATGGTTTTTTATGACCGTTACCCTGACTATGCCGCCAAATTCCTGCGAAAGGCGTATTATTCCATGCCCGCCGCCATGACCTCTTTCAGGCCCGACGGCGTTTATGCCGAGGGCAACAGCTACTGGGAATACGGCACGTCATATCTTGTCTATTTCATCGCCACGTCGCGGAATTTTTTGGGCACGGATTATGGGCTGTCCGAACTGCCGGGATTTGACGGGCTTGGGCATTTCCCGCTGTACATCAGCACGCCGACGGGCGCTTTCAACACCGGGGACAACCGCAGCTTCCCGCCGTTTTCGCCGGTGATCTTCTGGTTCGCGTCAGAGGCGGACGAGCCGATGCTCGCGGCATATCAGCGGCTGTCCTACAGCGAAAGTCTGCCGCGTCCCAAGGATACGCCTGTTGCGGGGATTCAGACAGGCGCGTCTGAGCAGGCGCGTGAGTTCGCTTTAAGCGCGCTCTGGTGCGATCCCGATCTGAACGGCGATCCCGGTGAGCTTACGCTTGACACCTCCGTTCACCTGTGCTCCGATTCGGGTCAGGAATTCGTCCTGATGCGAACCGCCTACTGCGATCCGTTGGCCACATACGCGGGTATCAAGGGCGGCTACAATTACACGAACCACGGCGACCTTGACATCGGCACGTTTGTCTATGAAAGCCGGGGCGTGCGCTGGTTCGAGGATCTTGGCAAGTGCGACTATAACAGCCCCGGCTACTTCAACGGGCTGATCGGCGGCGGCCGCTGGAAAAACTACCGCAAAAGGGCCGAGGGGCACAACACCCTCGTCATCAACCCCGCGATGAAGCTGGTCTGGGAGGATCAGTATCCGTTCGCGAGGGCGCGGTTCTCTTCTTTCGAGGACAACACCGCCGTGCTTGACATGACGCAGGCTTATCTTCGCCACGGCGTCAAGTCCGTCACGCGGGAGTTCAGCCTGCTGCCTGATGACGCGGGAATCAGTGTGACAGACCGGGTTTCGTGCAAACGGCCCAGCGAGATTTACTGGTTCGCCCATACCACGGCGGAGATTGAGATTTCCGAAAGCGGCAAGACCGCTGCCCTGCGCAAGGACGGCAAGACGGTCACCGCCCGGATGGACGTGCGGGGCGACGGGGACGGCGGCGCCGTGTTTACTGTCATGGACGCCGCGCCGCTGCCCGGCTCTCCCGCGCGGCATGATCCAGAGGGGAACATCGAATATAAAAAGCTGACCATACATATTGAAAACGCGGCGAGCGCCACGATTACTGTTGAGGTCACGGCTTGGTAAGTTAGGAGAAACAAACATGAAAATAGCCCTTCTCGGCAACAGCAAACACCGCTTCAATTCCGTTTTCGGCGCGGAGGCTATGAGCCGCCTTTCCGCTCTCGGGGACTGCTCTCCCTTGCTCTCAAAGGGCGATTTTCCGGCGCACGGGGAATTCCTGCGGGAGTGCGAGGTTGCCGTCGCCACATGGGGGATTCCGCCGCTTTCGGCGGACGAGCTGTCGCAGTGGCTGCCGAACCTCCGCGCCTGCTTCTACGCGGCCGGGACGGTTCAGGGCTTCGCCCGCCCGCTCCTTGAGCGTGGAGTGCGCCTGTCGTGCGCCGCCGCCGCCAACGCCGTTCCCGTGGCGGAATTCACCTTCGCGCAGATTTGCCTTGCCGCGAAGGGCGCTTTTCCGGCGCAGAAATACTACCGCCTCGCCCTGCCGCTTGCGTTTCAGAAAAGCCGCGGCGCGCCAGGGAATTACGGGCTGAAAATCGGATTGCTGGGCGTGGGCGCGGTGGGCGCGCTTGTGGCCGAAAGGCTCAAAACCATCGACGCGCGGGTGCTCGCCTACGATCCGTTTCTGCCAGCCGAGCGGGCGGCGGAGCTTGGCCTGTCGCTTGTCTCGCTAAAAGAGCTTTTCGCGGAATGCGACGTCATCAGCAATCATCTCGCGAACAAACCTGAGCTGTGCGACGTCCTGGACGGCAGGCTGTTTACGCTCATGAAGCCTTGGGCGGCTTTCATCAACACGGGGCGCGGCGCTCAGGTGAAAGAGGGCGCGCTGGCGCTGGCGCTTTGGCGGCGTCCAGGCAGGACGGCGCTTCTGGATGTGCTGAAAAATGAAGTCACGCCGTTTTTGAGTCCCCTGTGGTGGTGCCCAAACGCGTATTTCACGCCGCACATCGCGGGCAGCATGGGGCGCGAGTGCGGCCGCATGGCGCGTGACATGCTTGATGAACTGGAGCGTTATATCGCGGGCGAACCTCTTATCTATGAGGTTACGATGGAAAAGCTGGAAAGAATGGCGTGACGCCGTTGGCGAGGAATTAGGCGTTGGGAATCAGGGATTAGGAGTTATGCTATGATTATAGGGTTTACAAGTACAACTTTTCGGCATCTGCCGGCGGAAGAAATTTGTGAGCTGGGCGCGGCGGCTCATGCTGACTGGATCGAGTGGAGCGACCTACATGTTCCGTCCCCCGGGATCGCGGCGGATATTGCCGGGCGATGTGACGCTTTGGGAATCGCCGGACGCTCTTTGGGAAGCTATTACCGCGTGGGGACACAGGACGGCGCGCACTGGGAGAACCTCTGCGAAACCGCTTCGGCGCTCGGCGCGGGGCTTATCCGCGTGTGGCTTGGCGAGCGGGGCAGCGCGCGTACCGGCGAGGGAGAGTACGAAAAACTTCTCGAGGACGCCGGCGGCATGATCCAAACAGCCGCAAACTACGGGCTGACAGTGGCGGCGGAGGCGCACCCCAACACGTATAACGACTCGCTGCCAACGTCGCTGCGATTCTTGCGTGATATTGATTCACCTATATTTTGCACATATTTTCAGTCGCTGTATCTCGACATGACCGCCGACCTTGAGCGGCTGGAGCAGACATATCCGTACGTGCGCGCGGCCCACGTTTCCTTTTCGGAGGTCAGGCGAAACCAACGCTTCCGTAAAAAAGAGGACGGCTGCGTGGAGCGTATTGTCCATGCCCTGCGTGAAAAGGACTTCGGCGGGCCGGTTCTGCTGGAGTTTTGCGAGCGCGGCAGTGCGGAGGCGTTTGCGTGTGATATGGCGCGCTTGCGAGAGATTGGGAATTGGGGATTAGGAGGACTGCTGTGAATAAAATCAACGAACCTCTTCAATTGGGCGGATGGCAGCTGCCTAACCGCGTGGTGTTTCAGCCTATGGAGGGCTGCGACGGCACTTTTGACGGCGGCGTTGGTGAGCTGACCTTTCGCCGCTATATGCGCTTTGCCGGTGCCGGTGCGGCCATACTTTGGTTTGAGGCCGTCGCCGTGCGGGCTGAGGGCAGGGCAAATCCCCGCCAGCTTTTTCTGAGTCCCGGCACGGCTGACAGCTTCAAGCGTCTGCTGGAAGCCGGCCGCGAACAGGCGCTGAAAGAAACGGGCGCCGTGCCGAAAATCATTATACAGCTGACCCACGCCGGGCGGTTCTCAAAGCCGCGCGGCACGCCCGCGCCATTAGTCGCCTACCGCAACGCGCATTGGGAGCAAGGCCGCGAGGATCAGCCATACCAAATCGTGACAGACGATTACTGCGCGGAATTAACGTACGCTTATGCCGACGCGGCGAAGCTGTCGGCGGAGGTCGGCTTCGACGGCGCGGACGTGAAATGCTGCCACGGCTATCTGCTCAACGAGTTCCTTTCGGCGTATGACCGCCCGGGACGGTACGGCGGATGCTTCGAAAACCGCGCGCGGCTGTTCCTCGATTGCATGGAGGCGGCGCGGCAATCGCTCCCGGCGCACACGCTGCTCACGACGCGGCTCAACGCCTGCGACGGATTCCCTTTCCCCCACGGGTACGGCGTGTCCGAACAAAATGAAATCGACTTGACTGAATGTAAAGAGGTTCTACGTATATTAAGAGATCGTTTCAACTGCGAAATGGTGAACATCACGCTGGGCAACCCTTATCTGATCCCGCACATCAACCGCCCCGCGCGAATCGGGCCGGAGCCGGGTGACATCGGCATGGAGCGCATCCGCGCCGTCACCGGCGAACTGCAGTCGGATTTCCCGGAGCTGGCGATCGCGGCTTCCGGGTTGAGCTTTCCCGGCGAAAACTGCGTGGAGTATGCCGACGCTCTTTTGGAAGAGGACGCGGCAAAGCTTGCCGGATTCGGACGCATGACTTTCGCTTACCCGGATTTTTTCCGGGACTTCACGGAGCGGGGACGACTGGACAGGCACAAGACCTGCCTCGCTTGCGGCAAATGCACGCAACTGATGCGGGCGGGAACCATCGCGGGATGCCCTGTACGTGACACGGAGGTTTATATGCCTTATTATAAAAAATACGTAAAGGATTGATCATAATCATGACAGCAATCGTAACGGGCGGCAGCCGCGGGATCGGTCTGGCTATCGCCGAAGCGCTGCTCGCGGACGGCTTTAAGGTGCTCGCCGCGGCGCGGAGCGAAAATGAAAGTACGGCGCGGCTGCAAAAAATCCACGGCGGGGATTTTCTGTTCTGCCCTTGCGACATTGCCCTGGCGCAGGACCGGGAGTGCCTGCTGGAAATGGCGGCGGGCGTGTTCGGCGGGGTCGATCTGCTTGTAAACAACGCGGGCGTCGCTCCGAAAAACCGCCGTGACATGCTGGACATCAGCCTCGAAGAATATCATCATTGCATGGACATAAACCTGGAGGGCGCTTTTTTCCTGACGCAGGCCGCCGCCAAAATGATGCTGGCGCAGGGCGGCGGGCGCGTCGTGAACATCAGCTCGGTGTCGTCATACGCGGCCTCGGTCAACCGTGCCGAATATTGCCTGTCGAAAGCGGGAATCTCCATGATGACGAAGCTCTTCGCGGCGCGGCTGGCGGGAGACGGCATTTCCGTGTTCGAGGTCAGCCCCGGCATCATCGAAACGGACATGACCGCCGCCGTGCGCGAGCAATATGCCGCCCGGATCGCCGACGGGTTGACGCCTGTCAAACGCCTTGGAACCCCGGAGGACGTGGCGGCCTGCGTGCTTTCATTGGCGCGCGGGCAACTGGATTTCTGTACGGGCACGGTGATACACGCGGACGGCGGGTTTTCAGTACAACGGCTGTAAGGAGGATCAAATGCACATCTACGACGCGCTGATCATCGGCACGGGAGCGGCGGGCTACGCGGCGGCGGACGCCCTGCACCGCTTTGGCGTGACCGATATCGCTATACTGACAAATGGCCGCGAACGCGGCACGTCGCGCAACACGGGGAGCGACAAGCAAACATATTACAAGCCCTCGCTGGACGGGCAAACGCCCGACTGCGCCGCCGCCCTGGCGGAGGATTTCATGCGCGGGGGCTGTTGTGATGGCGTCCTGGCCTATACCGAGGCCGCGAACGCCCTGCGCTGCTTTTACCGCCTGCTGGAGCTGGGCGTGCCGTTCCCGCAAGATCCATGGGGCTGCTTTCCATCCTATGTCACCGACCATGACCGGGGCGGCAGGGCGACGTCTGTCGGGCCGCTGACGTCAAAACGCATGGTGGAGAGCCTTGAGGATCAAGTTCTATATAAGAACAAAACTCCGCTGCTGGACCGTATGCAGGTCATCAAGATCCTCCTGCGTGACGGTCGGGCGGCGGGTGTCTTGGCGCTCAACGGCAATGATGAAGCCGTGCGCGTGCTTGCCCGCAGCGTCGTGTTCGCGACAGGAGCGCCCGCGCGAATCTATGCCCAAAGCGTTTATCCGCAGTCTCAGCGCGGCGCGACCGGCGTGATGCTGGCGGCGGGCGTACGGCTTGTGAATTTCTGCGAATGGCAGTACGGCCTTGCCTCCGTGGGCTTTCGCTGGAATCTTTCGGGCAGCTACCTCCAGGCTATGCCGCGCGTATATTCCAAAGACGCAAACGGCCGGGAGCGCGACTTTCTTTGGGGCGCGCTGGGCGATTCGGCGGCAGCCATGCTGTTTTGCAAAGGCGCCCAGTGGCCGTTTGATGCCCGGAAAATTGACGGCACATCAAAAATCGACCTGCTCGTGCGTGACGAAACGGCGGCGGGGCGTCAGGTGTACCTCGATTACCGGCAAAATCCAAAGGGCTATTCTTTCGGCGCGTTGCCAAAGGATGTGCGAGGGTACCTCACGGAGCGCGGCGCGGCGGCGGAAACGCCAATCGCCCGGCTTGGCAGGCTCAATCCGGCGGCGATTGAGCTGTATCGCGGCCACAACATTGATCTTGCGCGGGAGCCGCTGGAGGCCGCGGTTTGCGCCCAGCACAACAACGGCGGCGTTCTTGTGGACGAACACGGCCAAAGCGGCGTCCCGGGACTGTACGCCGTCGGCGAGGCGGCGGGTGTGTTCGGCCTGACGCGCCCCGGCGGCAGCGCGCTGAACAGCACACAGGTCGGCGGACTGCGTGCCGCGGCGCATATTGCAGTGAGAGAAAAAACAGAAATCCCCGCCCATACAGGCGAGGATGAACTGCGCGCGCTGGAAAAACAAATTGCCGCGATTATGGTTGACCAAAGCACCCCCGAAAGCGCCGTGCCTGCCGAAATGAGCCGCTGCGCGGGTTTTCTGCGGGAGCGCGAAGGCATGGCGGCGCTGCTGGAGCAGATAGAATCCCGGCTGCGCAGCCCGGACCGCCGCGCCCGGAGCGTTTCGGAATATTTCTATGAATCGGACATGCTCGAAAGCGCCCGGGCGATGCTGGTCTCTGCCCTGGGGACAATGGAGCGCACAGGCAGCCGGGGCGGCGCACTGTACACGGAGGGCGGCGCGGCATTCCCGGAAAACACAGAGTACCGCGATTTCCGCGCCGTGACGTCGGGCGGCGGCGTGACGTTTATCCCTGTGCGCCCGGTCCCGCGTGAGCGCATGGTGTTTGAGTCGCTGCTGTGATAATAACGCCGCGCCCTTAGGTCGTGTTTGCGTACGGCGGCAGCCATTCTTCCTGCGCAATCAGCAGTTTATCCGCCATTTGAACGATTTAAAGCGTCGTGCATACGGCTGAGGTGAGCGGATCCAGCATCATCGCCTGACGCAGCAGCTTAACGTCACCGAACGCGGCGGGCTCGACCGCCGGCGCCGCACCCACACACTTTGAGAGCAGATCGCCGCGCAGCCTGACGGCAAATCATCGGCTTGTGAGATGTTAATCCTATTTTCGTTAATATATCCCGATGTTTCCACAATGCAGTCGTCCGGAAAATTTGTGATGCAGCCGTTGTTTACGACGTTGCCCCAGGGGATCTTCACAATTTCCTTACGTATTCGGCAGATTATAGTCAGACCACTTGAAAAGTGACGCAGATTACGAAAGGACAGTTTTACAAAGACTCGAAACGACCATTTACTGTCGCTTCGAGTCTTAAATTTTTAGTCTGAGTCTTGGAGTGGCACCACTGTATCATGAACATTTAATCTCATGTCAACAGGCTCTAAAGAGTCGCACGAAACTGTTTTAGGTATGATCGTGGCAAATATAGCGCTTTGGAAAAATATAGCTGCCAGAAGTTATTTTTTCACGCCGTACTTGTCCGCGCCAACTTTTTTTGATATACTACGTTTAATAGGCGAGATAGGTGGTGAGGCCCTTGGAGGTAAACGAACGCAAATTGCTCCGCGCGGCGCAGGGCGGCGACAAAGAGGCGTTTCAGCAACTGATCCTGGCATATTACCCGTATGTGAAAAAATTCCTGCTGAAGCTTTCCGGGAGCGAGCAGGACGCCGAAGACCTCACACAGGAAACCTTTCTCAAACTCATCCGCAGCATACGGCAGTATGAACCAAACGGCCAGGCCGCGTTCGCCACCTGGCTTATGACCATCGCCAAGCACTGCTATTTGGATTTTTTGCGGCGCAACCGGCAGATCACTGTTGACTTTGACGCGCAGGAACTGCCTTCGGGCGATTTTTTCGAGAGCGAGATTGAGCGCCGGGAGGATGCCGAGGCTTTGCGGCGGGCGATTGAAACCCTGCCGCCGGAACAGGCTCTGGCCGTGCGCCTGCGGCATTTCGAGCAGCAAAGCCTGGAGGAAATCGCGGCACAAATGGGTTGTGAGCCCAAAACAGCGAAAAGCCGGATACATCTTGGCGTGGTAAAGCTGCGCAAAACGTTAGGAGGAATAAAAAATGGAGAATCATGAAGAAAAGCTGCTGGCCGCGCTGGATGCGGAACTGACGCAGACCTGTTTTGAATTGCGGCAGGAGCGCCTTGCCCGCCGCCTGCGCCACTGTTTTGCCGCGTTGCTGGCCCTGTTCATTATAGTGCCGGTGGGCTGTGTGCTGCTGGACATTTCGCTAACGGCTTTCGCCGTACCCGTGCTGATCTTCTTGGGACTGGGAACGCTGCTGGCCTCCCCGGTCATCTTAATTCGCAAAGGAGCTGTACCGTCATGAAAAAACTTGCCAAGCTGAATTTCAAGAAAGCAATCACGATCTATCTCATTGCCGCTTTTGTTTGCGGCATCGCCTCGGCAACGGCGCTGGGTTACCTGTTCCGCTCGAAGATTTCCCTCGCGCTTGATTACGAGAAAATCAGTGAGACGGATCGGAGGAAAGCCCCGGCTGCCTACGAGGACATCGCCGCTTTCGCGGAAAAGCACCCGGAAATTGCCGAGGCTCTTGTGCTGAGTGTGGATCGCACAATCGTTTTCCGCGCCAAGGACGGCGGGATCGTCAAGGGCAACGTTTGGGCGTTCGAGAAAGCCGAGGAAAAGCGCGGCCGCGGCAGGCTGACCGACCCGTCGCAGCCCGGAATTGCTTTGCAATGGCTGGACGATGATCTGACCGATCCCCTGCGGGCTGTCATTGACGAAAGAGAGGGACACAACAGGCTCGACAGCGAAAAAGACGTGTTGCTCGAACCCATCAATCAGAAAGTATATCCCATACAATCCTGGCATATCCGCCAGAATGGCGAAACCGTGGTGCTGCTGTTCGATTTCCGCCCGGTGCCCCGCGCGGCGCTCGCGCTGAGAATCGTTGCCGCCGCCGTGATGCTGTTCTTCATGCTGTATTGGGCCCTTGTGGCGCTTTGGGTATATGCCGACGCGCAGAAATCCAAACTGCGCGGTGAAACCTGGGGCCTGCTCGCGTTATTCACAAATATCGCGGGACTTCTGGTTTATCTGATTTACAAGGGCATCAACCAGGTGTGCTACCAGTGCCGCGCTGTGATGGGGCGCGAGAACACCTATTGCACCAACTGCGGGGCGAAGCTCGGCGAAACCTGCGCGGGCTGCGGCGGCGCTGTTGGGAAGCACAGTGGCTTTTGCGGTCGCTGCGGGCAGGCGCAGGAAGAAAAATAGGTATTAGACCTCCTCGGAAACTACTCACGGCGGCGTAAACGGTCTTTTTTCCGTCCTGCCGCGCAAAAAATGCTCGCAATAAACAAATTATTCCTGCGCTTTTTTACTTGCGGGACGAAA
>WRED01000035.1 GCA_009779495.1 Oscillospiraceae bacterium | reverse complement strand
TTTTTTCGCCGCACAAGATAAAATTTTGAAAGAATACTCCCGTATTTTAAGAAATTTTAACGCAGTGCGGCGGAAAAAGCGCCAAAAAGACGTGCGCGTGGTTTTTTCAAACACGCCCTAATAAAGTGGAGTTGCACACTTTACAAATTACCGCGCAAAGGCTGAACGGAACGTAAAATCATATTGAAATTATTATAGGTCAAAAACACCTTATTGTCAATAGGTCAATATGCCATAATTTTCTGGGTGATAATTGTGAACAGATTACAAAAACTCAGAAAAGAAAAAGGCTATACGCAGATCAAAATTCAAATGCTGACCGGCATTGACCAAAGCGATTATTCTAAAATCGAACAGGGCAAACGATGGATGACCTTTGAGCAGTGCAAAAGTCTGGCCGTTGCGCTGGATACAAGCATGGATTATCTGGCGGAGCTGACGGACGAGCAAAAACCGTATCCGCGAAAATAGAAAGAGCGGTCAACCTTGCCATTTTCCATTGTATCACAACTAGTTCTCGTTTGTCAACTAAAAATGATCAATCTTGATAACGTCATGTCGAACACGATAGTTTATCATTGTGAACGTAACGAAACTTACGTTGATGTGAAAGGTGATAAACGATCATGGTTTGTGAGAAAATCAAGAATCTTCGGGAACTGAATCAAATGACGCAGAGCGACTTGGCGCGAAAATTGGGCGTTACCCGCTCCAGCGTAAACGCCTGGGAAATGGGAATCAACACCCCGTCGACGCAATACTTGGTGGAACTTGCGCAGCTGTTTAGGGTAAGCACTGATTATCTCTTGGGAGTAGAGCGAAGCGTGACGGTAAGGGTAGACCATTTGGCGGAGGATGAAAAGGAAATCATCTTTGCTTTGATGAAGAAATTTGAATCCTTCAGGCAGTGAAAGAAACGGCGGATACAGTATGTTAAAAGAATTATTCTCATTGTCAGAGAGGATCAGGCTTCTACGGGAACGTATCGGGTTGACCCAAAGCGATTTGGCGCGTTCGATGGGTCTGACCCGCTCAAGCGTGAACGCGTGGGAAATGGGGCTTTCGGTTCCGTCTACGCAGTATATTGTAGAGTTGGCGAAGATATTCAATGTGTCTGCGGATTATTTGCTGGGGATAGAAACGACGGCGACGATCAGCGTAGAGGGGCTTTCTGAAAAGAAAGTGGCCTCGCTTGTGGAGTTGGTGAAGTTTTTGAAAGAGTGAGATGGCTGATTGTTGTGAACAGATTACAATCTCTCAGAAAAGAAAAAGGCTACACGCAGATCAAAATTCAAATGCTGACCGGCATTGACCAAAGCGATTATTCTTAGAACCTGTATTCATATGGATGCACGCAGTCTTGACGAGGTCTTTTTCCGTCACTCTGCGTCAAAAATGCTCGAAATACATAAAGTATTTCTGCGCTTTTTTCCTTGATTGACAAAAAAACACCTCGTCAATCCCGCGCACCTCCATATGAATACAGGTTCTAAAATCGAACAGGGCAAACGATGGATGACCTTTGAGCAGTGCAAAAGCCTGGCCGTTGCGCTGGACACAAGTATAGATTATCTGGCGGGGCTGACGGACGAGCAAAAACCGTATCCGCGAAAATAAATGAAGGGATGTAATATCATGCGAGTAATGTCATTCAACGTATTCTGCGGAGGCAGGGACGAACGGGCTTGGACAAATCGTCTGGAGCTTGTGCTGGGGCAGATCAAAAAGGCGGCTCCCGACACCTTCGGCACACAGGAGACTCATTCAGGCTGGATGGATTTCTTATGCGCGAACCTGCCCGAATACGGCTTTGCCGGCGTGGGGCGCGAGGACGGCGCGAGGGACGGGGAGTTCGCCCCCGTGTTTTACCGCCGGGACAAGTATGCCGTGCTGGACAGCGGCACGTTCTGGCTGTCCGAAACGCCGGAGGTTCCGTCCAAAGGATGGGACAGCGCGTGCACGCGCATATGCACATGGGCGCTCCTGCGCGAAAACGGCACGGGGAAAGAATTCCTCCAGCTCAACACGCACCTCGACCACATAGGCACGACGGCGATGATTGAGGGCGCCAAGCTGGTGGCCCAAAAAATCGCGGCGTATCCCGGGCTGCCCGTGATCTGCACGGGCGACTTCAACGTAGGCGAGAAGTCTCCGGCATACGAGGTCATGACAGGCGGCGTCATGGGCGACGCGAAGTTCCTGGCGGCGCGGGCCGACAGCGGCAACACCTACACCGGCTTTGACATGGAGGGCACGAAAAACAACAGCCCCATCGACTTTATTTTCGTCCACAGGGAGCTTGTGAAGGTCGATACATATAAAATCATGTCGGAGCTTGTGGACGGAAAACAGCCGTCGGATCACTACGCGATTTACGCCGATGTAGAAATCAGGGACTAGAAACTGTTCAACGTTCATTTAATCGTCAAAGAAAGTTAACACAATTAACCATTGAAAAACATGAGCCGTTTGTGTTAATATAGAATCGTACCATGCTCTCAAGCAGAACTGCCATATACAACGATGAAAGGATGAACAATATGAAACTTGAACTTAAAAAGCTGCTTTGCTTTTTTACCGCCCTGGTGATGATCGCCTCGCTTTTTTCCGCATGCAGGGGAAAAGACGACGGGCCGACGGCAACCTTGGGCGAGCCTGAAAGCGGCTGGAAAGTAGACGTCGACGATGTCGAAGACATGCCCACTGTTCAGGAAATGCCGAAAGAGGAGCTTGATAAGCTCATACAGTCGGTCCTGGGCGGAGAAACGGAGTGGGACGGCGATTTCTCGGCGCTCACCGAGGAACAGCAAAACAGAATCAGGAACGCGATGAAGGCAAGAGGCTATGACGTCAGGGTGACGGACAGGGGGATCACCTACTTATCCTACACGCCGGTTCCTGAAAAAAGCGAGCTTGACAAGCTGATCCAGACAGCGCTGGGCGACGGCGTTGAGTGGGACGGCGACTTTTCACAACTGACCGCGTCCCAGATCAAGGCGGTACAAAACGCCTTGAAGGAAGCGGGCTATCAGGCGACGGTGTCAAACGCGGGCATTACATACGAAAGCGCGCCCGATGAAAAGCCGAAGCCGAAAAGGTACTATGAAACGCCGTCGGAGAGCCGTGTTTTGAATGAGATACGCAAGCGTATCGGCAGCGATGAATTTTACCTGTGGGACGGCAATTTGTCAAGCCTAGACAAAGAGGTGGTCGATTCGATTATTAACGAGCTGAACCAGCAGGATCGAGAGAATGGGTACAACGTGGGCCTGAGCGAGGACGGCGAGTCCATCGTCCCGCTGGAAAAGCCCCCCGAAACCACAACGGCTCCAGAAACGACCACGAAGAAAAAAGAAGAGCCTGAGAAAAAGGTCAGCATTGAGAGGACGCTGCTGAAAACCGTCGGCGGAAAAGCGTCCGACATTTTCAAAGCGGTCGCGGCCACGCCTGACGGAGGGTTCGTCGCGGCGCTGTATACGACCTCGATGGACGGTGACTTGGCCGGCATGAATACCTCGTGGGCGCAAAGCAACGTTGCTGTCATTAAGTTTGACGCAAGCGGCGGGATAGTCTGGAAGCAGTATCTGGGCGGCGACAATATCGTTGATATATACGATCTTGCGGTACTCACGGACGGCAGCATCGTGGGCGTCGGCTATTCTTTCGCGAAAAAGATGGGCACCCAGGACGGACCCCTTGACTCATGGAGCACATCGGCGGTAGCCTTTCCGCATGAGGCCTTGATCGTCAAATATTCCGCCGACGGAGAGTTCCAGTGGATCAAATCCGTCAAGGGAAGCAGCAGCGACACTTTCGCTTCCGTGGCGGCCACACCCGACGGCGACTTTATCGTGGGCGGTAAGTCAACCTCCTATGACGGCGACTTCGACGGCCTTACGCCCGGCGCCATATCGGCGGTCATCCTCCGCTACACGGCCGACGGCAATACGGTGCAATGGGCCAGGGGCTTCCCCGGCGAAATGCACAGCCAGATCGACAGGATCGCGGTGGCCAGGGACGGAAGCGTCTACGCCGCGTGCAACACCCTTTCCACGACGCTCTTTTTCGCGGATAAGGCCGGGCACGGGGCGAGGGACTGCGTGCTTATAAAGCTGAACATCAACGGTGAAATCGTGTGGACGAAAACGCTCTTCAGCTCCGGCAACGACGAATTCACGGGGCTCGCGCTTACCCCGGACGGCGGCGTCGTTGTCGGCGGGTTCTTTTCCCAAAACGCTCTGGTCACCGGTACATTTGACGGCATCACGGTTTACGGATCAACCGACGCGGCGCTCGTAAAGGTTGACCGAAACGGAAACATAGGCTGGATAACGCATATAGGCGGATCGAGTACGGACGCCATCACAAATGTCGTCGCGGTGGATGGCGGCTATGCGGTAGCCGGGTGGACGCAATCCGACAACTATGATTTCGCGGAGGTCGGCAACAAAGGAGATTGGGACGTCTTTGTCGCGGTGATCAGCGAAAGCGGCAAGCTGCTGCAAAAGATGACATCTCTGGCGGGAAGCGACATGGAGCGTGCATACGCGCTCACGGCGCTCGACGGGAAAACGATTGTCTCAGCGGGCATGACGAGATCGGCGGACGGGGCGTTCGCGGGACTCAGCCCGGCGGGGACAGCCAAATCTCCTATAGGGTATATCGCGAAATTTAGTATTGTCGCGCAATAAGGGATCAGAATACAGGTTCTTAGCGGCGGACAGGTGCAGTGCCTGTCCGCCTTTCTCCATTCTTTTCAACGATCACCGCCATCAAAAACGCCAGAATAATTCCCACAGGCGTACTCATCTGTATGCCCCTGAGTCCGAACATCCTGGACAGCAGCGTCACGGCGATTATGAAAAACAGTCCGCTGTGGCAGACCGTCAGTGCCGACGCTAACGCGCTCCTGCCCGTGCTCTCGCAAAGTCCCGTGCATAAAATGGGACGTGCTAAAAACGGTGCGGCCCCGCAGATCATCCGCAGCGCGAGCGTCCCTGTCTCGATGAACTCTCGGTTTGATTCCACGCCCCTTGGAGCGAAATCAAAATCACAAAACATTGTGATACCCCGCCGCTCTGCAGCGAGCGAGAGTTCATTTATAAGCTGATCCTCCTGGCGAAACGCCGCCATGATCCGGGGCGCGAAAACGAACGCGGCGGCGGCGACCAGGGTCAGATAGACGGCGGACGCCCTTTTACAAAAGCGGTAGGCCCCCGTGATACGGTCGAATTTTCCCGCGCCAAAATTATACGCGCACGCGGGCTGCATCCCAAGGCCGAAGCCCGTCACGCCCGACGATATCAGCAGATATATCCTGCTTACGATGGACATAGCCGCGATCCGGGCGTCGCCGTAGGGACGGAGCGAGCGGTTCATCACAACGGCCGACAGCGAAGCCGCGCCCTGGCGGTAAAACGACGGCATCCCTGTCACAAAGATGTTTTTGATGACGCGCGGCGAGAACGAAAAATATTTCGGACTGAGCTTTATCGTGCTGATCCGGCTGTTGATGAACGCCGCGTATAGCATAAACTCGACGAACTGCCCCATCGCCAGGGCGAGCGCGGCCCCCGTCGTGCCCAAGCCGAAAGTAAAGATGAACAGCGGGTTCAGCGCGGCGCTGACAGCCGCTCCCGCCGTGACGCCGATCATGGCGTGAAAGGTGTTGCCCTGGCCGCGCAGAAAACAGCCCATCGCAAAGGAAGCCGTCATGCACGGCGCGGACAGCAGGACGATTCTAACATACGCGGCGGCGTAGGGGGCGATGGTGCCCGTCGCGCCCAGCAGGAGCACCAAAGGCTCCGACCAAAACCACCCGATTGCCGCCAGCGCCGCTCCCGCCAAAAGCGACGCGGCGAAGCCGGTCGTCAACGTCCGTTTGGCCTCGCCGCTGTTTTGCTCGCCTAAAAGCCTGGCCGCCGTGTTCGATGCGCCCTGCCCTAACGTGTACCCCACCGCCTGTATGAGCGCCGTTACTGACGATACGACACCGACCGCGCCCGATGCGCTTGTCCCGAGACAGCTGACAAAAAACGCGTCGGCTATGCCGTAAGCCGCGACGCTTAACGTGCCGATAACCGATGGGGCGGCCAGTCTGAGTGTCAGGCCGCGTATCGGAGTCCGCGTCATCTGAAGGAATTTCCTGTCCCGCGAATTTTGTTGGTTCATGCACCCAAGTCTCCCTACAAAAAGAATAATTATACAATATCTAACGGATGGTGGTATAATTATTCTTGACCGAAAGGACGAAAAAAATGTCGTGAGGCGCAAAAAACGGCAAAAAAAATGTATTTTTTTCTTGACAGATTAAAATAAAGATGATAGAATAAAATTTGTTCTCTTGAACGCGTGAGACGCGAAAACGGAAACTGCCCCCGTAGTTAAATGGATATAATAAACCCCTCCTAAGGGTTAGTTGTGCGTTCGATTCGCGCCGGGGGTGCCAATCTTAATGAAGAGAAAGGAAATGACTCATGGAAAAAAGAAAAATCATTATCATCGGCGCGGCCGGCCGGGATTTTCACAACTTCAACACCTTTTACAGGGACAATCCAGCTTTCAATGTGGTGGCTTTTACCGCCGCTCAAATCCCCGACATCGCCGGACGAAGATATCCGGCCGCCCTTGCTGGAAATCTGTATCCTGAAGGTATTCCCATATACGCTCAGGATGAACTGGAAAAGCTGATCAAGAACCTTGACGTTGACGAATGCGTCTTTGCGTACAGCGACATTCCTTACGAAAAAGTCATGTCCATCGGCGCTAAGGTAAACGCCGCGGGCGCGGACTTCTCGTTGCTCGGCTATAAAAACACGATGGTCAAAAGCACGAAGCCGCTCATCGCGGTGGGGGCGGTGCGCACAGGCTGCGGAAAAAGCCAGACCTCTCGCCGTATCGTGGAAATTTTAATGGCAAACGGCTTGAAGGTGATCGCGATCCGCCACCCGATGCCTTACGGTGATCTGGAGGCGCAGAAAGTACAGCGCTTCGCCACGATCGACGATCTCGCCAGACATCATTGCACCATCGAAGAGATGGAGGAGTATGAGCCCCATATCGCGCGCGGAAACGTCATCTACGCGGGCGTGGACTATGAGGCGATCCTGCGCGCGGCGGAAAACGATCCCGACGGATGCGACGTCATTCTGTGGGACGGCGGAAACAACGACTTCCCGTTTTACAAGCCCGACCTCATGGTTTCGGTGATTGATCCGCACAGGCCGGGGCATGAGCTTTCTTATTATCCGGGAGAAGTGACGCTGCGTCTGGCCGACGTGGTCGTGATTAATAAAATCGACAGCGCCGATTTTGAGAACATCCAAACGGTCAGGAATAATATTGAGCTTATAAATCCAAATGCGGTCGTTGTGGACGCCGCCTCTGCCATCAGCGTGGAAAATCCCGAAGTCATACGCGGCAAGCGCGTTTTGGTTGTGGAGGACGGCCCGACGCTTACCCACGGCGAGATGAAGATCGGCGCGGGAGTCGTCGCCGCCAAGCGTTTCGGTGCAGCCGAGATCATTGACCCGAGACCCTACGCGGTGGGTAAATTAGCCGAAACATACCGCATCTATCCGAATGTAGGCAAACTGCTGCCGGCCATGGGATACGGCGAGGAGCAAATGCGTGACCTGGCCGCTACGATCGAACGTACCGATTGCGATTCGGTGGTGATAGCCACGCCGATTGATTTGGGGCGCGTTGTGCAGATCAACAAGCCCCGCACCCGCGTGGAGTACAGCTTGCAGGAAATCGGACGTCCTAATATGAACGATGTTTTGGCCGATTTTATCAAGAAGATAAAAGGTTAATTTGCGATCAAACCATATAAATAAAACGCTGCAACCAACGCGGGCTGCGGCGTTTTTTTATGAATTATCTGTTCAGGAATTTGATTATTGTATCTATTGTCTTATCCAGGTCAATGGATTCGTCGCATATATCCGTGCCGAGTGTGACGGCTCGGAGCCTTTCCTCTTGCGTTAGGTTTTCCCCGTCAATAAGCTTGCGGATTTTTATTAAAATCCCGGGGATGTATTTGCGCAGATATTCGCCGCGCTGCTCGGGCGGCAAAAAATCGGGCAGCAGAAGCTCGCGGCTTTCAACCGCGTGGGGGCGTGAACGCGCCAAAAGAGCGGCTTTCTTCGTCATATCGTTATAATGGTAGAGATAGCACAGCACGGCGGCTATCGTACCGCGATGCTTGTCGCTGGTGTCCTCTGCCATCATGCGCTCATACACTTCAATGGCGCGGCAAGGATCGTCCCCGGCCATCACCAGCGAGATCGCGTGAGCGTCCAGCAGCCCGTGGTCTGAGGGATATGTTTTCAGCGCTTCCTCCAAAAAGACGGCGGCGTCACGGTATTTGCCCTGCACGCACAGGGTATTGGCATGGGCGTGTATATCCCACAACTTTTCGCGGTCATTGATTGCCTCCATGCCCAGCAGCCCATCAACCGTGACGCCGAATATGTTTGCCAGCCCCGGCAGCAGCGTGATATCGGGATAGCACTCGTCCCGCTCCCATTTGCTGACCGCCTGCCCCGTCACGCCGACGCGCTGCGCAAGCTCCTCCTGCGTCAGTCCCTTTTCGAGCCGCAGCCGCTTCAGATTTTTTGCAATAAACATGGTGAATCCTCCCTTTACATTTGTTGTACTCTTATTGTAGCATCGGTACACGCATACCGCAAGAGAGGCTTTGTTGCAAAAAATCAACCTATGGTTGTGTCACGCAAGCTTCAGAAATATGAGATACAGGCACAGCACGGCTATAATCCCCCACAGCTTGGCCTGCTTTTCGTTTTCGTCCTCGTAAAATATAACGATCACCTATGATAGTATGCCAATTTAGATGTTAGATTGTAGACGGTAGATTGTAGACGCGGTTAAGGCAACGCAATGCGCTGTTTAACCACGTCTACAGTCTACCGTCTAGCGTCTAGCATCTAGAACGAATTGATCCCGAACCGCTTGCAAAGCGCCACATGCGCCTCATATGAGTTGTTGTAGTGATACCGTCCGGCCGCGTCCGTGACGAAATAATAGTAGTCGGTCTCGGCGGGATACAGCGCGGCCTCTATGGCGTCCTTGCCGGGGTTGCAGATGGGGCCCGCCGGCAGGCCGTTGAATCTGTAGGTATTGTACAGCGCGTCGTATTTTTCCCGCAGCGGCTCGCTGACCTCCTCCGCATCGCCTCTGTAAAACGGGTACACATGGTCGCGCAGATAAAAGTATGTCGCGTCGCACTGGAGCTTGCGCAGATAATTGTCGCTGTTCAGCCTGTTATGCAGCACCGACGCGACGAACGGCATCTCGGCGGCTATGGCGACCTCCGTCTGTATGATCGACGCTATGGTGATGATCTGATCCATGGAGTATCCGAGCTGTAAAGCGCGGGCGTAATACTCGGTGGTCAGCTTTTTCTGCGTATTCGACAGCAGCCTGTCCAGCGCGCGCTGAGATGGTTCGCCTACATAAAATTCGTAGGCGCCGGGGAAAAGGTATCCCTCCAGCAGAAACGGACGCTCCTCCCGGTTATGTATTTCAAAAACAAACGGGTTGCTTTCACTCTGGGAATTTACAGTTTCGATAAAGTCCGCGGCTGAACAGACGCCGCTTTCCTCAAGGGATTTCGCGACCCGGTAAAGGGTTCTGCCCTCGGGGATCATAATTTTGACGGCGCGCGGCAAATGCTGTTCTGTGACAGTCTCAGGCTCATGCCTGGGTCCGTGTCCAAGCTCGCCGTCGCTGCCGCAGCCCGTCAGCATGGCCAATAAAATGAAACATATCGCGATAAGCGCTGTTGCTCTGCCTATTTTCGTCAAGGGACGACACTCCTTATTTTGAATAGGGATTCATACGGTCAGGCAGGTCTTTTTCCGTCACTTTGCGGCAAAAATCCCCGCCATGAAAAATCCCCCGCCAAGCCCGCAAGCGCCCCCTATGAATGCAGGTCATGATACTACATATACTATTTTATCATATTTATGTATTTTTTCAAGTAAAATTTTCAAACTAACTTTGTCGCCAATAATTTGGAAAGGAAGATTTGTGTGTTCAGGAAAAACAAAGACAGCAAAACGCTTAAACGCCGGGCAAAAGACGAGAGGGTTAACAATCCCATGTACGACGGGCTTCTAAGCCTGTGGGAGACGTCCGTCGATAATGACGTTTCGGACGTCCTGGGGAGCTACACGGGACGGCCCCGGGAGGGCGAGGTTCCGGAGCAGGATGCGGATGATATCTAGATTCTAGGACGCCAGACAGTAGACGGTAGACGCGGTCAGGCAACGCGCTACGCTGCCTTGACAATGTCTACCGTCTATTGTCTGGCGTCTAGAATCTGGTATTGCATTTCCTTTAAGCATACGTTATAATAATATACAATATAAATTATAGCGTAAAGGAGCGTCCGTACATGAGTGAAATCTTTACTGATCTGCCGAAAATCAAGTTTGAGGGGGCAAAAAGCCAAAATCCCCTTGCGTTCAAGTTCTACGACGCCGGCAAACCCGTTTTGGGCAAGCCTATGCGGGAGCATCTGCGCTTTGCCATGGCGTGGTGGCATAATATGTGCGCCACCGGCGCCGATATGTTCGGCGTCGGCACGGCGGACAAAAGCTTCGGCGCCGTCCCCGGTACGATGGAGCACGCGTTCAAAAAAGTGGACGCGGGTTTTGAGTTCATGGATAAGCTCTCCGTCGATTATTTCTGCTTCCATGACGCCGATCTCATCCCCGAGGCCGAAACCCTTGCCGAAACGAACCGCCGTATCGACGAAATAACCGACTACATCAAAATCAAAATGGGCGAAAGCGGGAAGAAGCTCCTGTGGGGAACGGCCAATATGTTCTCAAACCCGCGCTACAAAAGCGGCGCAGGCTCAACGAACTGCGCCGACGTCTACTGCTTTGCCGCCGCGCAGATCAAAAAGGCGTTGGACGTGACCCAAAAGCTCGGCGGCCGGGGCTACGTGTTCTGGGGCGGGCGTGAGGGCTACGAAACGCTGCTCAACACGGACGTGAAGTTCGAACAGGAGAACATCGCGCGGCTCATGCGCATGGCCGTGGACTACGGCAGGGCGATCGGTTTCCGGGGCGACTTTTATATCGAGCCGAAGCCAAAGGAGCCGATGAAGCACCAGTACGATTTCGACGCGGCGACGGCGATAGGCTTTCTGCGGCAGTACGGCCTGGACAAGGACTTTAAGCTGAATATCGAGGCGAACCACGCGACGCTGGCAGGCCACACGTTCAGTCACGAGCTGCGTATCGCGGCGATAAACGGGATGCTCGGCAGCATCGACGCGAATCAGGGCGACCTGCTTTTAGGCTGGGACACGGACGAATTCCCCTTTGACGTGTACGAGACGACGATGTGTATGTACGAGGTGCTTAAGGTCGGCGGGCTGACGAACGGCGGACTGAACTTCGACGCAAAGAACCGCCGCCCGAGCCATACTCCCCCGGACATGTTCCACGGCTTCATTTTGGGCATGGACGCATTTGCCCTGGGACTCATAAACGCGGCAAAGCTCATCGAGGACGGACGGATCGACGCGTTTATCAAGGAGCGTTACGCGAGCTTCAGCGGCGGCATAGGCAAAAAAATCGTGAGCGGGGAAGCGACGCTTTCAGAGCTTGCGGCGTATGCCGAGGAGATGGGCAAGCCCGCGGACCCGGCGTCCGGGCGGCAGGAGATGCTTCAGGGGATTGTTAACGCTGTGCTGTTCGGAGATTGATATGAAGCTTTATATAAAACAAAAGGCTCTGTCCTGGCGCTGCCGGTTCAGCGTCACGGATTCATCGGGGCAGCCGCGGTGGTTTGCCGAGGGCGAGTTTTTCTCATTTACCCACAAGCTGCATGTCTATGACGCCTCCGGAAATGAAGTGGCTGTGGTTTACCGGGAAAACTGGACGTTCCTCAATCAAAAGTACCACATTGAATTGGCGGCAAAGCAGCATTTTACGCTGGTTAAAGAATTTGCCTTTTTCAAAAACAGATTTTATCTCGAAGGGCTTCCGTGGCGTATGAACGGAGACTTTTTTGCCCATGACTATTTTCTCTACGATCAAGCCGGCGAAATCATGCACATATCAAAAGAATGGTTCACTTGGGGCGACTCATACGTTTTGGATATCCACAATTCCGAGCACGAACTGATCTGTCTTTGTATCATGCTTGCCGTTGACAATATGGTTGAGGATGCATCTAACTGACGGCTGTAATACAATGTTATGTGAGTCTTGAAAAGCAAGATTTTTCAAGCTTTGAAAGGAATGGTCATCATGATGATCAACCGTAAATACTTATTGGGGCTGGACATCGGCACATCCGGCACTAAAACCGTCCTCTTTGATTTTGACGGCACGGCAGCCGCCTCCGAAACGGTGGAATATCCGCTGTATCAGCCGCAAAACGGCTGGGCGGAGCAGAATCCCGACGACTGGTGGAATGCGGCCGTTTCAGGCGTCCGCGCGGTCATCGCCAAGGCGGGCTGTATGGGCGCGGACATCGCCGCCGTCGGGCTTTCGGGGCAGATGCACGGCCTTGTCATGCTGGATAAAAACGGCAGGGTTCTGCGTCCGTCCATCATCTGGTGCGACCAGCGCACGCAGGCCGAATGCGAGGAGCTGAACAGCGTAGTCGGCGAGCGGCGCATGATCGAAATCACGGCAAACCCGCCCATGACGGGCTTCACCGCGTCGAAAATTTTATGGGTACGCAACAACGAGCCGGATATCTATGACAGGTGTGCGCATATCCTGCTGCCGAAGGATTACATCCGCTACAAGCTTACAAACGAGTTCGCGACGGAGGTGTCGGACGCGTCGGGTATGCAGCTGATGGACGTCGTTAACCGTTGCTGGTCAAAGGAACTGCTTGGTAAAATAAACATAGACGAGTCGCTCCTCCCGCGTATGCACGAGTCACAAGACGTGACGGGCGGGATCAGCGCGGAGGCGGCGGCGATTACGGGGCTCAAATCCGGCACAATCGTGGTTGGCGGCGCGGGCGACAATCCGGCGGCGGCTGTCGGCACGGGCATTGTCAGCGCGGGCAGCGCGTTTACGACAATCGGCTCGTCGGCGGTGGTGTACGCCGTGTCCGACACCCCGACCATTGATATGCAAGGCCGCGTCCACACGCTTTGCGCCTCCGTGCCGGGCAAATGGACCGTTATGAGCTGCACGCAGGGCGCGGGCATCTCGCTGAAATGGCTGAGGGACACCTGCTGCGCCGAAGAAATCGTGCAAGCGGGGCGTGAGGGCGTTGACCCCTACGTCATCATGGACAAAATAGCCGCCGGGGTAACGCCCGGCGCGGATAGGCTCCTGTTCCTGCCGTATTTGATGGGCGAGCGCTCGCCCCATCCGGACCCCGACTGCCGAGGGGTGTTTTTCGGGCTGTCGGCGCGGCACACGAGGGCGAATCTGATCCGCGCCGTCATGGAGGGCGTGGCGTTTTCTCAGCGGGAATGCGTGGACGTATTCCGCGACATGGGCGTGCCGATAGAGCGCATGACAGTCTGCGGCGGCGGCGGGAGAAGTCCGCTTTGGCGGCAAATGCTGGCCGACCTGTACGGCTGTCCCGTCAGCTCCCTCCGAGCGGACGAGGGCGGCGCTTTGGGCGCGGCGATATTGGCCGGAGTCGGCGCGGGCGCTTACGCGTCCCTCGGGGAGGCGTGCGCGGCGGTGGTCAGGCCGGACGTCACAGCTGTCCCGGATGAAGCGGCGGCGCGGGCGTATGAGCCGTATTTTGAGATGTATAAGCGGCTGTACGTAAGGCTCAGGGATGAATTTAAGGCGTTGGCGCATATGTAAAATAAAAAAACGCGAATCACGGGTTGAAAAAATAGAAAACAGGTAAAAGTCGGGCGTCATTGCGAGCGCAGAGAAGCGTTGTTTTTATAAGATAGTCAGAGCGCGAAGCAATCCAGTTATGCAGCTTTATTTTGCCTGACCACTTCTGCTTGCTCAACCGTTTGCTGGCTGGATTGCTTCGCGCGCCAACATTGCGGTCACGTAAACTTTATCCGCGCTCGCAATGACGTATAGTTTACCTCTTATCTGTCATATTTACGCTCATATGTAAAACAGACTTATCGCAAAACACAATAAGTCTAATGCAAAAAGGATGGATCACACCATGAAAAAATTATCCGCTATCTTACTTATCGCGGCCATACTTTTAACAGCCGCATGTACAAAAAACACCGACGGCGCGGAAACAGAAAACGCGCCGCGCTTCACTCCCATTGCGGACAGCGAACGCAGCGCGCTTTTTACCTATTTTTATATGACGGAGTGGGCGATACTCCGCGCGTACCCGCCCGAGGGCTTCGATCCCGAAAAAATGCCCGACGAGCAGACGTATACGGACGGCGAGGGTCGGGAAAGGACCTGGGCGTACTATATCTCGCGGCTGACGTCAAAATCTTACAATCAAATGGCCGCGGTTTACGCCGACGCCCTCGCCAGCGAATACTACCCGGAAAGAAGCAGGCTGGCCGAGCTTGACAGCCAAATCGCGGAGATAAAGCAGGCGGGCACGATGAATTTCGGGAGCGTGGACGCCTTTCTGCTCGCGATGTTCGGCCCGGGCTTTACCGAAGCGCACCTAGAAAAAGCGCTGACCGTCGAAATGTTTGTAAAGTATTACTCGTCCTTTTGGCTCCTGCCGATGTACAGTAACCGTCACGCGAGGACAGATGCCCCCACAGCCCCCGACACAAGCGCGGAAAGCACGGAAAGCTATGAGGACCTGCTGTACCGGCTGTCCGAAGCCGACATCATGGCGTATTATGAAAAGCTTGCCTCCGAATACGCGCCCAAGCTATTCCCGGAGGACAAGCCCGCCCTCGACGGCGAGAAAGCCGCGCTGAAAGTAATCCGCGAAACCCTGGCCGCGACTTCCTAATGATAGCCGGGCCTTACCTCAGCGGCTCGCCCGTATGCGCGCAGACGATGTTCTGAAAAACCGCGACGTGGCAGCTCGATATAAACTTGTCCTCATGCAGCGAGCCGAAGAACCACCGCCGGAATTTACAGAACGACGACATCTCCTCGAAAAATGTGTTCAGCCCCGTCACGCGCAGCGTCTCCTTGTTTTCTTTCAGGAGCAAAAAGCCCTTGAGCTTCAGCGGCGGCTCGTGCGTGACGATGATATCGATTTTCCCGCCGGAACGGTCAACGACGGAGGCGGCGTCCAGCAGCTCCTTTTTCGTGGGGATCTCCGCGCGGGACCAAGTCTCGCTCTCCATGCGGATATCGAAGTCGGGGCTTTCCCCGCCGCCCATGGCGAACACTTTCAGCCCGTCGATCTCATACAGCTGCCCACGGCAGAGATGATACAGGTTTCCTGATATCCGCTGAACCTTTCCGCCGTTCCACTCCGACGTTTTGTACTGCTTAAGCAGATCAAAATTCTCGTGGGTCCCGTCGAGAAAGCATATGTTATACCTTTTATTGCCGAGCTTTTTGAGCCGCTTCTCCTCCTCCGGCGTGCCGTCCCAGACAAAGCCGAAGTCGCCGCATATGATCAGCGTGTCGCCCTTTTTCAGCTTTCTAAGGCGCGGGTCGGAAAATCGGCTGAGATCGCCGTGCGTATCGCCGGTTACGTAGAGCATATAAACTTCCACCTTTTCACTATTCGCTGTTTGCTGCCCACTCATCTTTATTTTACACCAAAAGGCGGTTCTTGTCCATGAAAAAATGTTTAATTTTTTGCTTTTCCATATTATTTATGCTGGCGGCCTTTTCGCCGCTCCCGGTTTCCGCGGCCTATAATTCTATATTGGAATCCCTTGAGCCGTATTCCGAGATCATCCTGCTTGAAAGCCTCGAGGACGGCACCATCATCTTCGACAAGAACAAGGATGTTCGCACGCCGCCCGCTTCGCTGACGAAAATCGTCGTCGCCATCCTGGTGCTGGAAAACTGCCCGAACCTTGAGGAAATCGTGACTGTTCCCGAACACGCGGTCAAGATGTTCGCGGGGACAAACAGCTCCACGGCAGGCCTTAAAATCGGGGAGGAGATTTCCGTCATGAACCTGCTGCGCTGTATGCTCATCCCCAGCGCCAACGAGGCGGCCGCCGTTTTGGCCGACTATGTGGGAAAAGGTTCCATCGCCAATTGCGTGTCCATGATGAACGCTTTCGTGAGGAAGCTCGGCTGCGAAAACACGCATTTCGTCAATCCCCACGGGCTGGACGAGGACGGGCATTACACCACCGCGTCGGACATGGCGAAAATCACGCGGTACGCGCTTACCTGTGACCGCGGCGACGTCTTTGAGCAGATCACGGCGACGAAAAAATTCACGCTTCCTCAGTCGAACATGAGCAGGCCCCGTGAGATCGCGACCACGAATTTTCTGATGAACAGCGGGTACAGGGACTACTACAGCAAGTACGTCACCGGCATCAAAACCGGCTCGACGACCGGCGCGGGACGGTGCGTTGTGGCGAAAGCGTCAAGCGGCGGCTATTCCTATCTGGCCGTGATCATGAGGGGTACGTTCTATGACGTGGACCGTGACGGCTACATGGAGAACGGCGCGTTCATGGACGCGAAAGCGCTGTTTGAATGGACGTTCAAAAACATCCGTTTTGAGACGATACTCACGGCGAACCAGGTCGTCACGGAGGTTCCCGTGCGGCTGTCCTCCCAGACAGACCATGTGACGCTTGTGCCGGGGAAGAGCCTGAGTGCCTTTGTCCCCGTCGGCGTGGGCGGGAACAGCGTGCTTGTGAAAGCAGACGAAAAAACCATGCCCGTGAGCATCGACGCGCCTGTCGAAAAGGGACAGATCGTCGCCGAGCTTATAGTCTTATACGCCGGGGAGGAAATCGCGCGCGCGAACCTCGTGGCTTCCGCCGGCGTGAAGCGCAGTACGCTTTTATACATGATTTCGCTGATTAAGGATCTGGCGGTTACGACCGTTTTCAGGATCATCATCGCTCTGGCGGCCGTCCTTGTGGCGGGATACGCCGGGCTGAATATTTATATCATGCGGAAAAAAAGGCAGCGGCGCAGGGAGTTGAAGGTTTTGCGATACAGGGATTTAGATGATAGACGGTAGAATCTAGATTCTAGATGGTAGGCGTTAGACGTGGTTAGGATAACAGGTTCTTAAAGTAATAAGCTCACAAAGCCGGTCTCTTTTTTTATAGAGGCCGACTTTCCTTTTTAAATTTTTTCAGCTCGCGCATGACCTCCCCCGACAGCAGCAGAACCGCCAACAGGTTCGGCGCGGCCATCAGGCCGTTGAATATGTCCGAAACCGCCCATACCGTATCGAGCTTCGTCACGCTGCCAACAAACACCAGTGCGGTGAATATAACGCGGTACGCGGGCACGGCGCGGCGGCCGAGCATATATTCCGCGCCGCGTTCGCCGTAGTACGCCCAGCCCGTCACGGACGCGAAAGCCAGCAGCGTCAGGGTGACGGCCAGCAGGACGTCGCCCACCTTGCCCAGCGCCCCGGAAAACGCCGCGCCGAAAAGCCCCGCGCCGTCGAGCGCTGTTCCGCCGCTGTATGCGCCTGAGGTCAATATGACGAAGCCCGTTACCGTGCACATCACGACCGTGTCCAAAAACACCTCGAGGATGCCCCACATGCCCTGGGCGGCGGGGCTGTCCGTGTCGGCGGCGGCGTGGATGATGGCCGAGCTTCCTAACCCCGCCTCATTGGAGAACACGCCCCGCGCGATCCCGAAGCGCATCGCCCTGCCCATCCCGTAACCCGCCGCTCCTCCCGCCGCCGACTTGAGCGTGAACGCCCCGCGCAGGATCATCGCCGCCGCCTCGGGGATCCTCTGGCGGTTGATGGCCAAAACGACGACGGCCGATACGATGAACACTACGGAAATCACCGGCACGACCTTTTCCGCGACGGCGGCGATGCGGGTGATCCCCCCGAATATCACGAGTCCCGTGAGAAAGCAGGCGGCCATGCCCGTGATATACGGCGGAACCGCGAACGCGCCGGAGAGGGCGTCAGCGGCGGAGTTCACCTGCGTCATGTTGCCGATGCCGAAAGAGGCAAGCGTAAGCAGCAGCGCGTAGGCCCACGCCGTTTTTTTCATCCCCAGTCCGCCGCTGATGTACATCATCGCGCCGCCCGACCACTCGCCTTTCTCGTTTTTTTGACGGTACCTGATCCCGAGGATGTTTTCCGCGCAGGCGGTCATGGAACCTAAGACCGCCGAAAAGCACATCCAGAAAAGGGCGCCCGGCCCCCCCGCGCGTATGGCTGTGGCTACGCCCACGATGTTCCCCGTCCCCATGCACGCGGCCAAAGCGGCGCTCATGGCCTGAAGCTGCGAGATGGATTGGCCGGAGCTTCGGCGCGCATCTTTATCGCGGAAAGCGGCGATAAGCGTCCCGCCCAGCCACTGCCTGATGTGCGTGATTTGAAAAAAGCCGCTGCGCAGGGTGAAAAGGAGGCCCGTGCCGATAAAGACTGTCAGCATCGGCGGTCCCCACAGGAACTTCCCGCATATTTCCACGACGGTGTTGAACATATCAAATTCCCCCGGTCATACATGTTAATATACATCATCTTATGAAAATTTTTTCGGAGGCATGACCGGGGCTTGAATTGAACACTCCTTTTGTGCTATAATGTATTATATAGTCATTTTTTTAGAAGGGAAACAATATTCTGATGAACCAAACCGCCGATAAAAAATACGTCAAGGAGCTTATCAAAAGCAGACTCTCCCACTTCATGGGGCTGACGCCCGAGGAGGCCGGGTACGACCACTATTACCGCGCCGTGTCGATGATCCTGCGCGACATGCTTGCCCAGCAGCGCAAAGACTTCCGGGAAAAGACCGACGAAGCGGGCGCGAAAAAGGTCTGTTACCTGTGCATGGAATTTTTGATGGGACGCTCCCTGCGCAACACGCTTTACAATCTCAACCTGATCTCCGTCTTTGAGGACGCGCTCGCCGATTTCGACATAAGGCTCGATCGGCTGTACGACCTGGAGCCTGATCCCGGCTTGGGCAACGGCGGGCTCGGGCGACTGGCCGCCTGTTACCTTGACGCGCTGGCGACGGGCGGCCAGTACGCGACGGGCTACTCCATCCTGTACGAATACGGCATCTTCCGCCAAAAGCTCGTGGACGGCTGGCAGACGGAGCTGCCGGACTTCTGGTTGCCCGGCGGCGAGGTATGGCTAGCGCCGCGGGCGGAAAACACGCTCACCGTGACATTCGAGGGTACGGTAAACGACGTGTGGGAGGAGCATTACCATCACGTTGAAATCGTCGGCGGCAAGACCGTGAACGCCGTGCCGTACGACCTGTTTGTCGCGGGCAAGGACGGCAAGGGCGTCAGCGTGCTTCGTTTGTGGAAAGCCACGTCCCCCGGCTTCGACATGGATATGTTCAATCAGGGCAACTACCTGCGCGCCATCGAGCAAAACGCCATGTCCGAGGTCATCAGCAAGGTGCTGTACCCTTCGGACAATCATCCCGAGGGCAAGAGCCTGCGGCTTCGTCAGCAGTATTTTCTCGTGTCCGCGTCGGTGCAGGACATCGTCCGCGGCCACCTGCGGAGATACGGCTCCATTGACTCCCTGCCCGATAAGGCCGCCATCCATATCAACGACACGCATCCGACCATGGCGATTCCCGAGCTTATGCGCATCCTGCTCGACGAGTGCGGCTACGGCTGGGACGACGCCTGGCGTATCGTGACCAGCGTATTCGCGTACACGAACCATACCGTCATGAAAGAGGCGCTGGAGGCTTGGACGGCCGAGCTTGTCGAGCGCCTGCTCCCGCGCATATACCAGATCATCCGCGAGATCGACAGCCGCTACCGCCATTTTGTCTGGACGGCCACGGGCGACGCGGACAAGGTCGAGCGCATGGCGGTCATCTCCGACGGCGTGGTGCGCATGGCGAACCTCTGTATCGCGGCGTGCCACAGCGTCAACGGTGTGTCGGCGCTGCACAGCACGATACTGAGGGAAACCGTGTTCCACGATTTCTACACCGTCACGCCGGATAAATTCAAAAACGTCACAAACGGCATCGCCCACCGCCGCTGGCTGTGCCAGGCGAACCCCGGGCTTGCGTCGCTGATCACGGAGCTGATCGGGGACGGCTTCGTCACAGACGGCGGCGAGCTGAACCGCCTGCGGGACTTCACGGAGGACGCGGGCGTTTTGCAGATGCTGGAAAAGATCAAGACGCGCAACAAGGAGAGCTTCGCGGCTTACGTCAAGAGCAAAACAGGAGTCGCCCTTGACCCGGATTCGATCTTCGACGTACAGGTCAAACGGCTGCACGAATACAAGCGGCAGCACCTTAACGTGTTCAATATAATAGCGAAATATCTGGCCATCAAGGACAATCCGAACGGGGACTTCACGCCGCACACCTATATCTTCGGCGCGAAAGCGGCATCCGGGTACTTCATCGCGAAGAAGATTATCAGCCTTATTTCAGCCGTGGCCAACGTAATCAACAACGATCCCGATGTGCGCGGCCGGTTAAAGGTCGTGTTCGTTGAGGACTACAGCGTGTCCATGGCCGAAATGCTCATGCCGTCCGCCGATATCAGCGAGCAGATCTCTTTGGCGGGGACTGAGGCGAGCGGCACGGGCAACATGAAGCTCATGATCAACGGCGCGATCACCTTAGGTACCCTCGACGGCGCGAACATCGAGATATATGACGCCGTGGGCGAGGACAACATCATCATCTTCGGCATGAACGCCGCCGAGGTCAGGAGCCTTGCAAACGAAGGCTACGTGCCCGAAAACTATATCGTCAACAACGCCGAGATACGCCGTGTGCTGGACTTCATAAACAGCGGCGTGGGCGGGCAGACTTTTAATGAGATCAGCCGCGCCATGCCCCACCATGACCCGTATATGGTGCTGGCGGACTTCGCCGACTATCGCATAGCCCAGCGCAGGGCGGAAACGCTTTACGGGGACAGAGAGACCTGGAACCGCATGTCGCTGATGAATATTGCCGGCGCGGGGGACTTCGCGGCGGATAGGGCGGTGGCGGAATATTCCAGACTGGTCTGGCGTATTCCGAATTGAGAATTAACAATTGGGAATTAACGTATGGGGCACAGAGTCCCATAATCACATCTAAAATCTACTGTCTAACATCTAATATCTAATTTTGGGGGCCACCATTTTGTATCCACCAAACACACCGTTCATTCCCGAAGACAGCTACAGCCTCATGAGAAAAATGTCAGAAAAAACGGAGCTTCGCAGGCTCGGCAACATCGCGGGCGCGTGCGTCATCGCGTACCTCGCCGCGCAATACGCGCTGGTCGGCGTTGTGGTATTTGTGAGCAGGCTCATCGGCATGGACGTGTTCGCGGAATTTAACGGGGTCGTTATGGCGGCGCTTCTTTTGATGAGCGTGTTCCTGCCGTTTTTTGTCGTATACCTCCGAATGCGGCCCGGCGAAAAGGCCGTCTCCATGCCATTCGGCGCGCCCAGGTCAAAGCCCATGATGCTGGCGGCCGTTTTGGCGGGGCTGATGTTCTGCTTTACCGGCGACTACGCCACGTCCTTTTT
This sequence comes from Oscillospiraceae bacterium, assembly GCA_009779495.1. Classification (GTDB taxonomy): domain Bacteria; phylum Bacillota; class Clostridia; order Oscillospirales; family Acutalibacteraceae; genus UBA1425. Next base: position 3,076 of record WRED01000035.1, on the reverse strand, counting down.
CATCCACTTCCTGGAATCCGCCGGCTTTGAGCTGATGGGAGGCGAGTTCGACGTCCCGACAGACGCGCGCGGCCTGGTTTTCTCCGTCATCACGATCTCGGTGATCCCGGGACTCGCGGAGGAATTCGCAATGCGCGGCGTCATTATGCAGCCGCTGAGGAGGTTCGGCGACAGGTTCGCGCTGGTGATATCGTCGATGGTATTCGCGCTGATGCACGGCAACCTCGTTCAAATTCCGTTCGCCTTTATCGCCGGGATAGCGATCGGCTACTTCACCATCTCCACCGGCACGATATGGACGGGCGTGATCATTCATATACTCAACAACCTGCACTCCGTCGTCCTGACCTATTTGCTGCAAATCCGTCCGCCTTTGGCCGAGAGAGTCAACACCGTGGTCACGATAGCGGTTTTCGCCGCCGGAATCGCCGCTCTAATTTTCCATAGCCTGTCGAAAAATAAATACGTTATGCGTAGATTGCCGTCGTATCTGACCGACGGTCAAAAAACCGGGAGCTATGTTTGGTCGGCCATGCTCCCGGCTATCATATTCATTTTTATTGAGACGGCCGCGACGGTGAAATATGTCGGAGTATAGTCGTTTATATAGTCAGGCGGTGACGGATTTGGACGATAGCTTTTATATGCGGGAGGCTTTGCGGCTGGCCGAAGAAGCCGCGGCCGACGGGGAGGTTCCCGTCGGCGCGGCGGTTGTGCGCGGCGGAGAAATCGTGGGGCGTGGGCGAAACCGGCGCGAGACGAAAAAAACGCCCGAGGGCGTGCGATATCGGCATGAAAGAAGGCCTGAGCATTGGACGAACTAATATATATGAAAGAAGCTCTGTGTCTGGCTAACGAAGCCGCGGCCGACGGGGAGGTTCCCGTCGGCGCGGCGGTTGTGCGCGGCGGAGAAATCGTGGGGCGCGGCGGAGAAATCGTGGGGCGCGGGCGAAACCGGCGCGAGACGAAAAAAAACGCCCTTGCTCACGCCGAAATCGAGGCCATCAATGACGCCTGCAAAAACCTCGGCGGTTGGCGTCTGTGGGAGTGCGAAATGTACGTGACGCTGGAGCCGTGTCCCATGTGCGCCGGGGCGATCATCAATGCGCGTATCCGCCGATTGGTTTTCGGCGCGTATGACGAAAAGGCGGGTTCGTGCGGGACGGTGGTCGATCTATTCGCGCTGCCGTACAATCACAGGCCGGAAGTGCTGGGCGGATTTATGGCGGAGGAATGCGCGGAGCCGCTTAAGCGTTTTTTCGCGGGGCTAAGGAACAAATGAAAAATACAAGCAATTTTATGAAATTTTCGCGGTTTTTCAGGCTGATGTGTTTTATGATCCTTTCTGTTATCCTTGTGCATATTATTTCTATGCTGACTTTAGATAAAATGATTGAATATAATAAAATATCATTTTATTCAGAAAATTTTCCAAGGGAAATCAGCGGATATAAAATAGCTTTTATTTCCGCTATTTATTGTGATTCTTAATACTCCGCTAAAAATTGCGGGGATATTTCTATTTGTTCCGCAAATTCCTCGCGGGTCAAGGATAAACGCTCGCGCTGACGGCGTAACCGGTTTCCGATCGCCATTTTATCAATCGCCATCCAAAATCACCTCGTTGTCTATGAATATTTATACTACTCTGCAATAAGAAACATAGAAAAAGTCTGCGCAAAAATCTTTGATATATGGATTTTTGCGCAGACTTTTTCGTGTATGCTTCTTGTTGCAGAGTAGTATTACGGCCGTCCAAAAACCCCTTCAAACAACACCCTGCGCTCAATCCTCCGCGCCGCTTTCGTGCGCTCACCGCCGCCGAACCAACACTCACACAGTTCAACAACCTCGCGCTCAAATTCCGTCAGTCCGCTTTTTTCCAGCTGCGCGGCGATGTACGCGAAGCCAAGCTCCGCGCCGTACTGTTTTCTGTACACCCACACGTCCGTAACGGAGCGAATGCCCGTGCCGCTGCCGACGAAGTGCTTTTTCAGGTGCGCGAGCATGAATAAATAGAAGTCCTCGCGGGTCATGGCATGGATGTGACGCTTGCCCTCTTCGGGCACGAGACGCGTCCACATCGTGTCAAAAAAGTCCGTTTTGTCCTGTATGAGCGCCTTGTGTATCTCGACGTTTACGATCGGCCTTTTCACGTACACGTCCGGATTGCGTCCGAAGTCCGCCGCCGCGTAGCCCAGACGCTCCATCACTGCGCGGACGTCACCTGCCTGCTCTTTTCTGATCAAAACGTCAATGTCTCCCATGGTGCGCATGCCGGGCAGAGGATACAGCGGCCTCAGAACAAAGCCTTTCAGCGCGGCGCAGTCGATGCCGGACTCTTCAAAGGCGTTCAAAATCTTCATGCCTTTCCCGCGCTGCATGTTTTCGGCTAAGAGCAGTTTTTTGTACGCCTGTTCAAATAATGCCAATGTTCCGTCCGGCAGGCCGGGCACGCGCGACAGGGCGACGTACGCAATTCCCTCAACCTTATGCCGGACGGCCAGGCGGTAGAGTGTTTGAAAATCCACGCGCTTTTCGGGCAAGGGGGGCGCACTGCCGGTTAGAGCGGCGGCGGTCAGGACAACGAGGTATCGGGCTTCACGGCGGGGTTTCATGGTCGGCCTCCTTTTATTTCCCGTATATAAACTTCTTGATTTTCTTAGAGTCCGCGTTTGGGTTGAGATGCCAAATCTGATCGGTTACGGCCTTTCTCGCTTCCTCCGCGCTGATTTCTTCCGTCCGCCTAAACACCTCCGACGGCAAAAAGCTCTGAGCAGAAATCGGAGAAGTTACGTATCATGGTTTCACGGCCCTTTCCGTGGATGCATATGCCTATTATAATATCATAAAGGCAAAAGCGCAAGCAAAACTTGACAATCACGTCCAATTAACAGATATAGAAAACCCACCACCCAGATATTTTCTGAGCGGTGGGTTGTTTAACGGTGTATCTCGCACCCTAAAAACCGAACAAAGGAAAGAAGAAGTTTATTGTTTGTGCTAAGAAAAAACTTTTCATGAGTTTTCAGGAATCGCATGGCATCAGATTCAGGTTTTGCACCTGAACCCTGAC
>WRED01000034.1 GCA_009779495.1 Oscillospiraceae bacterium | reverse complement strand
ATCCGTAATAAAGGCCCACACGGCGGGCATCTGCGCCAAAAGCGGAACGATCGCCCGCTCATATAAGCGGTCCCGGATCGCATCAAGAGCCTTGTTGAGCAACCACTCAAGTACATTAAACATTCCGGCATATTCCATAATCGAAAGTACGAGCGAAAGCTGACCCGTTTCATCCCGGAGCATCTCCGCCAAAAAGGCTGCAAGCCCCTTGCCGCTGACGGCCAATTGCTTGACGATCAAGTCCTCCGCCAGCACCAGTCCCCCGTGAGCCGACACGCATAAAAACAGGCTTTCCAAGTCTTGCGCGCCGTATTGCTCAAGGTAGGCGCAGCAAATCACGCTGCCGAAGCTCAGGGCATAGAGGTTCACTTTTTCGCTGCCAGTTTCCTCTTTCACCATTTGGATGAAATCGCGAAGCTCCCCCGCGATTTCCATGGGATCCAGCCTCCAGTCAAAATGGAACTCATAGAAAGGGCGGTTTCCATAAAAGCCGTCCTGTCCCCTGTCGTTGCGGGAGGAGTTGGACACGGGGTAGACGCTGTCGCCGTTTTCGTCGCAGGCCAAGGGTCCCATCCAGTTCATCAAAAAAGCGGAAAGCACGTCGGCTGTGGGACTTGGCGAGCACAGCGCAGACAAGGGATCGCGCAGCCCGGTCCCCACGGCTTCACCCAACGCGCCGAATATGTCGTCCGTGTTGAGGGCGCCCATGAGTACGCCTTTTTCTTCGGGGGTACCGTCGTTCAGATAAAGCTCCGTGCCGAAGCCCGCCAGAAAGATTACGGGAGTGGGCGTCGAGACGGCGGCCGCTCTGGCAAAAGCCGGGGCGGCGCTCAACAGGACAAGGACGAGCGACAGAAAAAGCGAAAGTACGCGCTTACGGGTTCGCATGTGAAACCTCCATCCCGCCGCATCGTGCGGCGTATTATAATCAGGCGTGAAACGATCGGCGGTACAAATAGTACATGAAAGTGAATCTTTCACGCTTAAGCACCTCTCATTTATAAAAAGCTAAATTTCAACAATAATTGTATCATGTTATTTACAGAAAAGCAAGATGTTCTTTGAATGACCACTTGATTTACTTGTATAAATATGCTACAATATTTTCAGTAATATTTAAGAGGAGGCAAATACATGGCAAAGTTAAAGGATATCGACCAAAAAGCCGAGGAAAAGGGTTCGCTTTTAGTTACGATCTGGCAACTCGTAAAGTTCACGCTGGTCAGTCTCATCGCGATGATCGTGCAGGTTGTGACGCAAAACGTCCTCTTCATTATCCCGGCGATCAAGGCGCTTGAAACGACGGAGTTTCACTGGTTCGTATTCACCTACGGCGTGGACCGGGGCGGCTTGAAATATTTCATCGCGTTCAACGTCGCCAATGTGCTCGCGCAGATCGTGGCGTTTTTCGTCAACCGCGAAAAAACTTTCGGCGGCACTACGAACATACCGATCACGCTGACCATCTATATGATCTTTACAGTCGCGCTCATCTGCTTCTCCGCGTGGCTGTCCCCTGCTCTGAACGGACTCCTGCTTGCGCGCGGTGTCGGCGAACAGCTCTCCCTGAATATCGCGATGATGGTTTGCAGCGCGCTCCAGTTCTTCCTCTATTTTCCTGTGGATAAAATTCTTATGCGCAATAAAGAAACGGACAAAGCAAAGAAAGAAGCGAAAGCTTCATAAGAACCTGTTTAGCATCTCCCATACGCAAAACAACAGAAAACCGGGAAAACATCTGTGTTTCCCGGTTTTGCTTTTTACTATAGACGATTTACACGTTTACGCGGTCTTACTCAGCGCCCTCTCCAGCCACACCGTTCCGATATCCATCGCGTTATAAAGCCCGCGCTTCTCCGCTTTTTTCATGATAGCGTCACGGGGGCGCACATCGGGGTCGGTATTGACAAGCTGTACGAGCACGCGGTCAGCCACGGTCGTCCCTTTGATCTCTCGCGTGCTGGTGATTTGCAGGACGACGACGAACTTGTCGCTCGTGTTACCGTAGTAGATGGTGTTATCCTTGCGCACAAGGGGCATTCCCTTATACATTAAAAACTCACTTTTTTTTGCCATAAGACCATTCCTTTCAAAATATAGTCAAACCGCTTGACTATAGAACCGCTAATCAAGGCCCAAATATTCCTTAACCAGCAACTGCAAAAGCTCGTCACGGTCAATACGCCGGACAAGGCTGCGCGCGTTGTTATGGGTCGTGATATACGTGGGATCCTCGGAGAGAAGATAGCCCACTATTTGGCTGATGGGATTATATCCCTTTTCACTCAGCGCCTCGTAGACGTTCATCAGCGTCCGGCGCACCTGTTCCTCGTGCTCGTCCTTCACTGAAAATTGTATAGTTTTGTCAGTCAAGTGAATCACTTCCATTCAGTATATCTAAATCCTATCTATTATATACCATGTGAATGCAAATTACAATGCCAAAAATATAAATAAATGCTTAAGAAATGATGAAATTTTAACTTCTAAGCGAAACTCCCAGCTTGTCGAGCGCCTTGACCGCACGTTTTACGGCAGAATCCGCTTCCTCATCGGTCAGGGTTTTGTCGGCTGAACGCAGCATCAGGCTGAACGCGACGCTCTTCTTGTCGGTCGGAATTTGCTCACCCTCGTAAACGTCGAACAGCGTAACGGACTCAAGCATGGCGCCGACGGCTTTCGCGATCGCCCGCTTGAGAATCAGTACGGGAATTTCTCTGCCGCAGACGAAAGCCAGGTCGCGGCTGCTTGCCGGATATTTCGGCAGGCTTTTGTACGTTTTAACCAAACTGTCGTACTTCTCCAGCATCTCAAAGTCGAGGCAGGCGACATACGCCTTTGTTTCGATCTCATAATTTTCAAGCACGCTCGGATGAACCTCGCCCAAAAAGCCTATGCTTTCGCCCTCCGCGGATATTTTTGCAGCGCGTCCCGGGTGGAGGTACGGGCAGTCCGTGACGGCTTCCACGTCATAGTCCAAAAGCCCCAGGGCGCAAAGCAGGTTTTCCACGACGCCTTTCGCGGTGAAGAAGTCGCAGCCGCCGTACATCCCCATGGTGACGATGACTTTCTCAAGCGGCAGCTCCTGTCCCTCGACCGGCAGATACACCGTCGAAAGCTCGAAGCATTTTGCGGAGCTGTTGCGGTTGTTATAGTTTCGCGAAAGCGCCTCCAGCATGGACGGCACGGGCGTGGTGCGCATGACGCTTGTGTCCTCGCCCAATGGATTCATGATCACGACGGACTTGCGCAGTGCGTCGTTTTCGGGCAGATTGATCTTGTCGTAATATTTCGGGCTGATGAACGAGTAGGTGACGCATTCCGAAAGTCCCGCCGCGAGCAGGTTTTCGCTGATCAGCCTCCCCAGCTTCTGCGATTCGGTCAGGCGGCCGACCGTCGTGCTGACGAACGGGCGGTTTTCGATATTTTCGTAGCCGTAAAAGCGCGCGATTTCCTCGGAAATATCGGCGGGAGCCAGCACGTCGCCGCGAAAACTCGGAACGAGAATTTTGCCGTTATCGACGGTGAAGCCGATACGCTCAAGCATTTCCCTCTGCTCCTCCGGTGACACGTCAATGCCGATGAAACGGTTGACCCATTCCCAGTCAAAGGGCAGCTCGCGGACGTCGTCTTTGGAACAATCGCAGTCAACAATGCCGTTCACAACGTCGCCCGCGTTCAGCAGTTGCACAAGCTCCAGCGCGCGGTTCAGCGAACGCACGCAGCCCTTCGGGTCAAGCTCTTTTTCGTAGCGGGACGAAGCCTCCGTCCTCATGCCGAGCTTCTTCGCCGTCGCCCGCACGGAGGTTCCCTTAAAGCACGCCGACTCGAAAACGATCTCGCGCGTGTCCTCCATGATTCCGCTGAATTCGCCGCCCATCACGCCGGCCACGGCCACGGGCTTTTTTTTGTCCGCGATAACGAGCATACTATCGTCCAGCGTCCGCTGTATGCCGTCAAGCGTCGTGATCGTTTCGCCGTTTTCGGCGCGGCGGACGTCAACCGTATTGCCCTCCAAAAAGCGCAGGTCGAACGCGTGCATCGGCTGGCCGAACTCCAGCATGACGTAGTTCGTGATATCAACGATGTTGTTGATGGGACGCACGCCGCTTGCCCTCAGACGCTCGCGCATCCAGCGCGGCGACGGCTCGATCCGCACGTTTCTGACGACCGCGCCCGCGTAACGGTAGCAGTTTTCGCTGTCTGAAATATTCACCGACAAGAGTTCATTGACGTCGGCGTCCCCCGGTTTGACAGCGGGTTCGGGCATTTTAAGCGATACCTTGAAGCTCGCCGCCGCCTCACGCGCAAGCCCGATGACCGACAGGCAATCGGGGCGGTTGGACGTGATCTCAAACTCGGTGACCACGTCGTCAAGGCCGATGGACCCGCGTATATCCATGCCGGGCGCAAGCTCACAGTCGCCGCCCAGGACGAAAATGCCGTCGCTTAAGGCGTAAGGGAAGTCGTGCGCCGTAAGCCCAAGCTCCGCCAAAGAGCAAAGCATTCCGCAGCTTTCCACGCCGCGCAGCTTGCCCTTTTTGATCTCTTTCCCGCCAAAAACGACGGAGTCGTGCAGCGCCACGGGCACGAAATCAAGCGCGTTCACGTTCTGCGCCCCGGTGACGATCTGTATCGCCTCGTCCCCGCCAACGTTTACCTGACAGACCCATAAATGGTCGGAATCCGGATGCCGCTCAATCGACAGCACCTGCCCGACGACGATATTCTTCATCTCCGCGCCCTCGCGGGAAAAGCCCTCGACTTTCGAGCCGCTCATGGTCATCACGTCGGCGAACTCTTTGTCGGACACGGATATGTCAACATAATCTTTGAGCCATTTTTTTGATAATAACATAATAAATTCCTCCCTGATTCCATTAAAACTGCGACAAAAATCTGATGTCGTTCTCATAAAACAGCCGCAGATCGTCGATCCGATAACGCGCCATGACGATCCGCTCAAGTCCCACGCCGAACGCGAAGCCGCTGAATTCGCCGGGGTCGATGCCGCCGTTGCGCAGAACCTGCGGATGAACCATGCCCGCGCCCAGAATCTCAATCCAGCCCTCGCCCTTGCACATGGAGCAGCCCTCGCCGCCGCACCTGAAGCACGATACGTCCACCTCACAGGACGGCTCTGTAAACGGGAAGTGGTGCGGACGCAAGCGGATCTTCGTCGCCTGGCCAAACAGCTCCTTCGCCAATGCTTCGAGGCAAGCTTTCAGGTCGCCCATGGTAATGCCGCGATCAACCACAAGTCCCTCAATCTGGTGGAACAGGGGCGAGTGGGTCGCGTCAACGGCATCAGATCGGTAGACGCGTCCCGGTGCGATGATGCGTATCGGCGGCTTGTGGCTTTCCATGTAGCGTATCTGCACGGGTGACGTCTGGGTGCGCAGCAGGATGTTTTCGGTGATGTAGAAAGTGTCCTGCGTGTCGCGCGCGGGGTGCCCCGGCGGGATGTTCAACGCCTCGAAGTTGTAGTAGTCCAGCTCGACCTCCGGGCCGGACGCGACAGAAAATCCCATACCAAGGAAAATCTCCTTAACCTCGTCGAGCACGATGGACAGCGGATGCTTGTGCCCGCGCGGTACGGGCGTGCCGGGCATCGTCACGTCGATGGTTTCGCCCGCGAGCCGCGCGTTTTTTTCAAGCGACTTAAATCGCTGAAGCGACAAAGCGATCAGCTCCTCAAGATACGTCCGCGCCTCGTTCGCCAACTGCCCGACGACGGGGCGCTCCTCAGCGGACAGCCCGCCCATCTGCTTCAAAATTGCGGTCAGCTCGCCTTTTTTGCCGAGGTAAGCGACGCGCAGGCTTTCAAGCTCCGCGCGGTCTTCGGCGGACGCGATTTTTTCGGCGGCGGCCTGCCGGATTGATTCAAGCTGTGATTTGATCATACCAAATACCTCCTAATACAAACTAATACAAATAAAAACCTTCGCCCCACTATAACGAGGGACGAAGGCAAAGCTCCGCGGTACCACCCAAATTCCGCGCAAAAACGCGGCTCCTTCATACAGACGATGCTGTACGCCGTCCGATAACGGGGACTTCCGTCACGGCCTACTGGACAAGAGTCCGCATTCAGCCGCACCGCTCCAAAGTGAACTTCAACAGGGTTGGGTATGAGCGTCTCGCAACCATGGAAGCTCTCTCTGTGATTCCCGCTTGCCCGTTTACTCTCTTTTTCATCGCGTTAAAAATGATTATGCTATATTATACCCGTATGAGGCTGGATTGTCAACAGTTTTTTTGAGGAATTTTGGGGGAATTTCGAAAACGATTTGTCGCCCTATCAATCAATTTATCGTAAAAGCCAATTGTACTCATGTCTAGCTTTACTCATACAGTATTATCCAAATCGAGTCCCAGACAGCGAAAAAACGAACGATTGCACTGATGATTCATAGCACTGTCCATTGCATTCTGCAATCATTTTGATATAATAAGTTTGTCCTGGGTAAAGAATGTACGGTCCACCATGCGAGCCATTACTTAGAAAATAATAAAGAGGAATATCCTCATATTCCCATGAGCCAGGAGAAACTGCTCTATTTCCAACATTTAATCTGTAAAATTCAATACGATTGCTGTTCAACAATGTCATCGTAACTTTTGTTACGGTTTGATCGTTATCAAGCCAGCACTTGAACATTAAAACATCTTCATCCTTATTGCTTGTAGTATTCCAATACACAGACATGTTTGAGAAAAATATTGATGGTAATGCATTTATTGCTGCTGTCGTGGTAGTAGTTGCTTGCGTGGTAGTCCTTGTAGTTGGTTTAATTGTCGTAGTGATTGGATTTGTCGCGGTAGTCACAGTCGTTGTTTTGGCTGTTGGACTAGTTGTCGTGGGTGGCTCTGTAGTCGTAGTTGTGCTAGGATTTGTAGTCGGCGTTGGCAAATCTCTCAGCACAGGCACATCGGCCTGATTTTGCAAATCGTCATCATTGATAATTGAGCTATCATCATATTTGTCCGTCCAAACAACCGACGGCTCAGAAAAGGTGCGGTCTGTATAATTCTCATAGAAATCATCATAGGTCGTAGACTCTATAGACTCGGCGTTGGTAGGTGCATCTTTTTTGCTAAAACGCTCTATCAGTCCAAATCCGTCTGAGACGGCGCCTATAAGAGCAAAAACAAAAAGGAAAGCCGCGCTTATCGCGATCTTTTTTTTACCGCCATTTGGTTCTTCTGTACGAGCCATTTGTTATTCCTCCCCAAACCATTTCACATCCTCTCCAAAGTATACATCGTTGCCACAATTAAGTCAACCAATTCTCCGCGTTCTTCGTCAGAACAAACCAAAAAAACTTTTGCCGTATCAGCAGCTTCTTTTTCCAAAAATAAGGCTCGCCCGAGCTGTCAAGCAACTCAAAGCCTGTATCTTTCAGCGTTTTCAACCATTTCTCCTGAGATAAAAAGCACACCCCAACACCTGCGGACTGCGAGCCCAGCTTCCTGGCCGCTTTGGTCAGCAACGGCAGTTTAGCCGAAGTCATGAAGTAAACGACAGGCGTGGATAAATCGCCAAGAAGCGGGTTTTGAGTCGAAGTTTCATAAATAAAAACATAACCGCCTGATTTTATCTTTTTGCGCGTGATTTCCAAAATTTTTCTTTGCGCTTCCCTGCTTTTCCTGTACGTATCCGCGACAAGATGATGCAGCATTAAGTTAAAAAAAATGACGTCCGCACTGTTATCCGGCAATTTTTCCAGCGCGGTCAACGCGGATTCTTCCACAAAGCGTATATTTTCCAGCAAAGACCAATTGTCATATCTTGCGTAATCTATGACATTTACTGAGACATCCGTGTTTCTTTTGTCGAAATAATTCTTTACCTCGTTCGCGAAATGACCGCCGCCGCCGCCCACGTCATAGAGCGTGAGCCCATCTCGGCCGGCAAGCCTTTCAAGGTACTTCACATATGCGCCGAAGTACCTTTTTGAATGTCCCTGTTCAATGCCCCAAAAATATTCCTGCTGGCTTATGTTGATTTTCTCCAGTTCAAAATCCATTGGCGGTGTCTCCCTCAAAAAAAGATGTCACAAGCGGTTACCCGGCGCTCATTTTCCGAGCTTCCTCTGAACAGAATTATAATACGCGATGGCCCTGTCGAATTCCTCCTTTGAAAATTCCGGCCATAGCAGATCAGAAAAATACAGCTCGGAATAAACAGTCTGCCAAGGCAAAAAATTACTTAAACGCCTGTTTTCGGCCCCGCCTGTCCGTATGACCAGATCAACATCCGGGATTCCGGCCGTATCCAGGTAGGAGGAAAACAGTTCTTCCGTTATGTCGCCGACCGCGACCTGTTTTTCCGTCACGTCGCTGGCCAAACGCTTGACAGCCCTTATGATCTCATCACGGCCGCCGTAGCTTAATGCGATCTGCACATTCAGTTTATCGCCGCCGCTTGTGATTTTTTCAATTTCGTCGATGACGGACAGAACGCTTTTGTCAAATCTGCCGCGTTCGCCGATCACGCGGATCCTGATTCCCTCTTTGATGCAGGTTTCTTTCTTTTCCGTAAAGTATTTTACTAAAAGCCCGAAAATGTGGCTCACTTCCGAATCCGATCTTTTCCAATTTTCAGTAGAAAAAGCGTATACCGTCAGGTAAGATATCCTGTTTTCGATACACCACTCCCCTGTTTTGCCGAAGATTTCAGAGCCTTGGTCATGCCCCCGCTGAGGCTCAAGGCCGTTGTTTTTCGCCCAGCGCCTGTTCCCGTCCATGATAACGCCCAAATGCCTGATTGTGTTCATTTTTTTATGATCCATCCTTTTTTACTAAAATTTTCTGCCTGTTAGATAGCTTATCAGGCCATATAAAACAGCCTGGTGCTCACCGCCTATCAGCTCGCCGGATATCAGCTCCTTGCCGCGCTCCGACAGGCGTAATATTTCATCCTCGGCATATTTCTTCGCACCGGTTTCCTCAAAGAGCCTTCTGACCGCTTCCAGGTCATTTTCATCGGCGTCCTTCCTGCCGTAATGACGATCCAATAATTCCCTTTGCGCTGCGTCCGCGTTTTTATAGGCGTATCCGTATAAAAGCGTCTGCTTGTTTTCGCGGACGTCGGCCAGCACGGATTTCCCCAAAGCGTCCTCGGTGGAATACAGCCCTAACAAATCGTCCTTTATCTGGAAAGCGATACCCAGCGGGATTGTTATCCGCGTCAGCAAATCAATCAGATCATCGCCGGCGCCGCCGCAAACCGCACCTAAAATGACCGGCCCTGTCAAGGTGTACCATGCGGTTTTGTATTCATATATTTGCGTGACGGCACGCGTGTACTCCTCATAGCTGTCGGCGGCGGATATTTTCTCTATGGGCAGAATAACATCCATGATTTCACCCTCGCAGGTGGTCGTGAAAATTTGCGAATAAAGCTGATACAGCTTGCACAAAGCGGTGCTGTCCACATTGGTTTTTGCAAGGAACTGGTAGGCGATGAAAAACCCGTAATCGCCGATACATAAAGCACGTGAAATGCCGAAATGCTCCGCGCTCATGTCCGATACGCCGCCCGGCGTATTTTTTATTTGCCGCGCCGATTCGACGTGGATCGTTGTTTTTTCGCGGCGGGTATCGCTTTGGTCGATCACATCGTCGTGGATCAGTATCGCCGTCTGAAACAGCTCATAGCCGACGGCGACGGGCAAATAGCTGCTGCTTTTCCCGCGCGAGGCGATCATTTCCCCGAGCTTGATCATGGCTCCGCGGATACGTTTCCCGCCTTCATTTTGCTCAAAAAGAGATTTCAGCGCGTTTTTTACAAAGGGACTGTCCACGGCGGCGGCGGAAAGCTCCGCGAAATATTCACGTGAAGCCGACTCGATCTCTTTTTTCGCCGATTTCAGCAGATCCGCGAACATCAGATAATGATAGACGCCGGAAATGATGTCGTCGGGCGTTGACGCGCTGGCCGCCAGCCCGACCGTGGAGCAGCCCGCTATCGCCTTCCCGATATCCGCATTCTTCTCCAAATCAGCAAGGGAACCGATAAAAAAAACGGCGCCGCAGACGCAGCGGCATTGCTCATACAGCTCGCGGGAATTGGAGCTGCCGCCGTCGCCGATCACAAGCATTACCTCGGACGCTTCGGCGATCTTCCTTGCTTTTTCCTCGCGGTCTTTCGTCACGTTGCAAAGGGTGTCGTATATTTCGGCTGAGGGATTTTTTTCCAATATCAGATTTGAGATGCTGCTGAAAAGCGCCCTGCCGCACGTTGTCTGGGCTACCACGCATATTTTGCCGGACAGGTCAATGCCGCCCAGGTCAGATTCTTTTTCGACAACGTAAGCGGGACCATCCGTACACCAGCCGACCGTGCCCGTTACCTCGGGATGATTCGCTTTGCCTATAACCAGAATTTTATATCCATCCGCGTTCCTCGCACCGACTATTTCGTGAACTTTTTTCACTCTCACGCAGGTACAGTCCTCAATGACCGCATTTTTTTTGTGTAAACTTTCATAAACGCTGCGCGGAACGCCGTGCGCCCGGATCACCGCGATTGATCCGTCAGGAATCGCGTCTATGTCGTCCGTAACGCGAAAGCCTTTATCCAAAAACGTTTTCATTACGTGAGCGTTGTTCACCAGGTTCCCGTACAGGTACACCTGTTTCCCGGCCAGTATGTCGCCGTGCCGCAGGCCCGCTTTCAGGGCGGCGTTGCGGACGCCGGCGCAAAAGCCGGATTCTTTCATTTTAAGCACCATTTATCAACGCTTCCTTTCGTAATTGAGTCCCTCTAAAAACCCACGCTGTCATTGCGGCCCCCGAGCCGCAATCTCCTCCCTCCAAGACACTTTGAGATTCCGGGTCAAGCCCGGAATGACGGTTTTTTGAGGGATTCAATGGTAGAACCGCTTATAAAACAAATTCATACAACATAAAGTCAGTTAAGCCGGTATCCTCATAAAAAATTTGCACCGTGCCTATATAGGCAAAACCTGCGGAAATATACAAATGATGCGCCGGTTTATTCTGCGCCAGAACATCCAGCCGGATCGCTTTCATTCCCTTTTTCCTGCTGTCGTCAACGGCGTAGGCGACCATCTTTTTTGCCAAACCCCTGCCCTGATGGCGCGCGGCCACCGCAAGAATATGAATAACGGCGGCCTGATCCCGGTTTGCGTCCGTTTTCCACGCGGCCTTGTCATAAGCCTCCGCGCAGTCGTGATTGACCACCATCGCGCCGGCGATTTCGCCGTCCATAACAGTGGCAATCAACTCGTTCCGCGCGATAGAATCATAGATGAACTGTCTTGATGGGTAGACGTCTTTCTCCCATTTCGGACGGTATTCGGCGTCTTGCATGGAGTCAATCAAGTCGTGATAAAACGCTATTACACTGTCAAAATCGGACAGCCCGGCAGTTTTTATAATCATGGCGCGTTTCCTTTTCCGTACAGTTAATATTCCGCAAACGGCGTATTGATCCGGCTCAGCCGGAAATCAACCGGCGCGCGCTCCTTATTGAACCGATACACGCTCAGCGCAATGCCCACGGCGATGTATATGCACAGGTTCGACGAACCGCCCGCGCTCATAAACGGCAGCGTGATGCCGATTACGGGCAAAATTTTCAGGCACATGCCCACGTTGATAACGGTCTGCGCCGCGATCATAAACGCCGTGCCGTAGCAGAGCATCCGCGACGCGGCGTCCTTTGTGCGGCGGCCGTTCCAGGCAAGCCTGACGATCAAAAACAGCAGCACGCCCAGCAACAAAAACGCGCCCAGAAAGCCCAGCTCCTCGCCGACGACCGTGAAGATCATATCGTTTTTTGATTCCGGCACAAGCCCGTTTTGGGTATACGGTCCCTGAAAGAGACCTTTTCCCGTAAATCCGCCTGACCCCATGGCGTTGATTCCCTGATTCTGCTGGTAAATCACCGTGTCATACATCGCCGCCGTCAGCCCGTTTGGATGGTAGACGGCTAAAAAGCGCTGCTTTTGAAATTCCGAAAAAAAGCTGCTCCACAGAATCGGCGCCGCGGTAACCAAAAACGCGATGGCAATCGCAAAGTAGCGGAAGCGCAGCCCGGCGATAAAAAGCATCCCGATGAATATCACGACAAACACCAGCGCGGAGCCAAGGTCGTCCGTCCGAACGACCAACGCGATGGGGACGGCGGCGTGCCCGATCAGCTGCAGGATGCTCAGAACCTCGTTTATTTTATTTTTCAGCAGATCAATGTGCATGGTGAAAGTAATGATGAACGCGACTTTCAACAGCTCCGACGGCTGGAAATCGAAGCCCCCGATTTTGAGCCACGTGATCGTATCGGGGCGTTCAGGCGTGCCGTGGCCAAACTTGAACAACGCCAGCATCATAAGAAGACTTCCGGCGGCGACCAGCGGCCACAGCCGGACTATGATCTCGTAGTCGATGAGCGACATCAAAACGGCGATGGCGACGCCCATTGTAATCGCGAGAATCATGACGCCTGTATCGCGCGTGAGGTTGCCGCCCGCCGTTAAGATCCGCGCCATAAGCGAATCGCTCACCACTCCGCTTACCTTCCTGAGCGTCGCGCTGTGCACCATCAAAACGCCGAACGTTGATATTGCCATGCATGTGCAAAGCAGCACAAGATCTGTTTCTTTAAGAAAATATCGGAGTTTATTCCATACATTCACTATAAGTGTCCCTTTCTCTTTCATTTTTCATTTGTTATATTATACATATAAAAAATGAACATTTCAAGTAAAATCAAAAACAACTCACAAAACCTCTTGATTTTTTGCTTGTATTTCAGTTATAATGTAAAATACCACAAAACAAGGTATGGTAATAAAAATGTCCGTCTTTCACTCGTTTTCCGTTGAGCAGACCGAAGCTTTCGCGGAAGAATTTGCTGAAACGCTGAAAAGCGGCGATGTAGTCGCGCTGTTCGGCGGGCTTGGTATGGGAAAAACCGCTTTCGTGCGCGGCCTGGCCCGCGGGCTCGGCGTGACGTGCGCGGTTTCAAGCCCGACTTTCGCGCTGATGCACGAGTACGGCGGGCGCGTGCCGCTATGGCACTTCGATATGTACCGCATCGCCTCCCTTGACGGCCTGTATTCCACGGGATTTTTCGATTATCTGGAGGGCGGCGGCGTGCTGGCGGTTGAATGGGCGGAGAACATCGAAGCCGCGCTCCCGGAAAGCGCGGTACGGGTACGGCTTGAGCGCGGCGGGTCGGACTGCGAGCGGATCATTACCATAGAGGAAAGAGGGTTTACGGATGAAAGTGCTGGCGGTTGATTCGTCGGCTGTGACAGCGAGCGCGGCTCTGGCCGAGGACGGCAAAATCCTGGCGGAATTTTTCCAAAACAACGGCCTGACGCACAGCCAGACGCTGATGCCTATGGTGAAAGCCGTGCTGGACTTCACCGGCACGGACGTGCGCGGCATCGACCTTTTCGCCGTGACAAACGGCCCCGGCTCTTACACGGGCGTGCGCATCGGCACGTCGGCTGTCAAGGGCATGGCGGGCGTGTGCGGAAAACCCTGCGTAGGCGTCTCGACGCTTCTTGCGGCGGCGCACAATTTGTCGGACAGGGACGGCGTGATCTGCGCCGCGATGGACGCGCGTTGCGGGCAGGTCTACACGGCATCCTTTTTGAGCGACGGGAAAAATATCGAGCGGCTGACGGACGACGACGCTATTCCCATCAGTGAACTGGGCGGGCTTTTAGACGAATTAACAAAAAAATTTAAAAAAAATGTAATTTTTGTAGGCGACGGCGCAAAAATATGCTATACTAATTTGTCGGAACTTCTGCCGGACGCGGCGATCGCGTCTGAGCAGCTCAGATACCAGCGGACATCAGGGGTGCTGTCCGCCGTATTTGGCCATGAGCTGTACAGGCAAGCGGTTCGCGCGGAGGAGCTTACGGCCGTGTATTTGCGTCCGTCGCAAGCGGAACGCGAACGAATGGCAAAAGACACGGAGCAGGAGTCAAAAAATGGCTATGCATAAAATGGTAAGGAATGGATTGATCCGTTCCGAAGAAAGGGTTGAAAAAAAATGATCGAACTGGGGAGCGATCACGCGGGCTTCGAGCTCAAGGAAATCATCAAACAGCATTTGGAGGACAGGGGCCTCGACTTTCAGGACCACGGCTGCTTCGGCACCGACGCGGCAGACTATCCTGTTTTCGCAGCGAAGACAGCACGCGCTGTCGCCATGGGGGATGGCGGTACACTGGGGATACTCTGCTGCGGCACGGGCGTCGGTATTTCTATCGCGGCCAATAAGGTGAGAGGCATTCGCGCGGCCTGCTGCTCCGATGAGTTCACCGCAGAGATGGCAAGGAAGCACAATGATGCCAATATCCTGTGCATGGGCGCGCGCGTGATTTCTGCGGAAACGGCGCTGAAGCTCGTCGATGTTTTTCTCGACACAGAGGCGTCGGAGGACGAACGGCACAAAAACCGCGTGAGAATGCTGTCTGATATTGAGAATGAAAAGCTGATAGTTTAGTATATTTTGAATAATATTTGTGATATAATGTTAACAACTATTGTGAAAGTATATAAAGTTGAAGATTTGCTATTGACAAAATGCAAAGTAGTTGTTAGGATGTTAGTGTCAAGTGAATACGCAAATGCGATGACGGAATTAAGCCCTTTTCGGACAGTCACAGAGAGTCGGCGCTTGGTGTGAGCCGATACTTGATGATAAGCGGCAGTCTCATTCCCGAGCAGATGCCCCCAACACCCGGTTGGCAATCAGCGGGTCGTGTAAGGGTTTCCGGTGTGCCCCGTTACCATGGCAGACGGCTTATTGGAGCCTGTGAGTGACCGTTTCGCGCGGTAATTTGGGTGGTACCACGGTATTGTTATATCGTCCCTGAAGCAGAGAAAATCTGTTTCAGGGACTTTTTTTATAAAGATTTAGGTTGTTTTGGATCTTTGTGTTGACGTAAGAATTTGTTGTATTTGGTGGATGTACCCCTCCGGCGCTTCGCGCCACCTCCCCTTGCATGGGAGGCTTGAGTGATCGGCAGCCACTGCCTCTCCTGCAAGGGGAGGTGGCGCGAAGCGCCGGAGGGGTTGGAAAATTCAAAGTTAACGCAAAGTCTAAAAAAGCTAAAATAAATTTTATATGAAGGACGGATTGTAACCATGAAAAAAATCAAAATCGCGGACATGACCTTGAGGGAGAGCGTCTTTTCCGGGCAGCCTCTCAGCTTTCGGGAGAAAATCGAAATCGCCAAGCAGCTCGACGCCCTGAACGTTGACATAATCGAGCTTGCGCCGCTTGCGGACGTAAAAGCCGACAGCCTGCTCGTCAAATCCATCGCCTCGGTGGTGAAGAACAGCGTACTTTCCATCGACGCCGGCATGACCGCCGAGAGCGCGGAGGCGGCGTGGGAAGCGGTCTCCGGCGCGGCGAAACCGAGGCTGCACGTGGTCGTCCCTGTGTCGGCGGTTCAGATGGAATACATCTTTCACAAAAAGCCCGACGGGATTATCGAGCACATCAAATCCATGGTCGCGAAGTGCGCGGCGCTTTGCCCCGACGTCGAATTTTCGGCGGGCGACGCCACAAGAAGCGAGAAGTTGTTTTTGTACAGCGCCGTTTCCGCGGCGATGGAAGCGGGCGCGAAAACCGTCACTTTCTGCGATTCCAGCGGCACGGCGATGCCCGGTGAGCTGGCTGGCTTCATCGGCGACGCCGTCGCAAACGTCCCCGCTCTGGCTGAAGCCGAGTACGCCGTCCAGTGCAGCAACGAACTGAAGATGGCGGCGGCCTGCGCTTTCGCGTCGGTTCAGGCGGGCGCGGGCATTGTAAAAACCACCGTCTGCGGTCAGACCACCCCGACGCTTGACGCGATTGCCCAAGCTATCCGGCTGCGCGGCGACTCCCTCGGGATCACAAGCCGGGTCAATACGACCATCCTGAACTCCGTCATGAAGCAGATGGTGTCGGGCATACGCGCAAGGCGCAGCGAGACGTCGCCTTTCGACAACGGCGTGAAGTCCGAGCCGTCTGACAACATCATGTTCGACGAAACCGCGAACATCACGGCGGTTATCGCGGCGGTTAAAGGCATGGGCTACGAGCTTTCCGACGACGACAGCGCGAAAGTTTTCGACGCCGTCATCCACGCGGCAAAGAAGAAGCAAAACATCGGCAGCAAGGAGCTTGAGGCGATCGTCGCCAGCACGGCGAATCAGGCGCCGCCGACGTATAAGCTGGTGAGCTACGTTGTAACTACCGGCAACAAAATAAGCCCCATGGCGCAGATCGTCATGGAGAAGGACGGCGCTGAGGTCAGCGGTTTGAGCACGGGCGATGGCCCGGTTGACGCGGCGTTTTTGGCCATAGAGAAGATTACCGGCCACCATTATGAGCTGGACGACTATCAGATCCAGGCGGTGACGGAGGGGCGCGAAGCCATGGGCGATGCTATCGTGAAGCTCCGTACGGACGGACAGCTTTACTCCGGCAAGGGCATTTCGACGGACGTTTTGGGCGCGAGCATACGGGCGTATATCAACGCGCTGAATAAGATTGTGTATGTTGACTAGTTAACACATAATACGGAGGAGCCTGGACATAACCTCCTCGTGCGTGTAGGTTATGGGGTCGCGTTGATGCTCAATTTCCGCGTCAATCAGCTTCACGTCAATTTCACGCCGGAACGACTTGTCGCGGTAGTCCTCCATGCTCATGACCACCATATCGCCGTATCCGTTTTTTGTGAGGAACACAGGCGTATTTTCCGTATGAACAATACGGGATATTTCCGAAAAGTTGTTGCGTAAATCCAAAACAGGACGTATATTATCCACCGATTAAACCTCCTATAATCAATCTATTTTTATTTTAGCATAATTGCGCTAATTTATCAGGCGGATATTTGAAATCTAACAGAAGGGTTGGTAAGTAAAGATGAAACTCTCATTTTCAACAAACGGCTGGGACGATTTTTCCTGGCAGGACTTTTATTCCATGGCGAAAGATTTAGGTTTTGAGGGCGTCGAAGTGCACAACGTGGGCAGCGAGGCGTTCTCGGGCGCGAATTCACCGTTCGCGAAAAGCGCTCTGTCCAAAACGGCGCGCAAGCTCCACGAGCTGCGGCTGAAAATCCCCTGCCTTGACGCCGTCTGCGACATTGCCGACGCGGGGAAACTCACCGAAAACTGCATTGACACCGAAGAGCACATCTACGTCGCCTCGCGTCTGGGCACGCCGTACATCAGGATTTACGCCTCCGCGCAGCAGGGCAAGACGCCCGAGGAAGAGGACGACGCGGTGGTGGAGTACCTGAAAAAGATGATCCCCGTGGCGGAAAAGGCCGGGGTGGTTCTGCTCATTGAAACGGTCGGTATCTATGCCGACACATCACGTTTGCTCGACATACTGGACTATTTCGCGTCGGATAACCTGGCCGCGCTGTGGGACCTCCATCACCCCTACAGGGTCAACGGCGAGAGCGCCGAAAAGACCGTACAGAACCTGGGCGCGTATATCCGCCACGTCCATATCAAGGACTCCGTCGTGCAGTACGGCGAGGTGAGCTACCGCCTGATGGGCGAGGGCGATATTCCGATCCCCGAAATGATTTTGGCGCTGCGCTCCGTAAACTACGAGGGCTTCGTCTCCTTTGAATGGATACCCTCGTGGCTGGAGGAGATCGGCGACAGCGGCATCGTGTTCCCGCATTTCGCAAACTATATGAGCCGCTATGACGCGGACCCCCGCGCGCAGGACTCCCTCTGCAGCAACAAAGCCGGCAACGGCAAATTCATCTGGAAGAAAGAGTCCATCATCGACTATACTTTCCCCGCCCTGCTTGACAGGATGGTGCGCGAATTTCCCGACCAGTACGCTTTCAGGTACACGACCCTTGACTACACAAGGACTTACGCCGAATTCCGTGACGACGTCGATGTGTTCGCCCGCGCGCTCATCTCTCTGGGCGTAAAGCCGGGCGACCATGTGGCCGTCTGGGCGACGAACGTGCCGCAGTGGTACGTCTCTTTTTGGGCGGCGACGAAGATCGGCGCGGTTTTGGTCACGGTCAACACCGCTTACAAGATTCACGAGGCGGAGTACCTGCTGCGCCAGTCCGACACGCATACGCTGATCATGATCGACGGCGCGCTGGACTCCGACTATGTGGGCATCATCAAGGAGATTTGCCCCGAGCTTTATACGTCCGTGCCGGGCAGCCCGCTTCACTGCAAGCGCCTGCCGTTTTTGCGCAATGTCATCACGATTGATTCCCGCCAGCCCGGCTGCCTGACGTGGGACGAAGCGCTCACCTACGCCAACCAGACTCCCATTGAGGAGGTCAGCCGCCGCGCCGGGGCCACCGACAAGGACGACGTGTGCAATATGCAGTACACGTCCGGCACAACAGGCTTCCCAAAGGGCGTTATGCTGACCCACAACAACGTCATCAATAACGGCAAATGCATCGGCGACCGCATGGATTTGTCCACAGCCGACCGTATGCTGATCCACGTTCCGATGTTCCACTGCTTCGGCATGGTGCTTTCCATGACGGCCTGCATGACCCACGGCTCAACGCTGTGCCCGATCCCGTATTTCTCCGCGCGGGCCGCCCTGGCCTGCGTGAATCAGGAGCGCATCACCGTCGTCAACGGCGTGCCCACGATGTTTATCGCCATGCTGGAGCACGAGGATTATAAGCGCACCGACTTTTCCTACATGCGCACGGGAATCATGGCCGGAAGCAACTGCCCCGAGCCGCTGATGCGTCAGGTGACGGACAAGATGAACATGATCGGTATCACGAGTGTGTACGGCCAAACGGAAGCGTCGCCCGGCTGCACCATGAGCGACTGGGAGGATCCGCTTGACCTTCGCGTCGGCACGGTCGGGCGCAATCTGCCCGAGGTCGAGTGCCGAATCGTCGATCCCGAAACGAACAAAGAGGTTCCCAACGGGCAAAACGGCGAGTTTGTCGTCAAGGGCTACAACGTCATGAAGGGCTACTACAAGATGCCCCAGGCGACCAACTCCGCTATTGACCGCGACGGCTGGCTCCACACCGGCGACCTGGCCTGCAAGACCGACGACGGCTACTACCGCATCACGGGACGGCTCAAGGACATGATCATCCGCGGCGGCGAAAACATCTACCCCAAGGAGATCGAGGAATTTTTGTATACGCATCCGCAGGTGTCCGACGTGCAGGTGATCGGCGTGCCGGACGAGCAGTACGGCGAGGAAGCCATGGCGTGCATCATCCTCAAGGAGGGCGAGGAAACGACCGAGGCGGAGATCAAGGCGTTTGTACAAAAGAGCATGGCACGGCATAAGGTGCCGAGGTATATTGACTTTGTAGATCATTTCCCGACGAACGCCGCGGGTAAGATACTCAAGTACAAGATGCGCGAGGAAGCTGTGGAGAAGCTGAAGATCAAGAAGATCGGGGACATTGAGAACAACTGATGAGCCGCGAATCGCACCTTGCTATTTGAAAATATAGAAGAAGATTGGTAGGGCGTGACGCCCCGGTACGCCGTTTTGAAAAAAACTTGCTTCTACGGTGCGCCGAAAGGCGTCGTGCCCTACATATTTAGCCGTCCCTTGCCTTTCGCGTTTTTTAAATAAACATTGATTTTTAACATAATATTTGATAGAATGAACAAGGGGGTAATTCAGATGGATCACATGCATGACCGAATAACCATCCGCCTCGCCGTTCCCGCCGACGCGCCCGGTATGGCCGAAGTCCATATGCGTTCGTGGGAAGCCGCGTACAAGGATATTATCCCGGCTGAGTACATCCGCGAAAAAAACACCGCAAGACCGGCTTTATGGCAAAGAATCATCACGGACGAAAATATGACCCAATATGTCATCCAAAAAGACGGCAAAACTGTCGGTATGACGTGTGTCGCGCCGGCATCGGACGAAGATGCCGGAAATGATTGGTACGAACTGCACTCTCTATATCTCCTCCCTGACTGCTTTCGTCAGGGCATCGGCACATATGCGATGGAGTTTGCCTTTGACAAGGCGCGGAGCCTGGGCAAAAAGATCATGACCGTGTGGCTGTTGGCGGATAACCGCAACGCGAAAAATTTTTATGAAAAATGCGGGTTCACCGCCGACGGAAGCTCACGGGAGCGGGATTTCGGTAAAACCCTGAAAAGTATCAGAATGAGGAAAAGCTTGTAGCAAGCAATACTACTCCGCAGCAAGAAACATGACGAAAAATTCTGCGCAAAAATCCATATATCATAGCTTTTTGCCCCATTTTTCTATGTTTCTAACTGCGGAAGTAGTATAAAGAATTAAAGGAGCGTCACTATGTCCTACAAAAATCTCAAGTTCCCCAAAGACACGCTGTTTTTAGTCACCGGCGGGGCGGGCTTTATCGGCTCAAACATCTGCGAGGCGATACTCAACATGGGCTACCGCGTACGCTGCCTTGACGACCTTTCCACCGGCAAGCGCGCATACGCCGACATGTTCATCGGCCGCGAGGGCTACACCTTTATCGAGGACAGCATTATAAGCTATGAAACCTGCCTTGACGCCTGTGCGGACGCCGATTATATCCTGCATCAGGCGGCGTGGGGAAGCGTGCCGCGTAGCGTGGAAATGCCGCGCCTGTATGAAGAAATCAACATCAAAGGCACGCTGAACATGATGGAAGCGGCGCGTCAGAGCGGCGTCAAAAAGTTCGTGTACGCGTCAAGCTCCAGCGTATACGGCGACGGTGAGGCGTTGCCGAAGCGCGAGGGCGAGGAGGGCGATGTGCTGTCGCCCTATGCTTTAACAAAGTCTGTGAACGAGAAATACGGCAAGCTTTACGCAAGCCTTTACGGTCTTGATAACTGCGGCCTGCGCTACTTCAACGTCTTTGGCAGGCGGCAAAACCCTGACGGGCAATACGCCGCCGTGATTCCGAAATTTATCCGCCAGCTGCTCAAGGACGAGGCGCCGACTATCAACGGCGACGGGCTTCAGTCCCGGGACTTCACCTATGTCGAGAATGTCGTGGAAGCGAACCTGAAAGCGTGCCTGGCGCCGAAAGAGGCTGCCGGGCATGTGTTCAATATAGCGAGCGGCGGACGGATACAGCTCATCGACGTGTACAACGCGCTGGCGGAGGCACTGGGCAAATCGCACATCACGCCGAAGTACGGCCCGGGCCGCGCGGGCGACATGAGGCATACTCAGGCCGACATATCAAAGGCGCGGGAGATGCTGGGATACGATCCCGACTATGATTTTGAAAGCGGGCTGAAATTGGCGATTGATTGGTATGTCTGTGAGGAATCGGGAATTAAGTAACCGCTGATAAAAAGCTCTCCTCTCCCAGTTGCGGGAAAGGGGCGCTTTGTTTTACTCAATCGGAAAAAACAACGCGAAGAAAACGCTTGACATTTTCCGATAAATGGCGTAACAGCCAACAAGATGGCCACCCAATCAGGGATGAATTAGAGTAGATGAAACAACTTTGATAAATCTTAAAAATCGCCCCTATTTTTCAAGTGATTTACCTATATAGCGTTTATCTATCATAAAAATTCAGGTTGACAATATGCTCTCCCCATGCTACAATAATAAAAACTGAATAAAATTCCAATAGGAAAGCATGGTTTTACGGGGTACGCCCCGCGAATCAAAAGGGAAGCCGGTGCAAATCCGGCGCAGCAGCCACTACTGTCATTGAGGCTTTACTTTGTTAAAGCAGCGCGGACAAAAGCCATTGGGAAACCGAGAAGGCGTTCGCGTGTACTCATCAGCCAGGAGACCTGCCATGTCTTTTTTAGGTTAGTTCACTTTTGGGCAAGGAAAAGTGCGGCCGAATACGCGGAACCTGGGCGGGCTGCCGTCTGGTTTTGTTATGTGTTTGCGTTGCGCTTCCTTTTTGGGAAGCGCTTTTTGTTGCTTTTTCTTTCTGTCCATGTGAAAACTCCTTAACTCCTTAAAATCACAGCAAAAAATTGCGCAAAACCCGTATATCAAAGCTTTTACTTATTTTTTGCGGATTTTATAGTCGTTAAGCAGTATAATCAAATTTTTTCAGGAGGGAAAACAACATGAAAAAACGAACCCTTGCCCTTGCGATGACCGCGCTGCTCTGCGCTCTGTGCGCTTTCCCGGCTTTCGGCCTTGGCGGCGTGACCGATACGCAAACGCCACGCCAAGCGGACGAAGCCCGGCTCAAGTGGAGCTATAGGCTCAAGTCTGCCGACGATTGGGGCACGAATGTGTCCGACCCGGTGCTTATTGGAGACAATGTCTTCGTTGCCGTGGGCAGTGAGCTTCTGAAGCTGTCCGGCGGCGAGTTGGCTGACAAAACAGAGCTTACTGGCCCCATTGATTTTACCTGCCGCCCTCTCGCCCAAAACGGTACGATTTACATCCCGTTGAGCGAGGGCCGCTTGCAGGCGATTGACGCCGCGACGCTTCAAAGCAAGTGGGTCACAAACGCTCTGCCGGAAGTCGAGTGCAGCTACACCGATTACGACGGCGGCTGGAATCCCATAACGGTCACAGCCAATCTGCCGCACCAGTCGCAGACCACCCTGACGTCCAGCGGCGGCCTGCTATATTTCGGTACGGCGTGCGCCGATTGGGTGGCAAGCTATCACGGCGTATTCCTTTGCGTGGATTCGTCGGGCAGCGAAAAATGGCGCTATACGAACACAGACGCGGGCTACTACTGGTCTGGCGCGGCGTTTTACGGCGGCGCGGTGATTTTCGCCGGTGACGACGGCATACTTACCTCGCTGAACAAAACGACCGGAGCGGCAATCGACACAATCAATCTGGGCGCGCCCGTGCGCTCGACCATTGTAGTTGACGGCACTTATGCTTTCGCGGCAGCAAGAGACGGCGCCCTGCATAAAATTGCCCTGAACGCGGACGGAAGCTTCGGCGCGAAAACCGGCGTGAGCTTCGCCGCCGACTCCACCAGTACCCCGGCCATCGCGGGAGGCAAAGCCTGTGTGGGAGGCACGGCAGCGGGCTACAGCGGAGTTCTCGCGGTGATCGGCATAACAGGCATGACGCTTGAAAAGAGCGTTCCTGCACCTGCGCCGGTACAAGCCTCACCTCTCGTGAGTACCGCCTACGGTACGCCGTATGTGTATTACACGGCGAACGCCGAGCCCGGCGCGCTGTATGTCTGCGACGGCACGGCGGCAAGCGCGTTGTTCACCCCTGCGGCGGCTGACCAAAACTACTGCATGTCCAGCGTAGCCGCGGGCGGCGACGGCACGCTGTACTACACCAACGACAGCGGCAAGCTGTTTGCCATCGAGAAAAAAGCTGACGAGCCCGCCGGGCACACCTGGCTTGACAAGCTGCCGGACTGGTTGAGCTTCATACGCGGCTGGAAGCCCTGGCTGCAAACCGTCGTCTACTATGTGTTTTTTGGCTGGGTTTGGGAATTTAGACAGTAGATGTTCGACGTTAGAGATTAGATAAGTTGGTGATTTAGATATGAAAAAATATTCTATATTGATGTTTATATTATTTGTGGCGCTGTTCGTGTCGTGCGGGAGAGACGTCTCTCCCGCCGCCGTGCCGGAATCGGATACCGAAACAACCTCGGCAATCGCGGAGACGACAGAATATCTGACAGAACTGACTTATGAACCGAGCGCGGAATCAGAGACAGCGTCATTGTCGGAGGTAACTCCGCAAACCAACGCCGCCAATGCGACGATGCGTACATCTGTGACAAACACCACGTCCGCAAGCCGCGCGGCAGCGGCGGCAACAACCACGACCAAAGCGCAGACTACCGCAAGCCGTACGACAGCGGCAACAACAAAAATCACGACCGCAACGCAAACTGCCGCCGTTACAAGCACAATCGGCGCAGTCATCAGGCCAGGCACAACGGTTCCCGCCGCGACTACTACGGCTCGTGCAAGTACGGTGGCCAGTACAACCACCTCCACGACCCATGTAACCACAACATCCGCAACGACTACCTCGTCCCCAAGCCCCGGCACAAGTCCCGGCGCGGTCACGCCCGCCACAACCACCAAGCCGGCGGAAAAGACCGTCAGCTTCGAGATAGACGGCTCCGCCGCCGTGAGCTACGGCTATGATGTGTTTCTTCCCGCCCGGACAATGACGCTGAACAATGGCGACAGCGTGTTTGATTTGCTGGGACGCAGCGGCGTTGCGATAACGTCGGACAAGAGCTTTTTAGGCGTGTATGTGTCGTCGATCGGCGGCCTGCGCGAAAAAGCCTGCGGCGGCTCAAGCGGCTGGGTGTACGAGGTCAACGGCACACGCCCCGGCACAAGCTGCGATAAATATCCGCCGAAAGACGGGGACGTGATCGTGTGGAGGTATTCGCTTACGCCATGAAAAAAGGATTAACTGTTTTTGAAACAGCTCTTTTTGCCATGCTCGGGTCGCTTATGTTCCTCACCAAGTACCTCATGCAGGCGATTCCAAACATCCACCTGTTGGCAATGTTCATCGCGGCGTTCACCATTGTGTACCGCGCAAAAGCGCTGATCCCGCTCTATGTCTACGTGCTTATCGACGGGATCGTAGGCGGCTTCGCTATGTGGTGGCTGCCGTACCTCTACATCTGGCTGACGCTCTGGGGCGCGGTGATGCTGGCGGCGCCTGCGATGGAGCGCAGGAAAGTATCCGCGAAAAAGCAGACCGTGATCTACATGCTGCTGTGCGCCCTGCACGGCCTGACTTTCGGCACGATGTACGCCCCGATGCAAGCGTTGATGTACGGGCTTTCGTTCAAGGCGACCATTGCGTGGATCGTCGCCGGTTTAGGGTTTGATCTTGCACATGGTGTGGGCGACTTTTTCGCGGGCGCGCTGGTGTTTCCGCTGGCTGGGTTGTTACGGCGGTTGAGGAAAGGGTTTCAGACGTAGGCGGCAAGAAAGGTTGCAGAAATTTTACATTTAATTCTTGACTGTAATATTATACGACTTTTGAGTGTTGAGCTTTTAAGGAAACACGCGTTATAGCTGTGATGTCCCGCCAGTGTCTTGCTGAGAAAATGATAAATATTGAAGAGCTGCGGCTCCTTGTTTCCGCTTGACAGCTTTATAGAAATTCCGCCTGCTCTACTGTTCTTTGGAGGTTTTCTACAAATAGTACCCGCATAAAACTCAAAAAGCTTTATCCTACTATATTGTAGTTCCTGACTTTATGGAATACTAGGGCGTGTTTGAAAAATCCCCGTGTGCGGATTTTTGAGTGATTTTTTCGCCCGCACAAGATAAAATTTTGAAGGAATACTCCCGTATTTTAAGAAATTTTAACGCAGTGCGGCGGAAAAAGCGCCAAAAAGACGTGCGCGTGGTTTTTTCAAACACGCCCTAGTACCATGTAACGCCT
>WRED01000033.1 GCA_009779495.1 Oscillospiraceae bacterium | reverse complement strand
GCGTTTTCGGTTTGAATATTCCATATCAGTAAAGCTTGTTTGGTTCATCGCAATACCACCTTTCCTTGGACTTATTATATCACATCTCAAGAAAATATGGTAGATTAAATCAGTGGTTACCTAGCATCTAGAAAGGAGTTTCGCAATGAAAAAAGATCAAAAAGTCCAGGAATTGATGGACTTCTACGGCCATTGGTTCCAGGACGAAAAAACGCTCTCAAACGGCAGGATGACACAGGAGCTTTTCCCCTACGACGAGATGTTTTCGCCCGTGCGGATCAACCGCATGACAGTCAAGAACCGCCTGGTGATGGCGCCTATGGGCAACATCTCCATGTGCGACGAGACGGGACGCCCGAACGAAAAAATGATCGCCTACTTCACCGAGCGCGCCAAGGGCGGCGTGGGCCTCATCACAACGGGGCTGATCCCCGTCACCCACGGCGTGGACAACTCGCTGACGGAGCTTGGCGAGCTGTCGTACTTCCCGCGGATCGACCGCAGCCGCACGGTCTACGCCGCGTGGCGCGACCTGGCCGCCAACTGCCATTCCTACGGCGCGCGGATCTTTTTGCAGGTGACGGCCGGGCTTGGGCGCGTGGGCAACCCGCAGTGTCTTGTCAACCAGTTCAAGTTCCCCGTGTCCGCGTCGATGAACCCGAACTGGTACATGCCGCAGGTGCCGTGCCTCCGGCTGTCCGCCATGAAGATCAAGAAGATCATCGCGAACATCGGCCAGTGCGCGGCCGACACGAAAGCGCTGAATCTCGACGGCATCTACCTCCACGGGCACGAGGGCTATCTCATTGAGCAGATGACCAACCCCGCCTTCAACCGCAGAAAGCTCGGGCGCTATGCCGACTGGCAGGCCTTCGGAATCGACATGGTGAAGAAGATACGCGAGCGCACAAACCCGGACTTCCCCATCATGTACCGCATTGACCTGTCCTTAGCTCTAAACGAGACATACGGCGACCGCATGGAAACAAAGCCGCTGAACAAGTTCAAAAACGGGCGCACCATGGAGCAGACGCTTGAGTACATGAAGAACCTTGTGGCCGCAGGCGTCGATATCTTCGACGTGGATCTGGGCTGCTACGACAACTGGTGGCTGCCGCATCCGCCCGGCTCCATGCCGCCCGGTTGCTTCCTTGATATCGCGGAGATCACGAAAAATTATTTCGGGCAAAACAACATCCTTTCAAACGCGGGCGTGCCCGTGCCGGTCGTCGGCGTGGGCAAGCTGGGCTACCCCGATCTGGCCGAAAAAGCTTTGCGCGACAAAAAGTGCGACATGGTCATGTTAGGCCGCCCGCTGCTGGCCGACCCGCAGTGGCCGAACAAGGCCAGAACCGGGCGGGTCAAAGAGATTTGCCCCTGCATCGGCTGTCAGGAAGCGTGCATCAACGAGTTCGTGGAGGGCGGGCACCCGCAATGCGCCGTCAATCCGCGCACAGCTTTTGAGGAAATTTTTCCCGCGCAGCCCAAAAAGGCCGATACGCCAAAAAAGATCGCCGTCGTCGGCGCGGGCCCGGCGGGCATCATGTGCGCCGTCACAGCGGCGCAGCGCGGCCACTCCGTCACGCTGTTTGAAAAATCGGGGCGGATCGGCGGGCGCGTCGTGTCCGGCTCGATACCGAAAATTAAGTTCGATATCGCGAACTACCTGGAGTACCTCAAGGGGCTTTGCCTGCGCACCGTCAAGGACTATGACCTGAATTTGCTGCTCAACACGGAGGCCACGCCGGAGCTTATCAGCGCGGAAGGCTTTGACAAGGTCGTCGTCGCGGTGGGCACAAAGGACTTTATGTTTGATCTGCCCGGCATAGAAAGCGCGAACGTCGTGCAGGCGTCCGAGCTGCTGGGAAATCCGTCTTTGGCAAAGGACGCTGAGACGGTCGCCGTCGTGGGCGGCGGCGTGGTGGGCTGCGAAGCGGCGTACTTCCTGAGTCAGGAGCACGGCAAGGACGTGACCGTCGTCGAAATGACGCCGTACTTCATGAACCACACCTGCACCGCCAACAGAGGGTATCTGCTGAAATACATGTACGACTACGGCATAAAGCTGCTCAACTGTACGAAGCTGACGGGCTTCACCCAAGACGGCATAAACGTCACGCGCAACGTCTCCAAGACCGTGCCCGATCCGTACCTGAGCTGGGCGCCGATTCTGCCTGAAAACATCCTGAACCCGCTGGCACCGAAGATCAAAGAGGAGCCGGCGGATGAGTTCATCGCGGCGGACCTCATCGTTTTGGCGGGCGGCGGACGCCCTGACGAGAGCCTGTTTCTGAACATACAAAAGGCCCTGAACACCACCGAGGTCTACAACATCGGCGACAGCTTCAAGGGCGGCAAGGTGTTTGAGGCGACGAAGTCGGGGTACGCGTGCGCGCTTAACCTTTAGACGCTGGACTTTAGATGTTAGATGCGGTTAGGGGACCGCATCTAAAAGTCTACCATCTAAAATCTAATATCTAAATTAGGAGGGAAATATATTGAACTGTAAAATGAACTTAACCCCCGAAGAACAGGGTATACTAAACGGCGAACAGGGCGAAACGATGCAAAAAGTCATGCGCTCACTCGTGATGTACGGCGACGCGTTCGGCGCGAAGCGGTTCGTGCCCGTCACCGGCAAGGGGCATCTCGTGACGAGCTTCGGCATTTCGGTGCTCAAGCCAGTGTTCTCCATCATGGACGAGCTGATCGCCGCCGGACTGAAGGTGGACGAGACTTTTACCGTCGATCCGCGCCCCCTCGACTATGAAAACGTCAAATGCAATCCTTTGGAAAAGCTGATCTTCAACAAGATGATGTACGGCATGCAGGACCCGTATGAGGAGCAGCTCAAAAAGCTGGGACTCAAGAGCGATAAGGCTTTCACCTGTACCTGCTACATGGACGAGGTGGGAAACGAGCCGAAGAAAGGCGACGTGCTGTCGTGGGCGGAGTCGTCGGCGGTTGTCTACGCCAACTCCGTTTTGGGCGCGCGCTGCAACCGGAATTCCGGCATCATCGAGCTGTTCGGCTCGATTTTAGGCAAGGTCCCGGAATTTGACCTGCTGACCGGCGAGGGGCGCAGGGCGAAATGGATCGTCGAGGTAAAAACGTCGAAAAAGCCCGAGGCGCAGATATTGGGTTCGGCCATCGGCATGAAGGTCATGGAGGACGTGCCGTTCATCAAAGGGCTTGACAAATTCATCGGAACAACGCTCGGCGACGCGGCAAAGGCGTATCTCAAGGACATGGGCGCGGCGACGGCCTCAAACGGCGCGGTCGGCCTGTACCATGTGGAGAACCTGACGCCCGAGGCCGTGGAGTCCGGCGGCTCGCTTGTACAGGACGACGCCAAAGTCTACGTCATTGACGACGCCGAGCTTGAGCGCGTCCGGGGGAGCTACCCGAACGTCTGGAAAAAGCCCGGCGCCCAGCCCAGCCGCTGCTTTATCGGCTGCCCGCACCTGTCTTTCGCGCAATTGGGCGAATGGACCGGCCGCTTTGAGTCCGAGCTGAAAAAGCAGGGCAGACAGAAAGTCAGCCTGTCAACGGTTCTGACGGCCGCGCCCGAGGTGCTTGAGCGCTTTCAGCGGGAAAACAAGGCCGCCTATGATAAGCTTTTAAGCTTCGGCGTGAAGCTGTCCAGCATCTGCCCGCTGATGTACATGAACAATCCGCTGTGCGGCAAAAAGCCCGTGGTTACAAATTCCAACAAGCTTCGCACATACACGTCGGCGCGTTATTTTACCGACGACGAAATTGCGCAAATCGCCGTGAAGGGAGGGTTTTAGCATGGCAAAGACATTTAAAGGCCGTCCCGTCGTCGCGGGAAAGATAGACAAAGGCGACGCGGTGGTTTCGCATTTTGGAGTGAACACCCTGGCGTCTTTCCAAAAAAGCGCGCTGAAAAAAACGTCGGAGGTCATATGCTCTGACCAGAACAACCCCGACCTCTTTGAGAAGAACCTGACGAAAAAGGTCGTCTGCCTGCCCAAGACAATCGGCTCGACCACCGGCGGTATGGTGCTGTACACCGTCTGCGCGCTGGGGATCGCCCCTGCCGCCATGCTTTTTTCTGAGACGATAGACTCCTTGGCCGCCGCCGGCGTGATCCTGTCAGAGGTCTGGACGGACAACACCATCGTCGCGGTGGACGGCCTGGGGCAGGAGTTTCTGGATTATGTTAAGGACGGGATGAAGATCACCGTCAATGAGGACGGGGTCGTCAGCGTAGATAATAATTGATAGTTGAGTTCCTCAAAAAACTCTGGCTTTGTCACCCTGAGCGTAAGCGAAGGGTCTTGTACATAAAGATTCTTCACGTCCCCGCGCACGGATTGTCCTCGCGCGACACGGATTACGCTCAGAATGACATAGGCGGTTACTTAGAGGTATCAAATCACAAAACCTTGTGATACCCCGCCGCTCTGCGGTTGACGAGAGTTCATTTGTATATCGTAATGATCGGTTTAACCGCATCTAAAGTCTACCATCTAAAATCTAATGTCTAAATTAGGAGACTTACGTCAATGCCGCAAAATTCACCGTTTTTCCCTCGCCGCTTCGCCCATCGGGGCGTCGCTCAGGCCGCGCCGGAAAACACCATAGGCGCGTTTGAGGCCGCCGCCGCGATGGGGCTGGAGGGGATCGAGCTGGACATCCATCTTTCAAGGGACGGCGTGCCGGTAGTCATCCACGACGCGAACCTGACGCGCCTGACCTGCGGCCACCCGTCAAAGCACTCCAACGCCCGTGTTAAAGATCTTGACTGGGAAGCGCTGTCGCAAGTCGAGATCCCCTACGCCAATCATACCCTGAATGAAAATCCCCCAAACGGCGCGGAGAACGAATTTCTTGCCCTGCTGCCCAATCGCGTGCTGGGGCAGGATTTCAACCGTGATTACACGGCGGCCTACGCGGATGAACCGCGCATGGCAAAGCTTATGCGCCTTTCGGACTTTCTTGACTGGTTCGCGGACCAGGCTCCCGCCGTGATGGAGGCCGAGCTGGAAATATGCGCCGGGGGTCTTGCGAAGCCGGTATTTGATCTGCTGGACGGCCACCCCGCCATCAAGCGGTGCATCGTGTTTTCCGGACACCCCGCATATATATGCGAGATGCAGGAGTTGGCCGCCTGCGGGGGCAAGCCCGCCGGGCTACGCCTGGGCGCGAACCTGCGCCGGATAGACGACAGCGGGCTGGAGGACATGGAGGGCATGGATCTGTTCGAGGTCGGTCTGAACCCGGGAAGCTTCGCCAAAGAGGACGTGCTTATGCTGAACAGGCGGGGGATTGAGGTCTTGGTCAATCTGATGGACACGCCCGAGTGGTGGGCGGAGTTGCGCACGACGGGCTGCTATGGGTTCAAGACGAACTATGCCGGGGCATTTACACGCTTCGCGCGCGAATGGAGAGTTGAAAATTGAGCGAAAGGATTTATGCCGTGGAAGGGTTTTGGAACCGCGTAGAAAAAATCAGGCTGTATGAAAAGCTGTCCGCGCACAGGCTTATGGGCAAAATCGTGAACCGGGAGGTCTTGTCGTACCTGTTCTTCGGCGGCTTGACCACACTGGTGGCGATCGTCTCGTTCGCGCTGTTTGAATGGCTGTTCGAGTCTGTTGGCTGGCCGGGTCTGCTTCAGTTTGTCCGCCGTGACGGGGAGTCATACGCCTATATCGACGCAAACGTAATCTCGTGGGTATTCGCCGTGGCTTTCGCTTTCGTCACGAACAAGCTGTTTGTGTTTGAGGCAAGGTCGGCGCGCGGCGGGGCGCTCCTGCGTGAAATCGGATCTTTTGTCGGCTCGAGGCTGACGACGCTGCTGATTGAAACGGCTCTGCTCTACCTGTTCGTTGAAATCCTCGGCATGAAATCTGTTTTGGCGAAAATGATTCTGATGGTCGTCGTTGTGATCCTCAACTACGTTTTGAGCAAAATATTTGTATTTAAAAAAGCAAAGGATGGAATTGAGTCATGAGACTGAAAAAAATCGTCTGCGGGCTGCTTGCGCTGGCATTGGCGCTGTCATTGCTTGCCGGGTGCGGCAAAAAAGACGGGCTGGCTTTCGTCGGGCTTCCCGACGGCTTGGCCGTGAACGCGTCCATGCTGTCGGATACGCTTCAGACCGCGACGGAGCTTTACGACGCGGCGGATTTTCCGCTGGTCGCGTTTGACTCCGTGGAGGGGCTGTACGTATACGACGTGACCGTGCCCGGCTTTTACGGCGTGTTGATCCGATACGGAGATACCGTTCAGTACTTCGCGTGGCAATACTACCGCATCACCTCGCAGCCGAAGATCGCGGTGCGGGACTATGACGGCGACGGCGTCAAGGACCTGGCCGCCGCCCTGCTCGTCAACAAAGGGTCCCTCAACCGAAGCGAGGAACTGCATCTTGTCACTTTGGGCGAAAACGGGTTCACCGACCGCGTGTACACGCGCGATCATTTGAGCTCTGAGCTCAAGCATACGGTCTCGGTTAGCCCAAAGGCGGACGGCGGCGAGGAGGAATTTGTCCTGTTGAGCCGGGAAACGTCTTTCGCGTTTTCTTTTCCGGACAGGGGCAGCTTTCAGGGGCTGTATTTTGACGGCTACCATTCTTTCGACGTGGGAGACGCGATCACGGGACGCTTGAGGATTGGCCTTGTGTTCAGCGGCGATATCGCCCCGGTGTACGGCGACGGCTACACGATCAAAGCGGAGATCAGGCTTTCGGACGGCGTGCTGACGGCGGAGGACGCGAAGCTGATAGTAGAATAGATGCTAGACGCTAGATTGTAGATGTTAGATGAGGTCAGGGGAAGTATGATAACCCCTGACCTCGTGTTTGTTTTTTTAGCTGAGTCCCTAAAAGCCGTCATTCCGGCTCGGAGGCCGCAATGACGGCGTGGTTTTTTTGAGGGGGATCAATCAGCGGTTCGCGTCCACAGTAAACCGTTTCAGC
Source organism: Oscillospiraceae bacterium (assembly GCA_009779495.1). Lineage (GTDB taxonomy): Bacteria > Bacillota > Clostridia > Oscillospirales > Acutalibacteraceae > UBA1425. The sequence goes on along the minus strand of WRED01000033.1, from coordinate 19,502 downwards.
AAAACCTCCCGCACGAAATCCGCCGTCTTGGGGAATGTTCCCAGCATGAAATGATATATTTTTACATGCAGGGGTGTTTTTATCGTTCCGCGTTCGCGGCTCATATAGTGTTCATGCACGGCCATGAAGCGGGCTTCGCTGTCGGGCGCGTTCATGATTGCCGCCGCCGCCGCGTTCAGGACGAGCTCCTTAACCGCTTCGATATCAGGCGCTTTCGCGTCCCAGTCTATCTCCGCGAACCAGCCGGGTGTGTAAAGGGGCAGATATTTGTCGATCCAGGCGTAACGCTCGTCAAAATAATGCCGCGCTAAAACCACGGGAATTCCCATGGCCGTACAGGGGCCGGCCACGTGCAGACGCGACGTGACGATCAAAGCCGCTTCATCCCGGTACTTCAGCAGGCGTTCCGCCGCCGCCGCCGAAAGCGACGCGAAAGTCTCCTCGTCGGGCATATTTTCATCCCAGTAAAACGCCTGCGTGTCTGAGACGGCTTTGTCCCGCAGTTCCTGCGGCATGTACCTCTCAATTCCTTTCGGCGCATCGATCAAAAACACCTTTCCGTTTTCCGGCTCTTTTTCGCGCTTCGGCAGGGTGATGGTCAGGCACCCGGAAACGTAGGCTTTTTTGCCCAGCTTTTTCATCACACGGTATGTCGGCTCGTCGCGGCAGCCGATCCACATGTCTTTCGGCAGCCGCCTGATATGTTTGCGGTCGGCCCTGGACAGGCAGTGAAAGCCGAAAAAAACGGACGTGAGCTTTTTTGAAACGGGGAATATCTCCGCGCCCTTGAAGTGCAGGAAAAAGCCCTGCATCGGCAGGACGGCTTCCTCACCCTCGTAGCGCGCGATCTCGGTGCGTTTTACGTTTACGATATCCGCCTTGCCGATTCCCATATGACGGTACAGGTTCGTGACGGCCATGCTCTGAAAACAGTCGCCCAGATTGCCGTACTGGTTCTTTCCCTGCCCGTTTATCCGACCGTATACAAGCTTTCCGTATTTCATGCGGCTTCTCCTTTGGTTAGGGCCTGTTGACACTACGTTAACCGCCCATCTCTTGGCGCATTTTGCGCCATGCTGCGTTAAGAAATGCAGAGGCTTGTAAGCAAGCCTCGAAATAAACAAATTATTTCTGTGCTTTTTGCCTTGCCTGACACAAAATACGCTCAAAATCTGGGCGGTTAACGTAGTGTCAACAGGCCCTAGTTTTCGCGCTGACCGTGCCGATCACGATCACCGCCGCGAGCCTTACGGCGTTCGCTGTGATAACAGCCGTCACGAACGCCGCCATGCTTCCCGAGGCCAGCGCCGGGATACACAGCGCGAAATACAGCGCGGCGTAACCGGCGTTGATATAAAGCTGTATTCTTTCACGCATGAACCGCAGCGCGACGACAAGCATCATGTTTGAGATGAAGTACAGGATCTGCCCGCCGTTGGCCAACAGGAAATACGGACTCGCGCCGGATAAAATGTCAGGGTACAAAAGCCCCACGGCGAAGCGCGACAGGGGAATGAACACAAGTAAAAGCAGAAGCCCGGCGGCCAAACTTCCGGCGGCGCACAATGCGAAAAGCTTCCTCGTGACGGGTTTTTCGTACCTGGCCAGATAGCCGACGATCACGCCGTTTAAGGGGCCTGTCAGCAGAGCCGTCGCCTTTCCGAGCAGCGAGGCCACGTAAAAAACCGTGACGGCCGCGCCGCCCATGAAAGCGTTTACGAGCATACGGTCGGCGTTCAAAATAAACGTCGATAAAAGCTGCGCCAGAACAAGCGAGGTGCAGGAGCCGAACACGGCGCGGGCGTTTTCCGAACGCCGAAAGAAAGGCCGCCTGAAGATGCTCCCTTTGATAAAGACATAGGTGAGCGCCGTCGACTCGCCCAGCAAAATCGTCAGCTCCCACCGGCCCGTGAGCTTGAAAAGCGTTAGACCTGCTAAACTCCCCAGGCTCAGGAGCATATAAAAGACGAAGTAACGCCTGTAGTTCAGATGTAAGCGGAACTCCACGTCGGAGTAATACCGAAGCATCGCGGCGACGGTAACCGCAGGAAAAAGGATCAGCGCCCACGCGTCCGCGCTTTTCATCAAAAACAGCGCCGCCGTGGAAATCAGGGCGCAGACGACCGCACATATCAGCAGATAGGCGTTGTAGTCGCCGTTTGAGGAAGAATACTTCGGACTGATCGCCATGCGCGCGTAGTTCACGCCAACGCCCGCCGAGCCCGGCGCGACCGCCATCACGGACAACAGCGTCAAAACGGCGCCGAAGCTTTCCGGACCCATCGCCAGGTTGAGCGCAGGATAGACGGCGAACTGAATGATGCCGTTATATATCCCAAGCGCAGCTAGGCTTAAAAAAACGCTTTCAATTATTTTGAGACTCTTGTTATGATTCATTCTTTATAAATTCTGTCATTCAAAAATTTCAGCAACCGCGCCATTTTATATTTCGCCGCAAGCATGATAAGATAAACGACCGGCTCGTTTTTGAAGCGCGACAGCGGTATGCTCTTAAAGCTGTCGCGGATCATCTCAAGGCGGATCATTTTTTTTAGGCCGGACATGATGTCAGCTTTGTCCCCATGATACAGGTTGCCGGTCATCATTCTCATCAGCGTATATAAGCTGTAATAGTACATGTCGTCCATGAATGCCCTGTTTTTGCCCACCGGCGACTCTTTCAGCATAGCGCGCTTCATCAGATACTGCCGGTTGAGGTGATCCTCAAGCCCCGGCTTCACCCGTGCCCTGATTATGCTGCCGGGACGATGGGTGTAGCGGTACAGGCATGGGGCTATGACGACGACGGACTTCGCCTTTAACAGGGCGTGAAGATTAAAGGGCGTGTCCTCGCAGTATTTGAGGCCGGGATCAAAGCGTATGCCGTTTTCGCGCAGAAGCCTGCGGGAAAACAAAAAGCGCCAGCAAAAGCAAAGGCACTGCTTCGTATGCGCCTGCGGCATGGCCTCAAACAGCGCCTCCACGGTCAGCACTTCGTCCTTGGGCAGACACGGCACGAGCTTGCGGACATCTTCCCCGTCAGCGACGGAGATATGGCCGCACTGTACCGCGTCACAGCCGTTTTCCTCGGCGGCGCGCGCCATGAGCCTGAACATCTCCGGCTCGGCCGCGTCGTCGGAATCCACAAAGCCGATATACTCTCCGCCCGCCAGGGAAAGCCCCGTATTGCGCGCGGCGCTTAACCCCATATTTTCCTGGCGGACAACAAGAAGCCTCGGGTCCCTCGCGGCGTATTCGTCCAGAATATCCGCGCTGCCGTCTGTAGAGCCGTCGTCAACGGCAATCACCTCAATCTCCCTCAGCGTCTGGCCTAAAAGGGAATCAAGGCAGCGTTTCAGATATCCGGATACGTTGTAGACCGGCACGATAACCGACACTTTTGGGCTTGACAATGGTTAATCTCCTATTTTAGCAATGATTTCCGCCTCGTATTTTTCATCGTGGAACGCGGTCAGGTGTCTTCCTTGCCCCGCCTCGTTGACGAACTTGTTCTCGACGGGTATTTTTTTTGTTGCCTTGCGCAGAAACCACTCGTACTCAATATCCGCGTGGCCGATGTCTATCGCCTGATAGCCCGCCTTGTGCAGGTCATACGCCAGAACTGTCGCCGCCGGACCCAAGGCTATCAAGATAAGCGCGGACGGCTCGATTTTTTTCGCCTGCTCTAAAATGTCCCCATAGCGGTCAAAGGCGTTCATGTTCGGGCAGAGGATGCGCCTGACGGACTTCGCCCCGCCGAAAAGGTCATTGCCGACGCCCAATCGGCTCTCCCTGCCCTCGACGAACACGACGTCGCGGTCTTTCCATATCAGCCTGAGACGCTGAAAATACGCGTGAGCTTGCGATTTATCACGCACGGTAAGGTAGCTTCTGGTCATTAAGGCGTCATAGTATTCGGTTTCGCGGCTGAGGTTTTTGTACCAGACCCGCCGGAAACGGCGCAAATGCCTTTGCCAGTGGTCGGCGGCGCTTTGCGTATATTTCCCCGTGCCGCCGAAGATATCGGGGATTCCGACGATATGGCTTTCCAGCCCGCCTTTCAAGACCTCCTTCAGCCGCTTTTTCAGCAACGGGGAGACCGTCTGAAAGGAGATGCTTTTACCCTTTAAGAGCTTTATCTCACCGTCGCCGAAGCGGCTGACCGAACAGCCTGCCGCCAGTATCTTATCAAGCGTCTCGTCAACGGACTTGACAGGAGGCGGCTTTACGAGCCTTTTATAAAAAAAGTCAAAGGCCGCGAAATAAGAGTCGGAGAGCTTTTTTTTCGCGTCAAAAAAGGCGTTCCACAAAATCAATAAAAGCTTTTTCACGGTCACTCGCCTATCAATAAATCGGCTATGACGGGATAATGATCCGACACCGCCCTGCCGTTAATGCCCTCAGTGATGATCTTATATGTCAGCGGCGCAATGTCCTCCGTGCAGAAGATAAAGTCTATCGGGGGATTGTCTTTCGTACCCTCCTGATCAAAACCGTGGAACGTATTGCCGTTCATGGTGTCGGCGGCAAGAAACTTCACGTCGTGGAGCAAATCCCCTGTGATCGCCGCGTATGGCTCGGAACCCTCCTCAAAGTTGAAGTCGCCCGTGCATACGACCGGTAGCCCCTCACCTGTAAACTCCCGCGTCTTGTCAAGGATCATCGCCACGCTTTCCGCGCGCGCCTGCTGCCCGATATGGTCGAAGTGCGTGTTCATGTGGACGTATACAAGTCCCGTCTCCCTGTCCCTGAGCTTGACCCAGGTGCAGACGCGGTTCATCGACGCGTCCCAGCCCCGCGACGGCCTGCCGGGCGTTTCGGACAGCCAGAACGTGTCGGAGTCCAGCAGCTCATAACGGTCCTTCAGGAAAAACACCGCGCTTGACTCGCCCACAAAGCCGTTTGTGCGTCCGACGTACATGCAGTCATACTCCGGCAGACGCGCGCGCAGGGCGAAAATCCAGCGCAGATGCGCTTCCTGTACGCCGAAAGAGTCGGGCAGATAGTCCGCGACGGTCTGTGCGACGATATCCCGGCGGCTCATAAAGCTGTCCTCGCTCACGCCGCCGTACCGCAGGTTAAACGTCATGACGCGGACCGCGCCGTCCGGGGTCGGAACGGTTTGCCGCTCATGGAAATTATAAAGGGAACCGAACAGCGCGATGATCACGCCCAGGGACATAGCCAGGAGCTTTTGCAGGAAACTTCTGATTGGAAGAACGCGATACGCAAACATAACAATATACCTCCCCATATGAACACAGGTTCTTATTTTTAGATTAGCATAAACGGCGGACAAAGTCAACCGGGAATGAATTTATTATGAATATTTCCGCAAAAAACACTTGATATTTTTCTTAAACTGTGATAGAATAATACGGACGTCAGATGAAAGCGGAACAATCTCTTGTTTATTATGGAGATTTTTTAAGAGTGGGGCGACCCGCTCTTTCGTTTGTGTGTTACTTTAATTTCACATTTAGAAAAAAAGGAGGCGTTGCGCGTGGCGTCAAACGGGAAAGGCGGTTCGGTCGCGGCCGCCGTCGCCGGCATAGCCGAGTCCGCGGCGCGGGAGCTTGGCCTGACGGTCTGGGACGTCCGTTTCGTCAAGGAGGGCGCGGGCTGGTTTCTGCGTGTTTTCATCGACAAAGAGGGCGGCGTCGGCATAGAGGACTGCGAGGCGTTCAGCCGCCTGATAGACGCGCCGCTTGACGAGCTTGACCCCGTTGAACACGGCTACTGCCTTGAGGTCTCGTCGCCGGGGGTCGAACGGGATTTGACGCGCCCCGAGCATTTCGCCGCCTGCGCGGGAAAAAAAGTCAAGCTGCGGACGATCCGACCCGTCGACGGGCAGCGGGACTTTTCCGGCGTGCTGGAAAGCTATGACAACGGTATGATCACGCTACGCGCTGCGGACGGCCCGGCGATGAACGTAACAAAAAAAGAAACAAGCTTCATCAAGCTTGATGATTTCAAATAAAAGTAATTTTTAAAAGAACCCAATATAAAATTTTAACTTGGAAAGGATGATTTTGCAAAATGAGTTCGGAGTTTTTCGACGCGCTGAGGCTGCTGTCAAAGGAAAAGGGGATCCAGATGGACGCGCTCTGCGACGGCATACAGAAAGCAATCGTGACGGCTGTCAAACGGGACTACAACAATAAGGATATCGTTTTCTGCGAAATTGACCCGGAGAAAAATGAAATGAAAGTCTATGTACGCAAAAACGTCGTTTCGGAGATAAGCGATCCCGACTGCGATTTGCTGCCCGAGCAGGCGCATAAATATAAGTCCGGCGCGATGCCGGGGGATATCATCGAGATCATGCTGGAGACAAAGGATGTCAGCCGTATCGCTGCCGACAAGGGCAAGCATGTCCTGCGGCAGGGCATACGCGAGGCCGAGCACGGCCAGCTGCGCGAGGAATTCCAGAACCGTTATCAGGAGATCATCACCGTCAAGGTACAGAAGATCGACCCCGTTACGGGCGACGCCGTGATAGAGATGGGCAGATTCGAGGAGGTTCTTCCGAAATCGGAGCAGATGCCCGTGGAGACGTTCAAGGAGGGCGACATCATTAAGGTATATGTCGCGGAGATCAAGGAGGGCGGGCGGAAATATCCGAAAGCGACCCTTTCCAGAACGCATCCCGGACTCGTGAAGCGTCTGTTCGAAACCGAGGTACCCGAGATATTCGACGGCACGGTGGAAATAAAGGCCGTGTCCCGGGAAGCGGGCTCGCGCACGAAGCTCGCCGTATACAGCTCCGACGAGAATGTTGACCCCGTGGGCGCGTGCATAGGGCCCAGAGGCGCGAGGGTCGGCAAAATCGTTGACCTTTTGGGCGGCGAGAAGATAGATATCATCAAGTATGACGAAAATCCGATGGTGTTCGTCGCGGCGGCGCTGGCTCCGGCGGACGTTCTGGCCGCGGATACGACAGGCGAACGCTCCTGTGCCGTCATTGTGCCTGACAGCCAGCTTTCTTTGGCCATCGGCAACAAGGGGCAGAACGCGAGGCTTGCCGCGAAGCTGACGGGCTGGAAGATCGATATAAAGCCGGAAAGCGGCGCGGGCGGGCAGACGATTGAGCTGGACACATAAATTTGCTTATTCAGAACAGACAAACTATTTCTGTTAGATTGACATGTAAGGTTTCAGGTGATATTGTGCGACCAAAACGCGTTCCCTTACGAAAGTGCATAGGATGCAACGAGATGAAGCCGAAGCGCGAGCTTGTGCGGGTCGTCAAGAGTCCCGAGGGCGAGGTGAGCCTTGACCTCACCGGCAAGAAAGCCGGGCGCGGCGCTTACGTGTGCCGTAGTGCTGAATGTTTCAAAAAGGCGCGAAAGGCAAAGCGGTTTGAACGCGCTTTCGAGTGCAAAATTCCCGACGAGGTCTACGCGTTGATGGAAGGGGAGCTAACGTGAAAGATTTATTTTCATCCCCTATTTGTACCGCCACGCGTTTCACGCCTGATTGTATTGCGCCGCATGATGCGGCGGGATGGAGGTTGTTGGAACATGAATGACCGGCTTCTCTCCATGCTCGGACTTTGCCGGAAAGCCGGAAAGCTGGGCTGGGGGCACGACGCTTGCCTGGGCGACATCAAACACGGCAGGGCAAGAGCCTGTCTGCTCATGTCCGATGCGTCCGACAGGCTGAAACGGGAATTCGGGAGGGCCGCTTCATCGGGCGGCGGGACTGTCCCGGTGCTGCAAACCGCATACACGATGGACATGATAAAGGGCGCGACGGGTTACCGCGCGGGCGTATTGACAGTAAACGACGAGGGGTTCGCAAAAAAGATCGCGGAGCTTCATCGCAACGAGGAACCAAGGGAGGATTTCTATGATAAATAAATACAGGGTACATGAGGTAGCCAAGGATTTCAATGTGAAAAGCACGGTGATCAGCGAGCTTTTGTCCGCCTATTTCAGCGACGTCAAAAAGCACATGACCGCTTTGGAGCAGGACGAGCTTGACATCATCTTCGAGAAGTTCACGCGTGACAATCAGGTGGAAAGCTTCGACAAATATTTCGCGATCGGCGAGCAAAAACGCGCCGATGATAAGGCAAAGGCCGACGCGGAGGCTCAGGCGAATGAAGAAGCCGCCGCGAAAGCGCGCGCCGAAGCACAGGCGGCGCTCAAGAAAAAGCCGGAGAAAGCCGCTTCGGGAGCCGTCAAGGACAAGGACAAGGACAAGGACAAAGACAGGGGCAAGGGCAAAGACGCGCAGCCGGGCAAGCAGCAGTCCGGGAAAGCGCCCGCCGCGCAAAACGCGCCCAAGACGGTCATCACGCCGCCGAAGAAAAAGCCGAAGAACCCGGCGGCCGCCCCGCAGTCGCGCACAAAGGGCGAGGCGCGTACGGTGGATACGAGGACGAGCCATGTGGAGCTTGACAAATATAACGAGCGCTATGAGACGATCGCGCCCGTAAACAAGTCGTCCATGCAGACGGACACGTCTATCAATAAGCAGAAGCTTAACCAGAAGTCAAAGCAGTACCGCAAGCAGGGCGGCACGCGGAGCCGCCGCCGCGAGACAGAGGCGGAGCGGCTTCAGAGGATCGCGGCGGAGCGCGCCAAAAAGCCGCAGCTCGTCATCACCGTGCCCGACGAGCTGACCGTCGGCGAACTTGCCGCCATGCTCAAGCGCACGGCCGCCGAGGTCGTCAAAAAGCTGTTCGAGCTTGGTCAGATTACGTCCGTCAACGAGGTCATAGATTTTGACACGGCGGCGATCGTCGCCACGGAGCTTGGCGCGAAGGTCAATAAAAAAATCGTCGTGACCATCGAGGACAGGATCATCGACGACCGCGAGGACGAGGAAAGCGACCTTCAGCCGCGCGACCCGGTCGTGGTCGTCATGGGCCACGTCGATCACGGCAAGACGTCGATTCTGGACGCGATACGCAACACGTCCGTCACCGCGACGGAGGCGGGCGGTATCACACAGCACATCGGCGCGTACAGGGTGGAGCGCAACGGGCAGGGCCTGACGTTCCTCGACACGCCCGGCCACGCCGCGTTCACGTCCATGAGAGCCAGGGGCGCGATGGCCACGGATATCGCCGTTTTGGTCGTCGCGGCCGACGACGGCATCATGCCGCAGACGATAGAGGCCATCAACCACGCGAAAGCCGCGGGCGTTTCGATCATCGTGGCCATCAACAAAATGGATAAGCCCGGCGTGACCACCGACAGGATCATGCAGCAGTTGACGGAATACGAGCTTGTCGCCGAGGAATGGGGCGGCGACATCATCTGCGTGCCTGTTTCCGCCATTACAAAAATGAATATAGACAAGCTGCTTGAGTCAATACTACTCATAGCGGAGATGAAAGAACTCAGAGCCAACCCCAACCGCTCGGCCAGGGGCATCGTCATAGAGGCGAAGCTTGACAAGGGCAGAGGCCCGGTGGCGACGCTGCTCGTTCAAAACGGAACCCTCAAAAGCGGCGACGTTATCGTCGCGGGCGAGGCTGTGGGACGCGTAAGGGTTATGACGGACGACAGGGGACGCAAGACGGAGTCGGCGGGGCCCTGCGTGCCCGTGGAGGTCACGGGCCTGACCGAGGCGCCCCAGGCCGGCGACGTGTTCGACGCGGTTTCCGACGAGCGCCTTGCCCGTGAGCTTGTGGAAAAGCGCAAGCAGCAGACCAGAGAGGAACAGTTCAAGTCCTTCGAGAAAGTCACTTTGGATAATCTCTTTGAATCGCTCCAGGCGGGCGCACTCAAGGATCTCAACATCATCGTCAAGGCCGATGTGCAGGGCTCGGCGGAAGCCGTGAGGCAGAACCTCGAAAAGCTGTCCAACGAGGAGGTCCGCGTGTCAATCATCCATGCGGGCGTCGGTGCGGTAAACGAGTCGGACGTCATGCTCGCGGACGCGTCCAACGCCATCATCGTGGGCTTTAATGTGCGTCCCGATCCCGTGGCCGCCCTCAACGCGGAGCGCGACGGCGTGGAAATGCGCATGTACCGCGTCATCTACGACTGCATCGAGGAAATAGAAGCCGCCATCAAGGGTATGCTCGCGCCGAAATACCGTGAGGTCGAGCTTGGCAGGGCCGAGGTGCGGCAGATCGTCAAGATATCCTCCATCGGCAATATCGCGGGCTGCTACGTACAGAGCGGCAGGATCACGCGTAACGCGAAGATACGCGTGGTGCGCGACGGCATCATCATCGCCGACGACGAGCTTGCCTCCCTGCGCCGCTTTAAGGACGACGTGAAAGAGGTGGCGTCAAACTATGAATGCGGTATGAGACTGAATAAGTTCAACGACGTCAAGGAAAGCGACGTACTTGAGGCGTATATGATAGAAGAATACAGAGATTAGCGTCTACCAAACGGGAGGCAGGTGAAGGGTTATGCCCGGTCACAGAATAGGCAGGGTGTCAGAGGACATCAAACGCGAGGTTACGGCCGTTGTGCGCGAGCTTAAGGATCCGCGCGTGAGCGGCTGTCTGCTGACGGTCGTGCGCGTGGACGTCAGCTCCGACGCGTCATTCGCGAAGGTATACGTCAGCGCGATGGAGGGGATGGACAGAGCGAAAACAGCTGTCGAGGGCCTGAAAAGCGCGACCGGGCTTATCCGCCGCGAGGTGGGAGGCAGGCTGGGTTTGCGCAAAACGCCGGAGCTTAAATTCATCGCCGACGACTCCGTGGCGTACGGCATGGAGATCGCGCGGAAATTAAACGAACTAAAATAATCACCGATACCGATAAGGATGGATTATATTTGAAAACACTCCTAACTGAAACGGCGCGGCAGCTCAGGGAAAAAGATAATATCCTCATTTTAACCCACGCACACCCCGACGGCGACACGCTGGGCGGCGCGTACGCGCTTTGCAGGGCGCTTTTAAGCTTGCAAAAAAAAGCGGACGTGCTTTGCGAGGATGAGATACCGAAAGCCTACCGTTTCATGGCGCAGGGACTCGGGCCTGTCTCTTTTGAGCCTGAGTATATCGTCGCGGTGGACGTCGCGTCGCAAAAGCTGCTGGGCGAGTCTGTAGAGGCGCGCTTCGGCGGCAGGGTCGATTTGTGTATTGACCATCATCTCTCAGGCGATTTTAAAGCGGAGACTGTGCTGAACGACGACACGGCCTCATCCGCCGCCGAAGTGGTGTTCAGCCTGCTGAAAGAGATGAAGATCGACATAACGCCCATCATTTCGGAGTGCATTTATGCCGGGCTTTCCACCGACACGGGCTGCTTCCGCTACGCCAACGTCACGTCTGCGTCTTTCCGCGCGGCGGCGGAGCTGATTGACCTGGGCGCGGATTTCGCGCGGCTCAACCGCGAGCTGTTCGAGACGAAAAGCAAAAGCTTCGCGGCGCTTGAGCGTATGGCGCTGAACAGCGTGGAAACGCACTGTGATGGACTTTTCGCGCTGATCGCCGTGACGCAGGCGATGCTTGAGGAAAGCGGCTCGCGCGGGGACGACTTTGACAGGATATCGGCTCTGCCGCGCCAGCTCGAGGACGTTTTAGTCGGGGCGACGCTGCGCGAGCAGACGGACGGCACGTTCAAGGCGTCCGTGCGCACGAATCCTCCCGTGAGCGCGGCGGACATCTGCAAAAAGATGAACGGCGGCGGGCATTTCAGCGCGGCGGGATGTACGCTGGGTGGGCCTTTGGACGCGGCCCGGGATACGCTTTTGACGCATGTTAAAAACGCGTTGGAAACATTATAACGGCGGGCCGCCCGTTGCGCGGCTCCTGCACAGCGAGGTTCTCATGTCCGAAATTGTCCATTCCATAGACACAATCGCCGCCATAGCGACCCCGCAGGCGGCGGGCGGGCTCGGCGTCATACGCATATCCGGACCTGACGCGCTCCTGGTTGCTTCACGGGTTTTTTCGCCTGTGGGCGAACCGCCGCTTACAGGCTCCGCCGGCTACCGCGCGTACTACGGCAAGGTCACAGACAACGAAACCGTGCTGGACGAGGCCGTGTGCCTCGTTTTTCGTGCCCCGCGCAGCTACACCGGCGAGGATACGGCGGAGCTTTCGCTTCACGGCGGGCTTTACCTGCTTCGCAGGGCATTGGGCGCGGTATTTAACGCGGGCGCGAGACCGGCCGAGCCGGGAGAGTTCACGAAACGGGCTTTTCTGAACGGCAGGATCGGCCTGTCGGAGGCGGAAGCGGTCATGGGGCTGATTTCCGCCCACGGCGAGCAGGCCGCCGCCGCCGCTTTGAACGCGCTCGAGGGCAGCCTGAGCCGTGAGATAAACGCCGTGGCAAAGGACATCATCGCGGTATCGGCGCAGCTCGCGGCGTGGGTCGATTATCCCGACGAGGATATAGAGGACATCTCCGCGCAAACGATGAAACAGACGTTTCTTCGCGCTAAAGACGCGCTGGATATCCTCCTGAACTCCTTTGACATGGGACAGGCGGTGACGCAGGGCGTAAGCGCCGCCATCGTCGGCCGCCCGAACGTGGGCAAGTCCACGCTGATGAACCTGCTCACGGGCTTTGACCGCTCCATCGTCACGCCCTATGCCGGAACCACGCGGGACGCCGTTGAGGAGACGGTGACGCTAGGAAACGTCGCGTTGCGTCTGACCGACACGGCGGGCCTGCGTGAAACGGACGATCCCGTCGAGCGCGTCGGCGTGGAGTTGGCCATGAAAAAACTTCAGCGCGCCTCGCTTGTTTTAGCGGTGTTCGATGGCTCTGACGAGCTGACGGCGGACGATATAAGGCTTTTGGAGGCGTGCAAGGGGAAGCTCACCGTCGCCGTCATCAATAAAACCGATCTGCCGGGGAAGCTCGATACGGCGCCGGTCGCCGAAGCCGCGGCGGAGCTTGTGGAGATGTCCGCCGCGTCAGGCAAGGGGCTTGACAGACTGTGTGCGGCCGTCGAACGGGCGTGCGGAACGGATCGCTTCGATCCCTGCGCCGCCATGCTCACGACTGAGCGCCAGCGTGACTGCTGCAAACGCGCGGTGAGGTGGCTCGATGAGGGCATAGACGCGCTGAACAACGCCGTGACCCTGGACGCCGTGTCCGTGTGCGCCGACGCGTGTATCGAGGCGCTGTTTGAGTTGACGGGCGAAAAAGCGTCCGAATCGGTTGTGAACGAGGTGTTCGCGCGGTTTTGCGTAGGAAAGTAGATTCTAGATTCTAGATGGTAGACATTAGATGTGGTTAGTTAAATGCGCTTCGATGAAGGTTAGAGCATATACAATTTGAAAGTGGAGGTAAATCAATGGGAACGGAAAAACTTCTTCCAAACGAGGACAAGCAGCTTGAGATTTCAACCAAATACGGAGACTATTACCGCTATCCCGTCAAAACCCATGTCGTCATGAGCGGCGACAGTCTGACGGACGTCATTGATGAATACGTAAAGCCGTATCTCATAGACGGCGACATGATTTTCATGAGCGAAAAGATCGTCGCCATCAGTCAGGGACGGGCTTTCGACATAGACGACATCAAGCCGTCGCGGCTGGCGAATGTGCTTTATAAATTTGTGTACAAGTCGCCCTACGGCATCGGGCTGGGCAGCCCCTGGACGATGGAGCTTGCGATACGCGACATCGGCGTGCCGCGCATCCTGTTCGCGGCGATGTGCTCTGCCGTGACCAAGCCTTTCGGCGTACGCGGCGTGTTTTATAAAATCGTCGGCGACAAGGGGCGCGCCATAGACGGCCCCTGCGACTACGCCCTCCCGCCCTACAACCACTACGCCAAGCTTGCCCCGAAGGATCCCGATGACGTCGCGGCAAAGCTTGAAAGGCACTGCGGGCACAAGGTCGTGATCATGGACGCGAATGACCTCGGCCGCGAGGTTTTGGGCGTTTCAGACAAGTCCATCAGCAAAGATATGTGCAAGGAGATTTTTCGTGACAATCCCCTGGGGCAGACGTCGGAGCAGACACCGATTGCGATCGTTAGGAAAATTTAATCTAGGTATTGTGCCGTGTTTCTTGTTACGCCACAAGCTGTAGGGTGTTCCGCGCGGATTCGTCAAAACGCCGAAAAATCATTGAAAATTAAGCGTTTTTTGATAAAAAAAGCGCTTGACAAATCGATTTTATTTTAGTATAATAACAGAACTGTAAAGACAAACCCTTTACACCAATCACAAAGAGATTATATTCATAGTGATAAATATAACCTCTAAAAGAAAGTGTTTTGTTATGGCTAAAAATATGGAAGTCGCCGTCCTGCTCGATTTTTACGGCGAGCTGCTGACTGAAAAGCAGCGTGAATTTCTCGAGTGCTATTATAACGACGATCTGTCGCTGTCCGAAATCGCGGCCAATGAGGGCATTACGCGTCAAGGTGTGCGTGACGCGATCAAGCGCGCGGAGGCGCAGCTGTTCGATATGGAGGAGCGGCTCGGGCTTTCCAGGCGTTTCGGCGAGATGCGCCGCGGCGTTGACGAGATCGTTGAGTACACCGCGATGATCAGCGACTATAACCTGCGCCACAGCCTGTCGCGGGAGATCAACGAGTACACCGTCAAGATCAAGACGGCGGCGCAGACGCTTTTAGCTTGAGATCGGGGAATCTATTTATGGGCTTGAGTGAGAAAGACCTGGAATACTTCAAAAAAGGCGAAACGGACAATAAAAAATTTTTTGAAAGATTAAACGGTGAGCCGGATTTCACAGGGTTAAAGGTGCTGGATGTAGGCTGCGGGCACGGAAGCCTGTGTATTTACGCGGCCGAAAGGAATGCCGCCAAAGTGGTCGGCCTTGATATTGACGAACGCCGGATAAATTTTGCGAACGAGAATTTAATGAGGAATTATCCTCATTTACAGAACTGTGTCGAGTTCAAGCACTGTACGGTTGAGGAGCTTTTGGAGCGCGATTTTGATCTCATCCTCTCCAAGGATGCCTTTGAACATATTATCGGGCCGGACGACTGCTTAAAAGAAATGGCCCGCCGCTTAAAACATAAAGGAAGAATTTTGATCGGCTTCGGCCCTTTATACAATTCACCTTATGGGGATCATCACGGAACAAAATCCATGCTGCCGTGGGGGCATCTGACGCGCACAAAAAAGAGTATCCTGAAAAGCGCGAACAAAAACAGGGATATAAAAATTTCATCCGTCTATGATTTGGGATTAAATATGCTGCCGCTCAGGGAATATAAAAGGTTGTTTTACGGCAGCGGGCTTGACGTCAAATTGTTCCGCGTCAACGCGAATGAAAAATTGATTTCAAAAGTGATGACCGCGCTTTCAAAAATTCCTTTTCTCACAGAGTATTTTTCACATAACCTTTATTGCATATTAGAACGTCTGTAACTTTTACGAAGGGGTTGGCAATGTGGCCTTTGAGGGTCTTTCTGACAGGCTTGAAAGCGCGTTTAAACGGCTGCGCAGCAAAGGAAGTCTGACCGAGTCGGACGTGCGCGACGCGATGCGCGAGGTTCGGCTTGCGCTTTTGGACGCGGATGTCAGCTACAAGGTCGCAAAAGATTTCACCGCCGCTGTGACGCAGCGGGCTATCGGCGCGCAGGTGATGGAAAGCCTGACGCCGGCGCAGATGGTCGTCAAGATCGTCAACGAGGAGCTTGTCACGCTCATGGGCGGGACTCATACGCGTTTAAGCTCCGCGCCCAGGCCGCCGACGGTCGTGATGATGTGCGGGCTTCAGGGCACGGGTAAAACCACCCATAGCGCCAAAATCGCGCTGATGCTTAAAAAGCAGGGACACAGGCCGCTTTTGGCCGCCTGCGATATATACCGCCCGGCCGCCATCAAACAGCTGCAAATCGTGGGAGAACAGGCCGGAGTTCCCGTGTTCGAGATGGGTACGGCAAATCCCGTCACAATCGCGAAAGAAGCCGTCAGGCTCGCGAAGGATCAGGGCTACGATTATGTGTTTATCGACACGGCGGGCCGTCTCCATATCGACGAAGCGCTCATGGACGAGCTTAAGAATATCAAGAGCGAGGTTCACCCCCATGAGATCCTGTTGGTCGTCGATGCCATGACAGGTCAGGACGCGGTCAACGTAGCCGAAAAGTTCAACGAGACGTTAGGTATCGACGGCATTGTGCTGACGAAGTTCGACGGTGACACAAGAGGCGGCGCCGCGTTGTCCGCGAAAGCCGTCACAGGCAAGCCCATCAAGTTTGTCGGCGTCGGCGAAAAGCTTGACGATCTTGATATATTCCATCCCGAGCGCGTGGCGTCAAGGATACTGGGCATGGGCGACGTGCTGTCGCTGATCGAGAAAGCGGAGCAGCAGCTCGACGAAAAAAAGGCCGTCGAAATGCAGCAGAGGCTGATGAAGAACAAGTTCGATTTAAACGACCTGCTCGATCAGATCGACCAGCTCAACCGCTTAGGCTCCATGCGTGATATTCTCGGGATGCTCCCGGGAATCGGCGGCAAGATTCGTGACGCAGACATCGACGAGTCGCAGTTCGACAAGCTTCGGGCGATCATATACTCCATGACGCCGAAAGAGCGCGCCAACCCCGATCTGATCAATCCGTCGCGCAAAAGGCGCATTGCCGCCGGGTGCGGCAAGGAGGTCGAGGACGTCAACCGCTTGCTTTCGCAGTTCAGGCAGATGCAGAAGATGTTCAAGCAGATGAACGGCAAGATGTCGAAAAAGCAGATGCGGCGCATGGATATGATGCAGGATATGCAAAACATGGGATTTCGCATGTAATTTTATTATGTCAATCGCAAATTCATAATAATTATACTTATTGGAGGAAAATTAACAATGGCTGTAAAAATCAGACTGCGCCGCATGGGCGCGAAAAAGGCGCCTTTCTACCGCGTCGTCGTGGCGGATTCAAGATACCCGCGCGACGGCAGATTCATCGAGGAGATCGGGACGTACAATCCCTTAACCGATCCGCCCGAGATCAACATCGACGGCGAAAAGGCCGCCCGCTGGATCCAAAACGGCGCCCAGCCCACGGATACCGTAAAAGCTCTGCTGAAAAAGAGCGGCGCTCTTCAGGCAAAAGCGGAACCAGCCGTTGAAGCTGAGGCTGAAGCGGCCGCCGAGCAGGAAGCCGAATAGTTCCCAACAATAAACAAAAGAAGGATTTATCATGAAAGATTTACTGACACTTGTTGCCAAGGGTCTTGTCGAGGATCCCTCCGCCGTCTCCGTTACGGTTGACGCGCTGAACGAGGAGGGCGTGATCGTTTATCATCTGCACGTGGGCGAAAGCGACATGGGCAGGGTCATCGGCAAGCAGGGACGTATCGCCAAGGCCATCCGCACCATCATGCGCGCCGCGGCGGCCCGCGAGGGCGGAAGAATCTCTGTAGAAATTGATTAAGGCTTTTTTGGAGATCGGACAAATCGTCGGCACACACGGGGTACGCGGAGAGCTTCGCGTAAACCCGTGGTGTGATTCTCCCGCGTTCGTGACGCAATTCGATACCCTCTATTTTGACGCGGAGGGACAAAGGTCCGTCCGCGTGTTGTCGTGCCGTCCGCACGGGAATGTCGCGCTTTTGACGCTTGAGGGCGTTGACGACATAAGCTCGGCGGCGGCTCTTCGCGGCAGAAAGCTTTTCATGCGCCGCAGTGACGCTAAAATCGGCGAGGGCAGCTATTTCGTCGCGGAGCTTATCGGATGCGAAGCCGTTGACGCCGACGACGAACATAGGGTTTACGGGACGCTCGCCGACGTAAGTCGGACGGGCGCGAATGACGTTTGGCATATCAAAGACTCAAGCGGCCGGGAGCATTTGATCCCGGCGGTTCCGGCCATCGTCGCGCAGGTTGACGTTGAGCGCGGCACGGTTAAAATCAGGCCGATCACGGGTATGTTCGATGACATGGAGGATGGAGGATCAGATGCGGATTGACATACTTACCCTCTTTCCCGCCATGTGCGAGGCGGTCTTGGGCGAAAGCATCCTCAAGCGCGCGCGCGGCGCGGGTCTCATCGAAATCAACTGCCGCGACATCCGCGCTTACACCAAGGACAGGCACAACCGCGTGGACGATTCGCCCTACGGCGGCGGATACGGGCTTGTGATGCAGGTACAGCCGATCTGCGACTGCTTTGAGTCGCTGTGCGAGGAACTGGGCAGGCGGCCCCGTTTGATCTACATGTCGCCCCAGGGCAGGACGCTGACGCAGCAGCGCGTGAAGGAGCTGGCTGCGATGGACAATATCGCCCTGCTGTGCGGGCATTACGAGGGCGTGGACGAGCGCGTGCTGGAGGAAATCGTGGACGAGGAAATCTCAATAGGCGACTTTGTGCTGACCGGCGGCGAGCTTCCGGCGCTTGTGCTGGCCGACAGTATTACGCGGCTCCAGCCGGGCGTGCTGTCCGCTGACGAGGCCTTTGAGAAAGAGAGCCACTTCGCGGGCCTTTTGGAGCATCCGCAGTACACGCGGCCCTTTGAATGGCGCGGCCGGGAAGTGCCCGAGGTGCTTATTTCCGGGCATCACGCGAACATAGAGCGGTGGCAGAGAGAGCGCTCACTGGAACGGACGTTTAACAGGCGGCCTGACCTGCTGGAAGGGGCGGAGCTGAGCGACAAAGACCGGACTTTTCTGGATACTTTGAAATAAGTCGGATTTTCGTTAAATTTACTCTTGAAAAATCCGCGCGGGAGTGGTATAATATAAAAAGTAAGATTTGCGGGAATAGTTCAATTGGCAGAGCGTCAGCTTCCCAAGCTGAATGTTGCGGGTTCGAGTCCCGTTTCCCGCTCCATGAAGAATGACATAGTTTCATACCAAAAAGGCTGCCCATTTTGGGTGGCCCTTTTGGTGTTTCAGGATAAGAATTGGCTATATACAAGGCTTTCCGCGTTCGGCTCCTTTTGCCAGGATAGCAGCGCTGGGCGGCAAAATGGCCCGAAAATCCCCCTCCAGCCGGAAATTGGCCCCCTTGGGCCTCCATCGGCCAGAAACGGCGAACCCCCCAGCCGCACAATTAAATTATGCCTCCGGCGCTTGCCGAGGCCCGAAAAATCCGAACCCCCCTCCCCGGTACTGCCCCCCGTTTAGCAGCAACAAAGCCCCTTGGCGATTAGATAAAAATGCCCAATTAAAAATTTCCTCTTGACAAAAACGGATTACTATGATAATCTTATATTGGATTACGAGAGTAGCCTGAAAGGGGATTCCTGCCATGAAGAAGAAAACCATTGTCAACGATTCCGAACTGCCGATCATGAGGGTTCTATGGAAGCAGGACGGCATCACTTCTCCCGAGATTCTTGCGCAACTGCCTGGAAACAAAAACACGCAGAAAACGCTGCTGGGCCGCTTGGTGAGCCGGGGCGCGGTGCGGGTGGAGGAGATCAACCAGCGCACCTATCGCTACTTCGTCGCCGTGACTGAGGAGGAATACATCGCTGGACAGCGCAAGAATTTTTTACAAAAGGTGTTCGACGGCTCTGCGGAGAAAATGCTGCTCAACTTCGTGCGGGAAGAAAAAATTTCAATGGAGGAACTGCGCAGCCTAATGCGCCAACTTGAGGAGGAGCGAAAATGACATTGCTCAACACAATCATCGGCCCGGTAT
>WRED01000032.1 GCA_009779495.1 Oscillospiraceae bacterium | reverse complement strand
TCAAAAAGCTCGCCTGCTGGGGATGGAAAGACTATGCTGCCCTTGTTTTTGCCTTGCTTGAAAGGCTTTTGGGGCTGGATTCTCGAAAATTTAGCCCCTGCCTGGGTTGAGACAGGGGGGGGGGCTTTGACAGGCTGAGCCTATTCCCAACTTGGGAATAGGTTGTTTTGTCGGCATAGTACAAGTCACACCGCTCATATCTTATTGCATAACCTGTTAGAAGGATCGAACCCCAAAGGAGGTTGTCATATGAACCCGATACCACATTATGATTTGGAAGCAATGCGTAACGTAGACATTCGCACCGTAGATTCTGCTTCCCTTTCTGAAATAAGCGACATTGATATAAAGCCCGACTTGCCTTTTATTCAAAAAGCTCTTGATTATTTAAGACAAACAAAAAACGCATATTGCTTCCGTTGCGGTGACGTAACGATTAAAATAAGCCACAGTAAAAAAGCCACCTCAATAAACGATTGCATGGAGGGATTTTTCCAGACTATATAGAATGGTTTGACGACAGAATAGACAAACCGATAAAGGTTGCCTATAATGTACATGGACTAAATCACCGAAGCCCTCTTGTTGTTCGTTTGCCGGGTAAAACACAACAGGAGGTTTTGTGATGCAAACTATTTCTACTTGTCCCCGCCGCGCGGATTATCCCTGCCGCGCAGATTTCGACACCGCCGCTTATGCTCGCGCCAGTAAAGACGACCCGGACAGCAGCACCATAGAAAACCAAATAGAGCTTATACGCGAGTATGCAAAGAACTTGCCCGATGTCCGTATCGTTTCCGTGAGGGAGGATAACGGATTTTCCGGGGTGGATTTTATCCGCCCTGATTTCAATAAAATGATGAAAGACATTGAGGACAGCAAAATTAACTGCGTAATCGTCAAAGACTTATCGCGTCTTGGGCGCAATTACATTGAAGTAGGCGAACTCATGGAAGAAGTTTTCCCTAAATACAATGTGCGCCTGATTGCCATTAACGATAACTACGACAGCTTAAATCCGAGAACCGACGCCGACGAAATTATTATTCCGTTCAAGAATCTGATAAACGAGCAGTACCTTCGGGATTCGTCCGTGAAGATACGGAGCGGTTTGAATATCAAGCGGAAAAACGGCAACTTTGTCAGTGCCTTCGCTCCGTATGGATATAAACGGGACGATAACGACAAACACAGCCTTGTCATTGACGAACACGCCGCCGAAGTCGTCCGCAGTATATTCCGCTTGAAAATCGAGGGCATGAGCCAACAAAAAATCGCCGAGTGGTTGGACGAAATCGGTGAACCGTCGCCCGCCGAATATAAAAAGCGCGAAACCAATTACAAGGCTCAATTCCAAACCAATGTAAGGGCTTCATGGTCTGCCGTCGCCATCGGGCGTATTCTTAAAAACCCCGCCTATATAGGCGTTTTAGTTCAAGGAAAGCAGACGACGCCGAGCTATAAGGTGAAACGGCGCGTTGATAAACCGGAGGACGAATGGCATATCATTGAGGATAATCACGAACCCATTATCAGCAAACGCGATTTTGAGATCGTGAACGGTCTGCTTGGTCAGGACACACGAACCGCGCCGAAACAGAACACGGTTTATCCGCTGTCCGGCATGGTTTATTGCGGCGATTGCGGCAATAACATGATTCGCACCAAATCAGACGGTAAACACTACTATATTTGCGCGTCAAGCAGGGGCAAGGAAAAATGCTGTTCTTCCCATTGCATACAAAACGATAAACTGGAAAGAGCCGTTACGGAAGCGGTTACGCGGCAGATCGCATTTGCCCTTGAAATTGAAAAGAGCTTGAGTTATATAAAATCCCTGCCAAGCCAACAAAGGAACATCGTTAATCTTTCCGCACAAATTACCGACCGTGAAGAAGAAATAAAGTCTTGCGAACGGTATAAGCGTTCTCTTTATGAGGACTACAAGAGCGGTATCATATCCAAAGAGGACTATATTGAGTTTGGCAAAGATTATACAGCGCGTATCACCGAACTGAAACAGGCTGTTTTAAGGCTTCATAATGAAGCGGAATTATTGCTCGGCAACGATTCTTCCGCGCTCGAATGGCTTACACATTTTACGCAGTACAGAAACATCCCGGACTTTAACAGGCAATTTGCCGTAAACCTTATCGAAAGGATTGATGTGTTTACCAGAAAGCGTATTAACATTCATTTGCGTTACGGTGATTGTCTTGAATCAGCGTATGAAATCATTAAAGGCATTATAAAAGAGGAAGCGGGGTGTTCCGTAAATGGCGAGAACGAGCCGAAAACAGCATAACATTGAATCGCAAATTTCTTGCGGCGTGAAAGAGAAAATATACCGTGTCGCCGTTTATGTTCGGTTATCGGTTGAGGACATCCGCAAAAAGATAAGCGATTCCATCGGCACGCAAAAGGCTCTGCTGATTAACTTTGTACAAAACCAACCCGATTTACAGCTTTTTGACGTTTACGAGGATGTAAACTATACGGGTACAAACTTCAACCGCCCCGGTTTTTCACGCATGATTGCGGATATACAAGCCGGTCTGGTCGATTGCGTTATCGTCAAGGATTTATCGCGGTTCGGCAGGAGCTTTGAAGAAATGGGGCATTATTTAGAGCGCGTGTTCCAGTTTTTGCAAGTACGGTTTATCTCTGTGGGCGACAGCTATGATTCCATGACGGCATTGCTGGACGACAGCAGCCTTATCGTTCCCTTGAAAAATCTGATGAATGAAATTTATGCCCGTGATATATCCAAGAAAGTAAAATCCGGCAAAAAGGTAAAACAGCAGCGCGGCGAGTTTTGCGGCGCGTTTGCTCCATACGGCTATATTAAAGTCGGCCCATCCTTCGTCTTGGACGAGGAAATCGCACCGGTCGTCCGTAACATATTCGATTGGTTTTTAGCGGGTATGAGCGAAACGAAAATAGCGCAAAAGCTAAACGAGCTTAAGATCCTGCCCCCAAGTCGTTACCGTTTTGAAAAAGGCATTACAAAGGCAAAAAAGCATGAGGAAACCTCGTATTGGTATAAGTCGGCAATTGTACGCATGATCGTGAACCCTGCGTATATCGGCACTATGGCTTCAGGCAAGTATCAATCAAACTTTTTGCATGGTGGCGGAGTTATTACAAAGAACAGCGACGAATGGCTGATATTTGAGGATGCTCATCCCGCCATTATAGACCGTGATGTTTTTGACGCCGTGCAAAAGAAACTGGAAACCCGCAAGCCGGATGAAGAAAAACCAGTCAACAGCAGAGAAACAAACATATTCAAAGGCTTGATATTTTGCGGAGATTGCGGCAAGCATATGGCAAGGAAAACGGCAAGAAAAAAGTTTACCTTTACATGCTCCGTCTACGATCAGGTCGATAAAACCGCCTGCACAATGAAACCGATTCGCGAAGCGGACTTACAGGCGGCGCTGTATGCCTATATAAGTCGCGAAATCAGCCTTGTCGGTGATATGAGCCATCTTATCTCGAAACTGCAAAAACGGGCGTCCTACAAGGCGCAGCGTACATCGTATGAAAGGCAAATCGAAGTCCTGCAAAATAAGCTGACGCAAAACAGGCGGTTCCGTGGTTCATTGCGCGAGGATTATCAAGACGGTATTCTGTCCGAGCAGGATTATATAACGATGAAAGCGGATTATGATGAAGAAAAAGACAATCTGCAAAGCGAACTCGAATTACTGCTTATCGAAAAATCACGGCAAGATACCACAGTATCGCCGGAAAACAAGTGGATAAAAGAATTTCGGCGGTTTGAAACGGAGCAGCGGTTATCCGCAGGGATGGTAGCCGCTCTTGTAGATCGCATTGATGTTTACGACGGAGCAAGAATTGAAGTGAAACTGAAATACCGCGACGAACTGAAAGCGTTGCAGGAATACATCAATGAAACAGAAACGAAAGCAGAGGATAAAGCCCTCTGCGGGAGGGCTTGCTTATGAATCAATACATAGCAGATTATTTGCGGTTGTCGCTTGACGATGAAGGTATTGGCGAAAGCAACAGCATATCAAGCCAACGCCAAATCATACAAGACTATATATCTTCCGTTCCCGAATTTGTGGGTATGCCGGTCAAGGAATTTGTTGACGATGGGTACAGCGGAACAAATTTCAACAGACCCGGCATAAAACGGCTTCTTGACGCGGTACGCAGGGGCGAGGTTAGCTGTATCATAGTCAAAGACCTTTCCCGTTTTGGCAGGAAGTATCTCGAAGTAAGCAAGTATATTGAGCAGTTGTTTCCATACATCGGTGTGCGGTTTATCGCGGTCAACGACCACTACGACAGCAACAATCATAAAGGCACGACAGCGGAAATGGACGTTGCGGTACGGAATATGATAAACGCCATGTACAGCAAGGATGTTTCAAAAAAAGCCAAGAGCGCGAAACGAACACAAGCCGGTCAGGGTAAATTCATTCACGCATTTGCTCCGTATGGATATATGAAAGACAAAGCGGATATTCACCACATTGTTATTGACGAACCCGCCGCCGTGGTTGTGAAAAGGATTTTTGAACTTGCTTGTCAAGGGCAAGGCAATACTGCAATCGCCAATATTCTGAACGCTGATGGTGTACCGACCCCGGCAGACTATAAAAAGCAAAACGGAAGCAAGCATAAAAGCAACGGTATAACAAAATCGTTATGGTCAGCCGGCTCTATCATCCGCATATTGCGTGATGAACAATATACCGGGACATTTATTGCAGGCAAGGTGGAAACCGGCGAATTAGGTTCGGGTAAAGTTATCCGTAAATCAAAAGATGAATGGATAAAGATACCGGGCGCGATTCCTGCTATTATCACACAAGAAGCGTGGGACACCGTTCTTGCCAAACGAGGAAAGCAAGGCGGGATATACAAAAAGCCGAATACCGGCAGGATACTTTACAAGAAGGTACGCTGCGGGTATTGCGGTCATGTTATGCGGTATAGGAATGAAGCAAAGGCTTCTTATTATTTCTGTGAAACACCGAGGCACACAGACGAATACGGCTGTCTGTGCGATAGATATTCCGAGCAGATGATTGTCGATGTAGTGAAAGTAACCGTTAAAACACAATTAGCCGTCATGCTCAACATGGAAAAGCTGTGCCGCGATAATAAGAAAGACATCCGGCAACACACGGAATCCGCTCAATCTGCTGCCGCCCGACTTGAAACCGAAATAGGGCATTTGCAAGCATTTAAACGTCAGTTATACGAGCGTTTTAAAAGCGGGTCGTTGGAAAAGACGGAATACCTCAACGAACGCGAAACGGTTGAAAGTAAAATAATCGCAAAGACAGTGGAGCGCGACAGACTGATTACCCAAAGCGACAATCAAGGCGAAGCCATCAGCACCGCCGAACAATTCTTTGGTTCGTTCAAGCAATATGAAACGATCACGGAGCCGACCACCGAGATGGTAACCGCTTTGGTGGAAACCATCAATGTGTTTGGTAAGGACAGAATTGAAATTCAGTTTGCATACAGGGATGAATTGAAGCAGGCTATACTCTTTTTAGAGCAGTCTCAGTAAAGTAAAAAAATCCGAAAAATTTTCTTGTTACTACTTGACATCAGCAGGTGTTATCGGCCCGCTGACCTGGGCGGCTATCGTCGAGCAGTACGGCCTCCTGTCCGGCGCCGTTCCCGCTTCCACGGCTTTAACTTCGCCCGCGCAGGCTTACCCCGGCTCGCCGCTGCGGATAGACTCGGAGGGTGGCAGCGTCCGCTATATCCAGGGACTGCTGAATGATCTGCGTGAACTGTATCCCAGCATCCCCGCCGTCCCTGACGACGGATACTTCGATCAGGAAACCGAAAACGCCGTAACCGCGTTTCAGGAGCTGACGGGACTGCCCGCCGACGGCATTGTGGGGCCGGATACGTGGAAAATGCTTACAAATATGGTTTGACTATAATCGCAAAAAGTACCGTGAAAAAACTTTAAGTTAATTTTGGTATATTTGGAAAGTATTACACATAATATAGGGGACAGACAGCTGATGGCGTATTGTACGTCAGAAATGTTTATCCCCTAATTTTTTATATTTATTCCTTGTTTTTCTATTGACTTTCCCGGAAATATCTGCTAGACTGTAAAAGTAAAATCACATCTTTGTGAAGGGGGCAAATTTCATGAAAATAAACACACGCGCAAAGATACGCTCACGGGTAATCAAGGCGGTTGCGGCGGCGCTCGCGGCGATTTGCCTGTTCCTCTCCGCCAGCATGTCGCTGGACGACATCAAGCTTGCTTACGACAAGCTTATAGCCGTGGTAAACTACGAGAGTAAATTTTCCCTTGACAACGTATCCGTGGACATTTTGTCCACAAACGATGATCCCGGCGCGGCGAACGCGGCGGAAACGCTTCCCGAATCGGACGCCCCATTGTTAGACAACCCGCTGCTTTTGTCCCAAGCGGTCGCCGCCGCAGATACCGATGACGACGCTATCCGCGAGCTTTTCCTCAACATCGTGTATAATTCAGCGACAGGCCGGCTCTATGACAAAGACCAAAGGGGCCTTTTGGGTATCGGCTTTGACTATGACGCGAGAAACGGCGTTTGGTATACCCCGGTCAACGCCTGGCAGCGCAACTTCGGCTATTTCCACGCCTATGACTCTTTCGCGTTCCTGGCCGGAATCTTTATCACCACGGTCAGAGCTAAGTTCGTGTATGAGGGCAAGGAATGGATGATCCAGGTCTGGCGCGGCCAGTACGGAATTACCAGCGGCGCGGAAATGGGGATCTACAACAGAGACCTTAACAGCGCTTTCGATTTCTATAACGGCATCGGGGACGAAGACATGCTGCCCATGTCCATGAAAGTTTACAGGGGCGATAAGCTGTACTTTGAGCGCAGTGAGGACGCGCATTGGTGGCTGACCGGCTTTGTGCTGCCTGGCCTCAATTCCGCCTCCGACCTCAAATGCGACATGTCCGTCACCTTGAAGGACGCGGAAATGCGCGATCTGTTCATTGACAGCATGGTGATGAACGGATTCTCTCTGGGAACAAATTTGTTCTTCACCGGCAACAAGGTTTCTTTTATATGGGATTAAACCGCTGATAAATAATCTGTTACAAAGGAATATTATTTGCGGGTGCGGCCTGTTGCGGCTGTGCCCGCAATATGTTAATTTTAATAAGGATTGATTGAAAAATGAACTCTTTACCCGATATCCTCCGCGGCGACGAACGCCGTATCCTCACGCTGCGCGGGCTGTACGAACGGTACGGCTATCAGCAATACAAGATGAGCAAGTTTGAGGAGTACAGGCTGTACGCCGAAAACAAGAGCTTCCTCAAAAGCGAAAGCATCATCACGTTTAACGACCCGTCGTCGGGCAGGCTGATGGCGCTGAAGCCGGACATCACGCTGTCCATCGTGAAAAACGCGCGTGATTCCGAGCCGCCCGAAAAGGTCTATTACTGCGAAAACATCTACCGCGCGGCACGCGGCACACGGGAAATACGCGAGATGATGCAGGTCGGACTTGAGTACATAGGCCCGCTTGACCTTTACGCTGTCAGCGAAGTCATCTCCCTCGCCGCACAGAGCCTTCGCTGTATCAGCGGCGAGTCCGTCGTCTGCGTATCCCACATGGGTCTTGTGACAGGACTGTTGGAGCAGGCCGGGTTCGGCGAGTCAAAAAGCGAGGCGCTGTCGCGCCTTATCGCCGAAAAAAACGCCCACGGGATCAGACGCCTGTGCGAAGAAAAGAGTGTCGCCGCCGACATGACGGACAAGCTCGCCGCACTGGCCACCGTTTACGGCTCCTTTGAAACCGCGCTGCCCGAGGCGGAAAAGCTTGTCGTCAATGAGGCGACGCGCCAGGCGGTGGACGAGCTGTTCGGCGTTTATGAGCTGCTCAGGTCTGCCGGATATGCGGACGCCCTGCGCCTTGATTTTTCCGTCATGAACGACATGAGCTACTATAACGGCATCATTTTCCAGGGCTTTGTTGATGAAATTCCCGCGAGCGTCCTTGCCGGCGGACGGTACGACAACCTGCTGCGCAAGCTGGGCAAAAAGTCGGACGCCATCGGCTTCGCGGTTTACCTTGACCTGCTGGAGCGTTACCGCGAAAACGAAAAGCCGTGCGACGCGGATATCATGGCGACGGACAGAACCCTGAACATCGCCCTGCCGAAAGGCCGATTGGGCGAAAAGGCGTACGCGATTTTTGACGCTTTGGGCTACGGCTGCCCCGAAATGCTGGAGGACAGCCGCAAGCTGATTTTTACAAATAAGGAAAATAATGTGCGATATTTTTGGGCGAAGCCTTCCGACGTGGCGATTTATGTCGAGCGCGGCGCGGCGGATATCGGCGTCGTCGGCAAGGATATCCTGCTGGAATCTGAGCCGGACGTCTACGAGCTGTGCGATTTAGCTATCGGGAAATGCCGCATGGCCGTCGCGGGGATCAAGGGCGAGCGTCCCTCGGCGGACAAGACCCTGCGCGTCGCCACGAAATTCACCAATATCGCCAAGCGGTACTATGCGGGCAAAAGCCGCGAGATCGAAATCATCCATTTGAACGGCTCAATTGAGATCGCGCCGCTGCTTGAGCTGTCCGACGTTATCGTGGACCTCGTGGAAACCGGCGCAACACTCCGCGAAAATAATCTTGAACCGTATGAGGACATTGTCGATATCAGCTCAAGGCTTATCGCGAATAAAGCCAGCTATAAATTCAAAAACGCCGAAATTGAACACATTCTTAGTAATATTCAACAAAATTTATCATAAGGAGTTATGTGTTATGCTCAAAATAATACGCTGTAACGACATTCAGAACCTGGACCTTTTGAAACGGCCGACGGACGATGTTTCTGGCGTCGTGGCCGGTATTATCGCCGACGTGCGCCAAAATGGCGATAAGGCCGTGATCGCCTACGCGGAAAAGTTCGACGGAGCGAAGCTTGACTCGGTCGAGGTTCCGCGCGGCGAAATCGGCAGGGCCTTTGACGCCTGCAAAGAGTCCGACCCGCGGCTCATCGCCATCCTTGAGGAGGCCGCCGCGAACATCCATGATTTTCACCGGCGCCAGGTTGTCAACAGTTTTGTCGTAAACGAAAAAAACGGCGTCGTAACCGGGCAGAAAGTTCTGCCGCTCGCGCGCGTGGGAATTTACGTGCCCGGCGGCACGGCGAGCTATCCGTCCTCCGTGCTGATGAACTGCATTCCGGCGAAAATCGCGGGCTGCGGCGAAATCGTCATGACCACTCCCCCGTCCCCCGGCGGCACGGTCAGCCCCGTGATTCTGGCCGCCGCGAAGGTCGCCGGAGTCGACAGGATATTTATGGCGGGCGGCGCGGTGGGTGTCGCGGCGTTGGCGTTCGGCACGGAAAGCGTCCCGAGGGTTGACAAGATTGCCGGCCCCGGCAACCGCTATGTCGCGGAGGCGAAGCGGCAGGTGTTCGGCTCTGTCGATATCGACATGATCGCCGGGCCAAGCGAAATTCTCATCGTCGCCGACAAGACATGTGGCCCAAAATTCGTCGCGGCTGACATGCTGTCCCAGACCGAGCACGACAAACTCGCGTCCGCTATCCTCATCACCGACAGCGAAGAGTTGGCCGACGCGGTCGCCGCCGAAGTCGAGACGCAGCTTGAAACGCTTCCGCGCCGCGAAATCGCCCGCAAGTCGATCGACAATTACGGCGCGGCGATCATTGTCGATTCAATCGAGGCGGCGATAGATTTGTCCAACGAAATCGCGCCGGAGCATCTTGAGATTTGCGTTGACAACCCCTTTGACTACCTTGACCGGGTGACAAACGCCGGCTCGGTTTTCCTGGGAAAATACTGCCCCGAGGCGCTTGGCGACTACTTTTCCGGCACGAATCACACACTGCCCACCGGCGGCACGGCGCGGTTTTTCAGCCCGCTCTCCGTGGAAGATTTCGTCAAGCGGACGCAGTTCACGTACTACACCAGGGACGCGCTGGAGAGGGTCGCGGACAAGGTCGCTTACTTTGCGGAGACGGAGGGTTTGGGAGCACATGCGAGATCGGTGACGATCAGGAATTAGGCGTCAGGCGTTAGGGATAAGGGGCGGTTAAGCAATGCACGTAGCATAATTTATATTATCGGAGGAATAGCAAATGAAAGTAGCACCTCAAATTTATATTAAGGATTCCGCTGAAGCCGCAGCTTTTTACCAAAAAGCATTTGGCCTAACCATTGGAATGACAGATATGAATGATGACGGTACATATAAACATGTTTCGTTAATGTTCGGTAAAACTGAAATTCTTGCCATAGGAGAAAATTCCGATAACATATCATATTACAGTAATGTAAGTAATGAAGAACCTATTAGCATTAATCTTTGGGAACTCGCAACAAATGAAGCGGTAGACCATGCTTTTACGGTACTGCGCGAGGGTGCATATAGGATTGACAACAAGCCCGATTCACCCGAATGGGATAATGATTTTGAGCATTATGGTTTTAGTGTATTAGATAAATATGGTGTTAATTGGTGGATTTGTCGGTAAATGTATATCCCTATAAGGAGTCATCATTATGAGTAAATTTTTAAGTTCCCGCTTCGCCCGCCTGAAAACCTACACCCCCGGCGAGCAGCCAAAGGACGCCGAGTACATAAAGCTGAACACGAACGAGTCTCCCTACCCACCCTCGCCCCTTGTGATTGAGAGGGTCGCTGACGCGGCTCAGGTGCGAAATCTGCGGCTGTACCCCGACCCCGAGGGCACGGAGCTGCGCCGGAAAATCGCCGCGCTGTACGGCACAACGCCCAAGAACATCTTTCTCTCCAACGGTTCGGACGAGATTCTGTCTTTCGCGTTCATGGCCTTTTGCGACGGTGAGCGCCAGATCGCGTTTCCCGACGTCAGCTACGGCTTTTACAAGGTCTATGCCGAGCTTTACGGCGTCGGATACACCGAAATCCCGTTGGCCCCCGATTTCACGCTGAACAGCGCGGATTATTGCGGTATTGGAAAAAACATCGTCATCGCCAACCCGAACGCGCCCACAGGCATGGCAATCACGCTGGAGGAAATCGAACGCATACTCGTCACGAATCCCGACCGCATCGTGATGATTGACGAGGCGTATGTGGATTTCGGCGGCGCAAGTTCCGTTGAATTAACTAAAAAATATGATAATCTTTTAGTGATTATGACGTTTTCCAAGTCTAGATCACTTGCTGGAGCAAGGCTCGGGTTCGCCGTCGCCCACGAAGCAATTATAGAGGACCTGAATAAGATCAAATACTCGACGAACCCGTACAACGTCAACCGCCTTACCCTCGCCGCGGGCGAAGCCGCCATCGACGACGACGCCTACTACAAAGCGAAAAGCCGCGAAATCGCCGAAACGCGGGAGTTCACGGCCGAAACGCTTGCGGGAATGGGCTTCGAGGTGCTCCCCTCACGCGCCAACTTCATTTTCGCGAAGCACCCGGCCATTGGCGGCGAAGCGCTTTACAAAAAGCTGAAAGAGCGCGGCGTGCTTGTGCGGCATTTTGACGCTGAACGTACACGGGATTTTGTGCGAATCACGATCGGCGCACCGGAGGAAATGAGGGCATTTATTGAGAAAATACAGGAAATCATGCAAAATTAATCATAAAAAGGGGCGGCATTTTAGCCGCCCCTTACTTGTATTTCATCTAGGGCAGTAATCCCTTTTTACCCAGTATCTTCTCAATATTCGGCCTCAGCGCGTCGTTCTCCGCCTTGATCTTATCAATGCCAAGATCTTTCAACTGCTGATCCATCTGCTTCATGATATTCGCAAAAATCAGCCCCTCCGCCGCCGACACATACGCGATGCGCAGACGCTCCCGGCTCATGCCCTGAGTCACGAGGTTCTTCTGCAACGTCTCCATGCGCTCTTTCATCCAAACGTTGCCCTCGATGTAGTGGCAGTCAGTCGGCAGGTGGCACGCGCCCACAAAGACCGCGCCCGCGCCCAAGCGAAGCGCCTCCAGCACAAAATCCTTGTCCACTCGCCCGGCGCACATGGTGCGGATCACGCGGATACGCGTCGGGTACGAGAAGCGGCTGGTGCCCGCCAGGTCCGCACCGGAATAGCAGCACCAGTTGCACAAAAAGCCCATGATCTTCTCTTCCGGCTTGTCGGCCAGCGCGGCGCGTATCTGCGAAAATATCTGCGCGTCGGAAAAATGCATCTGGTCAATGGCATCAACCGGGCAATCGGCGACGCATGTGCCGCAACCGTGGCACATGGCGGGGTTGATCACCATGGGCTCCTTGTCCGGGGCGGACGGCGCGCCGTAGGGGCAAACCTTTTGGCATATGGTGCAGTTCGCCTTTGTGTGCAGGCATTTTACCGGATCGACCTTGGCGACGATCGGCTCGATCTCCACGATATCCTTTGAAAGGATCGTGGCCGCCCGTCCCGCCGCGCCGCTTCCCTGCGAAACGCTGTACGGAATGTCCTTGAGGCCCTGACACGCACCCGCGTAGAAAATGCCGTCAACCGGCGCGTCGATGGGCTTGAGCTTCGGATGGCTTTCCAGAAAGAAGCCGTCCGTTCCGCGCGTCACGTGCAGGATGCGCGAAAGCTCGTCCGTTCCGGCTGACGGAACGCCCGCCGTGCTCAATATGACCATCTCGGCCTCGACCTCGATAGGCTCGCCTAAAACTGTATCCTGCATTTGGATAATCAGGTTGTTTGTGTCCTTGTCCTCCACGACCCTCTGCGCCTTACCTCGTATGAAAGTAACGCCAAGCTCGCGGGCGCGCCTGTAAAACTCCTCAAAGCCCTTGAAGTTGGTGCGCATGTCCATGTAAAGGATATAGATTTCTGTGTCCGGCTCATGCTCCTTGATGAGAATCGCCTCTTTGATGGCGTACATGCAGCAAAAGCCGGTGCAGTATTCGTACTTGTTTACGTCGCGGGAGCCGACACATTGGATGAACGCCACGGAATGCGGGTGCTTGCCGTCCGACGCCCTCACGACCTCGCCGCCCGTGGGACCGGCCGCGTTGATAAGGCGCTCGGCCTCAAGCCCCGTAACGACATTGGGGTATTTGCCGTAGCCCCACCTGTCGTCGTCCAGCGGCTTATATTCGTCGAAGCCCGTGGCCACGGTGATGGTGCCGACCTCGATCTCGACGATCTCGGGCTTCTGCTCAAAGTCGATGGCGGAGCGTCCGCCGCAGACCTCGACGCACTTATAGCAGTCGATGCAATGCTCCCTGTCGACGGAAAAAATCAGCGGGACGGCCTGCGCGAAAGGCACTGAAATCGCCCGGCGCGTACCTAAATTCATCTCCCATTGATTCGGGTATTCCACGGGGCAAACGTCGGCGCACTCGCCGCAGCCTGTGCAGTTTTTCGCGATCACATAGCGCGGATTCTTGCGGATACGAACTTTAAAGTTGCCGATGAAGCCGTCCACGTTCAGGATGTCCGCGAAAGAGATGACCTCGATGTTGGGATTCCGCGCCGCCTCGACCATCTTCGGCCCCTCGATGCAGATGGAACAGTCCAGCGTGGGGAAAGTTTTGTCGAGCTGCGCCATATGGCCGCCGATGCTCTCGTCTTTCTCCACGAGATAAACTTTGTAGCCCATATTCGCCATATCCAGCGCGGCGTTTATACCCGCGATGCCGCCGCCGATGACCATGGCCCTGTTCGTCACAGGCACCTTGAAGCGCCTGAGCGGAGCCAGGAGCCGCGCTTTTGCCAAAGATATCTGAATGATTTCCTTGGCCTTATCCGTAGCCTCCTGCTTATTGCCGGGATGGCACCACGAGCACATCTCGCGGATATTGGCCATCTCGAACAGGAAGGGGTTCAGCCCCGCCTCCTCCACGCACTTACGGAAAGTCGGCTCGTGCATTTTCGGCGAGCAGGCCGCTACGACCACGCGGTTGAGGTTATGCTCGGCTATCGCTTTCTTGATCTCGTTTTGTCCGGGATCGGCGCACGTGTAGCGATTCTCGACCACGCAGACCACGTCAGGCTGCGTTTTCGTGAACTCCATCAGCTGGGCGATGTCCACCGTACCCGCTATGTTCAGTCCGCAATAGCAGACAAAAACGCCGATCCTCGGCTGTTCGTTCGTTTGTGACATTTATACGATCATCCTTTCTGGGGAATTGTGCGGTTCCCGCCGCGCGGATTTTCCGCAAAGCGGAATTTCGGCCTTGATATATGGCCGAAAAGCACAAAACCTAAAGTTTGAAAAATGAAATTTTTCAAACTTTTACCTCCGACGTTTTTAGATTTTTGACCGCCGCGCGGGCCTTGCCCGCGTTTTCGGCCGCAAGCTCACGCTTCAGTCCGGCCGTGGACGTGAGCTTCTCAACACCCCGATGCCACGCGCCGGAATTCACGGTCGTATGGCGTATGGCCGTGCGTGTAACTTTCAAAGCCTCTTCATTCGGGCAGACCTCAAGGCACGCGCCGCAGTAGATACAATTCATATCCTTGGCAAAGACCTTGCCGTCCGAGTCCAAACCGAGAGCGTTGACCGGGCAGACATCAAGGCAGTTTTGGCAGCCTGCGGGGCACTCTTCGGCGTTTATCTTTATCGTACCCTCGATGAACTTGGTTACTTCAATCGCGTCCTCGGGGCACTCCATCCAGCAGATCTGGCATCCGGCGCAAAGCTCCCTGTTTATGTCAACCTCACCCGCGTCCGTATCGACTGAAATGATATTCAGCGGGCAGCTTTGAGCGCATTTATCGCAGCCGGGCTTGCACTTCGCATTATCGGCGGCGATATCCCTTGTAAGCGTCGGGAACACGTCTTTTTGAACGGCGGGCAGTTCGTCAAGGCCGTTGACCGTGATCTTGATCGCCGAAAACGGGCACACGACCGCGCATATGCCGTGAAAATCGCACTTGCTTTCGTCAACGTCCACAAGCGGGGGAAGCGCCCTGCCGTCAGTGCTTTGCGCCGGCACAAGGCTGATCGCGCCGCGCGGGCAGACGAGCTTGCACAGCTGGCAGCCCTTGCACAGCTCCCTGTCAACCGTCAGCACAAACTTCTTTGTGTACAGAACCTGACCGACCTCCAGCTTGCCGTTTTGCTCTTTTTTATAGTAGTTCAAAGCCACAATCAGTCTCCCCCTTTCAGATAACCAAGGATCGACTCCGCCGCCGTTTTTCCCGTTTCAATCGCCTGAACCAGGCTTGTGCCCGCGATGGCGTCACCGCCCGCGAACACGCCCGGCAGACTTGTCTCCATCGTGTACGGATCGACCAGCGCGGCGCCCCGGAAAGTGTCCACGCCCTCATTTAAGAAGCTCAAGTCGGGAGCTTGGCCTATGGCGGTGATGACTATATCAGCTAGGGCAACCTGCGTTTTACTCTCGTCGAATACGGGATTAAAGCGCTTGTTCTCGTCGAACACGGAGCTGCAGAAAGCGAACTCCACGCCCGTGACCTTATCCCCGTCGCGCTGTATCGCTTTCGGCCCCCACGAGGGGTTCATCTCGACGCCGTCGGCCGCCGCTTCGTCTATTTCCCATTCATGCGCGGGCATGGATTTTCTGTCCTCAAGGCAGAAAAGCTTCACGCTTACCGCGCCGCAGCGTATTGCCGCGCCCGCCGCGTCCGTCGCGACGTTGCCGCCGCCTATGACGACGACTTTCTTACCCGCGACGCTGTCAGCCTTACCTGTGTTATTGTATTCCCGCAAAAACTCCAGCGCGGGAATCACGCCCGGCAGATCCTCGCCGTCAAGACGCAACCTGCGGCTTTGCGTCGCGCCTGACGCGACGAATACCGCCGCGTATTCTGTAAGCAAGCCGTCGAAAAACGCTTTATCAACTTTCGTGTTCACGAGCATCTCGACGCCCAGCTTCTTTATCTTATCAATCTCCGCATCCACAACATCCTTGGGCAAACGGTATTCCGGTATGCCCGAGCGGAGCATTCCGCCAAGCTCGCCCCGGCTCTCGAACACGGTGACCTTGCGTCCGGCGCGCACAAGCGTCCATGCCGCCGTCAGCCCGGCGGGGCCTGAGCCGATCACCGCGACGCGCCTGTCGTCTTTTGGGGCATTCGCCCGCACGGTTTGCCGAAGCGAACGGTTGAACGCGTCAAGTATGAGCTTGCCCGACTCCCCCTCATCGGGGCGCAGGCATATCCAGCTGTACGCCACGGGGAAAGGTATCGCTTCTCCCAGCGACTCAAGTACGCCGTCGAATTTCTCTTTCAGGAACGCGCCGACGTTCGCGTCACCGGGCGCAATATCCTTTAAGCTCTGCATGACCTCGTGCACTTTCACGCCCTGGGGGCAGCCCTTCGTGCATTGCGTGCACGCGGAGCAGAACAAAAACGCGCTGCTCTCCGCGAAATCGCGGACGCCGAGCTTCGCAAGCTCCAGTATCCTGTTCGGCCTGTATACCCCTACTAATTTGGCAATGGGGCAAGCGGACGTGCATGTGCCGCACTGATAGCAATATTTCAGCGTTTCGCCGCCCGGGGACGATTCCAATTTGTGTTTGAATTGCGGGTCTACCCGGCGGGCGACCCCCTTCTCTGACTGCCGCGTATCAATCACCTTCCCTTATCCTCTCTTTTATCTTTTTCA
Source organism: Oscillospiraceae bacterium (assembly GCA_009779495.1). Lineage (GTDB taxonomy): Bacteria > Bacillota > Clostridia > Oscillospirales > Acutalibacteraceae > UBA1425. The sequence goes on along the minus strand of WRED01000032.1, from coordinate 10,369 downwards.
AAAAGGAAATAACATTTTCTTTCTCGCCATAGATCAACGTATAACCGTCCTCCTGCGCGATGGCGGAAAGCGCGAGGCTTTCCGGCGGACCGTCCGTATATCCGGCCTGTGCAAGCCATGACGTCTGCACGCGTACCCAGTACGCGCTTTTCGGCACGCCCTGCACCATTTTCACCGCCGACAGCGGGATTTTGGCCGCAGCTTCCTCATACGCCGCAATGATCCTTTTCTGCCACGCTTCGGCATACTCCGCGCCGCCGCTTATCTCGGCGAGCGCAAGCAGGTTCATCTCCACGCTTTCAAGGACGGAGGCGGCCTTGATGTCGATGTCCGCGTCGCCGGGACTTCTCGCGCTTATGCTTGCAAATGAACGCCCGGCTTTGAGATCGTCCGTCACGTGCGCCGGGATCGTCATGCCGCCTGCCAAAAGCTCAAGCATCAACTCGTCCAGGACCTTGGCGGCTGATAAATTGTTCGCCATTTATGTATACCCTCTTATTCTGCCATTTTTTCAACCGCGCTGATCCGCGCTTTCTGCGAAATAGCGTCATTGGTCGTCAGCTCCAGCGCCTTTTCCGGGCACCATTCGATACAGGCGGAGCCGCCCTCGCGCCCCTCGCACAGATCGCATATGCTGACCTTGGATTCCGTGTCAAGCGTGATCGCGCCGAACTCGCAGACCTTTATGCACCAGCCGCAGCCGTCGCACAGACCTATGTCCACATGAATCACGCCGTTTTCCTCCGACTGCTTCAGCGCCTTGCGCGGGCACGCCGTTACGCAGGGCGAGTCCTGACACATGCGGCAGTTCAGCGCGGCGTTTGTGTGCGGATAGAGGCGCACCACGCGGATGCGCGAGCGCGTCGGATTAAACGCCTTGTTCTTCTCCATGGAGCAGGCATACTCGCACACACGGCAGCCGACGCATTTATCAATATCAACGCTTACAAATTTATACTTGTTCATGTGGCCTGACCTCCTTCCGCTATATAAGCATATGCCGAAAGGCCAAGCTCCTCAAGCTTCCCGCGCGTCGGAACGCCTTGCCTTGTCCAGCCCCGGGCGTCGAAGTAACCGTCAAGCAGGATGTCAACCTCCTCCGGGGTCACGACAGCGCCTTTGGCCACGCCGTCCGGGATCGGATCCTCCATGATACGCGCGGGCAGCTTTTCGTCGCTTCTGGTCATGCCCTCGCGGATGTTGAACAGCCTGGCGAGGTTGCTCATGCGCTCCCCTGCCCTTTTCATCTCCCCGCCCGTCATGGGAATCCCCGTGACAAGGCTGTAGACCTTGGCTATTTCGTCATAACCTTTCCAAATGGCGCGGGTGAACTTGCAGATGATAATGGAGTCGATAATACAGTAGAAATCCTCATCTCCCATGACCAACGCGCCGCGCTCCGGCTCGGCCTTATAGCGGTCAACCTTGCCGCTTAAATCCCAGCCGTAGCTGCCGTGCCGCTGATGGTCGCCGCCCCGGCGGGAAACAAGATAGCCCAGCGCGCAGGTTTTCAGCCCGCGCAGATCGTAGCCCGTAAGCTCCAGACCCTTGATGTGCATAGCGAAATGCTCAGAACCCTGTCCGATCTTTTCCGCGGCGCGCATAACGCCCTCGGCCATGACATCGCCGATATCCTCGCGGACCGACATTTTGCGTACCATATCGACCATCGCTTCACCGTTGCCGAAACGAAGCTCGAGCCCGCCCGTGTCATCTTTGGTGATAAGACCTTTTTCGTAGCATTCCATAGCGAAGCCCACGACGATGCCCGCGCCGATGGCGTCAACGCCGTAGAGGTTGCAAAATTCTATCGCCTTGATGACGGCGTTCATGTCGTCCACGCCGCAGTAAGGGCCGAAAGCCATCATCGGCTCGTATTCCATGCGGGAGGCCGCGCCCTCAAACCTGCCGCTTTTCGCCTTGGCGATGTGCTCGCAGCGGCAGGGGCAGGCGGAACAGCCCTGTATTTTCGTCACGTATTTCTCATTGAGAACCTCGCCGCTGACCTTTTCGGCCCCGTCAAAGGACGCGGACTGGTAGTTCCTCGTGGGCAAAGCGCCCTGAGCGTTATGTATCAGCATGTTGGCCGGTGTTCCCATGGTTCTGTATTTCGCGGTCAGCGGCCCTTTGGCCCGCTCATAGAGGTCTTTGTTCAGATCCATCAGCCCGTCCGGATCGGCGACCCTGACGTCATGGGTTCCGCGAAGCGCCACGGCCTTGAGGTTCTTCGAGCCCATGACGGCGCCGAGGCCTGTCCGGCCCGCCGCGCGGAAACGGTCATTGATCAGGCACGCCAGGCGGTTCAGATTTTCGCCCGCCTGACCGATGCCGGACACGCGGATGTTCTGGTCACCCAGCTCGTCCCGTATGACGTCCTCCGCTTCCCACGTGGTTTTGCCCCAGAGGTGCGAGGCCTTGCGTATCTGCACCGCGCCGTCGTCGATCCAGATATAGACCGGCTTGGGCGCTTTGCCCGTTATCACGAGGATATCATAGCCCGTCGCGCGAAGCTCCGCGCCCCACTGGCCTGTCGAGTATGCCTCGCCCAACAGCCCCGTCGCCGGGGACTTCGCGAAAACGCCGAATTTTGACGCGGTACAGGGTACCATCGTGCCCGTCGTGGCCCCCGACACGTAGATCAGCGGATTTTCAGGGTCAAAAGCGTCCGTGCCGGGCTTCAGATTGTCAATAAGCATTTTTATCCCGAAGCCCGTGCCGCCGATATAATCTTTCGCGAACGACTCGTCGAAGCGGCCGGTTTTATGATTGCCTGTTGTCAAGTCGATATAAAGAATTTTTCCAGTGTACGCATACAATTTAGTCTTCACCTGCCAATTCTTTTTTTATGTAGTGAGCTTAAGTATATTCTTGCAGTTTTATCCCCCCCCAGGGAAAATAGGAAATAACGCCAACAAATCACCCGGCCGCAAACGCATTTCATACGCAGCCGAATGATTGATAATAGCCCCGTTTACCGTCAGCGTAACGTCGTCCCTCAATCGCTCCCCGCTTTCGTCCAGTATTTCGCCGCGAAAAGCCTTGCCGTAAGCATCCGCAAGCTCCAAAAGAAGCTGAAATACGGTTGCGTTTTCACCCCGGGCAGTCTCTTCCTCAGGCGTCCCCGCCGCCGCGCGGATAGAGCCGAAATATTGAACGCGGACATTCGCCATCCGCTCACTCTCCTCCCCTTTTAACGTTTCAAAATATTATAACATAAATAAGCGGTCAGGTCAAATAAAATTTTGTGGGAGAAACGGCTTCTTTATGGGTAAACATGACAAACGCATGAATGAAAACCGTTTATTCATTCATGCGTTTGATGTACGCAAAATTTCGCGGGAGATATAACATCAGTCTACCAGGAAACATTGATTTTAATGCAGTACCCCGAAACCCGCGACGCCGTTACCTTGACGCGTATATCTTTTAGCCCGTTTTTCTTAAGCTCACTCACAATATACTCATGCAAATCATTCTTCTTCGTGCGCATGACATGCTTGAGATAAACGAAGTCCGTTTCTTTGATGTAAAGGCGCTCCTGCTCGTGGATGATGCCGACAATGTTGATGAACTCCACAAAAAATTGAAAGCTTATTTCGCCGCGCGTCGCTTCCTCATAGCATTTGCGCAAAAAGCAGCGGATCAGGCCTTCCTTAAGCGAAAAATAAATATCGCTCATATACCGATTGTCGGAGTCTTTCTCCTCCATCGGCACGCTGTCGGATTTTTTTCTTAATTCATCGGCAAATGACATGTAAACCGCTCCAACTCAAATCTAGGTTATAGTATATAAAATAACATCCAAAAAGTCAAGTAAATAAGAATGGAATAAAAATAAAAAAATATGATTGCCAAACGCCCGTTTATTTGTTATACTGCTTAACGAATATAAAATCCGTAAAAAACAAGCAAAAGCTTTGATATACGGGTTTTGAGCAATTTTTTGCTGTGATTTTAAGGAGTTAAGCAGTATTATTATACTTCTATATTGTTAATGAAAAGGAATGGACAGGTCATGGACTATCTCGCCCGGGCAAAAGGCATTTTCAGCGGCGACGTTTACGCCACGGAAACGACAGGGATCGTCATTGAGGACGCGGGATCGGATTACGCCCGATGCTCCCTTGAGATTCGGCGCGAACACCTCAATGTGTCGGATACAGTGATGGGCGGCGCGATCTACACGCTGGCCGACTTCACCTTTGCCATAGCGGCCAACAGCGAGAATCCCGCCACGGTTTCACTGACGGGACAGATCACCTATCTGAACCCTGCGGCCTGCAAAAAGCTGACGGCGGAGGCCAGATGCCTTAAAAACGGGCATATGACGTCCTCGTATATCGTGGACGTCACGGACGAAAACGGTAAAACGATTGCCTCGGCGTCATTCACCGGATGCAAAACAAACAAAAATATAAAAGGAGAGTAACCATGAGTTCTGTAAATCCCGCAAAAAGCAACCTCATTGACTACGCGTCCAAAATCAAAGGTCCCATCGAGTCGGTAGACTTCGAGCGCTTTCTCCCCTCGCGCGAATGTCCTTTCCCGCAAAACCGCGTGCGCGCCTGCATGACGCTTGGCCCATTTATCCTCGAAACTGACGGCGCATTCGAGACCGAGTACCTTTACGAGCGCAGCAAGACGCTGGACTGCGATTATCTGGCCGGCACAGGCGGCGAGGCCGCGATGGTTCCCTTTATCGGAAAAAAGGAGAAAAACGACTACTACGGCGCGGATTACCTGAAATGGATGAGCGGCCACGGGCGTCCGCCCGGAAACGACTACTTTTTCGTGACGGAGCAGCGCAATTGCGTCTACTACGCGGCGGCCTATGTGAACTGCAAGCAGGAGTCCGACGCGGTCATCTGCTACGAAAATTCGGGCAGCCTGCTTTATCTGAACGGCGAGCTTGTGGACAGCCAGCCCTACGGGCGAACCAAGGGGCTTCCGACGACGGGCTATCAGGCGGCGGTCACTTTCCGCGAGGGCATGAACCTCGTGATTTTTAAGATCCGCGTCGGGTACATTGCCGACGGATTTGACTTCGGCATGACGAACTGCGCGGTCTATCCCGTAGCGGCGCGTTCGGGTGAGCTGGGCTTTGCTTTCCCTGACCGCACAGGCGCTTATCTGGGCACAAAGGACGCGCCGCGCCAGGTGTTCCCGCTGTTTTTCGGGGCATTCGGCGGCGATACGGAGAGCGGCACGCTTCGCTACACAGCGAACGGCTTTTCCGACGAGGTCACGGTTCCCGCGCTGAAAAAGGGCAAATGCCAGCTCGCGCGGCTCTCCGTGCCTGTCGGCGAAAAGAGCGAAACGGTTGAGATTCAGGCGTCTCTGAACGGCGAAAAGGCGAGCTTCTTTGTGGAGACAACGCCTTATAACGGCTTTGAGGGTACGGAGTATATGAGCTCCGATTTCCACTTCGACACCACATATCATCAGGAACAGCGCACCTACGCCCTGGGCGCGATACATATCACGAGCATGATGGTCGAACAGCTGATGAAAGATCCCATGTTCCGCGCGACGCTGTCCGAGGTCGATTATCTGCACCCGTACTACGCTATTTATCCCGAGCACCGCAAGGCGCTCAAGGAAGCGTTCGAGACGGGCCGCGCGGAGTCCGACTGCTTTTATAATCAGCCTAACGACCTTACCTCGTCGGGCGAGGGCTTTGTGCGCAACCTGGTTTACGGCCAGCTTTACCACCGCGACGTGCTTGGACGCATCTCGCCGGTCTACGCGCCGGGCGACGTGTTCGGCCACTGCAACCAGATGTCGCAGATATGCAAAAAGGGCGGCGTGTCCGTTCTGCACTGGGATAAGAGGATCATCGGCATGGACGCGGCGATACACCAGTTCTCGCCTGACGGCACAAGCCTGATCAACGACCGCAGCTTGGGCCGGGAAAACTCCGAGAGGCTCGGCATAAAGCATTGCTGGGAAAGCTCCTCCATGGTTGACGGCATGCCCGCGTATCCGCAGGATATTGACACCTCCTGGCAAAAAGAGACGGTCACGAACGTGCACCACGCCGTTATCTCCGATTTCGATCTGGCCGTCATGGAGGACGACCGCGAGGCGACGGAGCGCGACGGCATTTCTAAGCTTGACTTTTCCTCCCGTGACATCACACAGCACCATTCGGGCGTTTTGCTGACCAGAACGGACTTCAAGCAGGCGAACAGGCTTTGCGAAAACCTGCTGATCACGGCGGAGAAGTTTTCGGCCATCGCCGCGATGTACGGCGCGGAGTACCCCGAAAAGGCGCTTGACAAGGCGTGGCGCCAGCTTCTCTGCGCGCAGCACCATGATTCAGTAACCGGCACGAACAATGAAATTTCCTTTGTTGACTTAATGATTGAGTACCGCGAGGCGGTGGAGCTGGCCGTCACGGCGGTCAACAGCGCGGCGGCGTTTTTAGCGTCTGGCGTGAAGCTCGAAAAAGGCGACGTGCCGGTGTTCGTGTTCAACCCGCATCCGTGGGAGCGCAAGGAGAACTGCGAGGTCGCGCTGCCCGCGTACGCTGACGGCGGCTACGCGCTGTTCGACGACAAGGGGCGCGAGTACGGCATTCAGGTGACGGAAAAGGCTGACGGCGCGGTCAAGGCGGTATTTACTCCGAAAGCGCCCGCCATGGGCTACGCCGCGTATCTGCTGAAAAAGAGCGAAAAGGTAAACGGGATTGAGCTGTCCGACGGCAATGTCATTGAGAATGAGTTTTACAAAATCACCGTTGACGAAAACTTCGGCGGGGGAATCGTGTCCATCTACGACAAAAAAGCGAAGCGCGAGGTCGTGCAAAACGGCGTTGACGGCCCGGCCAACAGGATCGCGGTCCTGCGCGAGGTCGCCGACCGTGAGGAGACCCAGCACGAGATATACACCACCGGGCAGAAGCTGTTTTCCTCCGACTTCACGGCGAAAGTCAAATGCGAAAAGTCGCCGCTTTACCAAAAACTGATCATCGACGTGAAGCTTGACATCATCGCGGACGCGCGGCAGGAAATCACGCTGTATAAAGGCGTTCAGCGCATTGACATGAAAACGTCCGTCGAGGACTACCAGTTCCGCGACGACCTGTTCACGCTGACCTTCCCCGTAAACGTCAAGGGCGGCAAGACCGTCTATGACGACCGTTACGCGCCGCACATCGCGGGCAAGAGCAAAAACAAGCTGTCGTTCCAGACGCACCAGCATGTTTCCTACGCGCACAGCCGCATCATCCCGGCCAACCAGTGGATGGAGCTTGGCAAGTCCGTGACCGTCGACCTGAAAAACGGCAGGCGCGCGGCGGGACGCTTCAACATCGGCATGACGGCGCTGATCCGCCCCGACGACAAAGCGCTCAAGCTCGCGGCCAACGATCTGCTTTTGGCGCTGACGAAAAAGGCGATACCCGTGACGCTTTTCCCGGATACGGAGCAGCGCGGCCACGTGAAGGTCATTCACTTCAACGAGGACCTGACGAATACGGACACGCGCTTCGTGCTGTCGGTCGAGGGAGTTAAAAACCTGTATGAGGGCAAGTTGCTGGCTGACGCGACGCAGGCGCAACGCGATAAATTTGTAGATAGTTTAGCTAAAAACGACGCTGCTATTTTGTACACAATAGACAAAGACAATCTCTTCAAAAAGCCCATTGATGTGATCTTCATCAAAGCGGCAAGCATCGAAAAGCTGAACGAAGTCATCGCGGACATCGCGGAGCAGCTCAGTCAATCGGCGGCCCTTGACATCGCCGCGGACGCGGTTTGCGCAAACGCCGGAGAGATCGACGACTACGGCGTGGCGCTGATCAACACGGGCACGATCTCCTGCTCGGTCGAGGGCGACAGCATGCTCAACATGATGCTGTTCCACACCGCTGATTTTTACGGCAACATGGGCAAGGTCACGGGCGGCGAGCAGATGATCCCCGAGCAGAAAACCCACGTGTTCACCTACGCGCTGTATCCCCACGAGGGCGATTTCCGCGAGGCGAACGTCTACCGCAAAGCGCTTGAGTTCAACGATCCGCTGTTTGCTTTAAGCGCGGTAAAAGCCGCTGAGAACCAGATTCTGCCGCTCAAAAAGAGCTTCATGAAATGCGACGGCGATTTCGTCGTGACGGCGTTCAAGGCGGGCGGCTATCCCATGGCACAGATGAAAGCGGACGACGGCACAATGGCCGAAAGGGGCTTTGTGCTGCGCGGTTTTGAACCGAACGGCGTGACAGGACGGACGCGCGTTACATTGGCTTTCGACGTAACCGGCGTACAGAACGTCGATCTTCTTGAGGAGAACGCCGCGCCGGTGCGTCACTCGCAAAACGGCTTTGCGCTGACAGCAGACGCCCATGCCATTGAGACGTTCAAGCTTGACGTAAGTGGAGTTGAGCAAATCGGCAAGGCGGGTCAATGCGTCACAAAAGAGCCGGTCGAGCCGACCTACGTGCGCACGTGGGAGCACGACTTGGGCACCATGCCGATGGGCTACCTGGCCGTTGCCGGGGTGATCTGCAAGAAGCTTGAAAAGCTCGACGACGTGACGTATAAATTCACGCTTTCGCTGACGAACAACCATCCCGACGCACGTATCACGGGCGAGATGAAGCTCCTGCTGCCGGACGGCTTCACGGCGGACAGGACGGTATTCCCGTATGATGTTGAAGAAAACGGGCTGCTCCTGGAAACGGTTACGGTGAAAAAGCCGGACGCGGACGCAAAGGGAGTCATGCGCCTGCATTACGAGGACGATGGCCAGCTGTTTGAGGACATCTACGAGTTCGGTTACTTCAACCCGGATATCACCTTGGAGATACGCGGAAACCAGGTCGCCGCGACGGTGGTGAACCATACGGGCGCCGGTCTGAACGGCGAGCTGTCTCTGGCGACGCCCTTTGAGACATGGGCCTGCGACGGCTTCAACACGTGCGCGAACATGGACATTTCGCCGCGTACGCTCAAGATCGAGGTAGCCGACGGCGAGCGCAGGGAGTATGTCTTTGACGTGAGCGACAGGCCCGACGGATTGCTACACGCGTATTGGGCGGCGGTAAAGCTGATGGTCAACGGGCGGATTCACTTCGCGTATGACTGCGTGAAAGGGATGCCGCATAACCAGAGCACAAGGACGTACTGGGATCCTGAGGTGCGGGATAAGAGCGGGTCGCTTGAGATGCTGCTGAAGATGAATTAAAATATCTAAAACATTACGAAAACCTGCCCGCCGCCAGCATTTACCTTGCTGGCGGCAGGCAAAACTACCGAGGAATTAGGCGTTAGGGTTTAGGAGAAAGTCAGATCAGGCCAAGCAACGCACGGAATGTAAGGCGCGGCGACCTAGCGCACATCAGAAAGATCAATGCAAATTTATGCGCAGTACTTTCTCTAATCGCATCTAAAATCTACCGTCTAAAATCTATCTTTTCCAGTTTCCGCAGGAGTCCCACAAGCGGCACCACCAGCGCTCCCATGAAAAAGTCGCCGGCCCCGTGCGCGATGTCAAACCAAAAGCCCGCGGCAATCCAGGTAATTGTCGCCTTAAACGAAAGGCCGTACATCAGCGCCTGCGCCGGGGCGTACATCACGCCGAAAGTGAGACCGTGCAGGGCGCACAGGATCATGTAAATAACCGTCCGTGTTTTTGCGGACACATTCTCGCGCTCCAGCACGGGAGAAACCAGCATCACCGCCGCCCAAAGCGTTAACCAAATGTAGAGATACGGGATCCACCACATCGCGAAGCCGCCCACGACGCCGTCTATCAGGATGTAAACATACAGCGGGATCAGCGCTTTTCCGCGGTACACGACCGTGAACGCCGCGATGAACATCGCTGTCAGGTGGATATTCGGGATCGCCTGCATGAGATACTTCGCGACGAACATTAGCGAGCCGAGCATGGCGAAGCGCACGATTTCAAAAGCGGTTAACTTCTTTTTCATGTTTATGACCCAAGCTTCCTCCGAATCAAGTTATGATATGTATTATAACATGCCCGGCAAATGAAATTCAATAAATATTTTATCTAAAAAGAGCCGCGAAACGGTTGACAAAACAGGAAGCATGAAATATAATGAGAAAGTTAACACTATGTGCTGGTGTGGCGGAATTGGCAGACGCCCGGGACTTAAAATCCCGTGAGGGCAACCTCGTACCGGTTCGACCCCGGTCACCAGCACCAAAGAACCACGTCTGAAATAGATAATTTCAGACAACTGGAAAAACCTTGTAGAATCAAGGTTTTCAGCCTGTCAAAGCCCCCCCCCTGTCTCAACCCAGGCAGGGGCTAAATTTTCGAGAATCCAGCCCCAAAAGCCTTTCAAGCAAGGCAAAAACAAGGGCAGCATAGTCTTTCCATCCCCAGCAGGCGAGCTTTTTGA
>WRED01000031.1 GCA_009779495.1 Oscillospiraceae bacterium | reverse complement strand
TTTTTCCGTCGCACTGCGTTAAAATTTTTCGAAATACGGGCGTATTCCTGCAAAATTTCGCCTTGTGCGGCGAAAAAATCACTCAAAAATCCACACACGGGGATTTTTCAAACACGCCCTAGAAACATAGAAAAAGTCAAGCAAAAAACTTTGATATATGGATTTTTGTGCAGACTTTTTCGTGTATGTTTCTTATTGCAGAGTAGTATGGCGCATTCTGAACGATAATTTGAAATCTACCTCCACGCAAGAGAGGTCTAATAGAGAGCTGAAAGGACGAACTATACATGACAAACATCATCGCGCATCGCGGCGCTAACAAGGTTGCACCGCAGAACACGCTCCCCGCTTTCCAAAAGGCGGTGCAAATGGGCGCTGACGGCTTCGAAAATGACGTACACCTGACAAAGGACGGCTTCATCGTCGTCTGCCATAACTACGACATCGACGAAACCTCGAACGGGCACGGCCTTATCGCCGACCTGACGCTTGAGGAGCTGTGCCGTTATGACTTCGGTTCATACTTATCAAAGGAGTTCGCCGGGACGAAAATCCCGCGTCTGGAGGAATTTCTCGAGCTGTGCGGCGGCATGAAAGTCGTTAACATCGAGATCAAAAGTCCCCGCCAGAAAAACGACATCGTCCGCAAAACCATTGCGGCGGTCAGGGACTTCGGCCTGTTCGGCAGCCTGATCATCTCAAGCTTCGACCCCGCCGTCTTAGTCGAGTGCAAGAACGTTGATCCGGCCTGCAAAACAGGTCTGCTCTACGGTCCGAACGACCCCGGCGCGGATGAGATCATGGAGGATTTTGTTGCTTTCGCGAAAAATATCAGGGCCGACGCCGTGCATCCGTTCTTCGGATTTGTCAATGAAGAATATATTGAGGATGCGCATGAGGCAAATCTCATTGTCAATACGTGGACTGTCAACCCTGAGCACGCCATCGAAAGCCTGCTGAAATGGGGCTGCGACGGGATCATCACCGACGTGCCGGATTTCGCGCTAACGTTGCGTGACAAAAAGTAATATAAAATGAAGAAAGCTCTTTGTATTTTTGCCATATTTTTGCTAGTTCTGCCGTTTTTTGTTTTCTCCGTTTTGGCGAAAAGTGAATCGTGGCAGGTTGCTTATTTTGATTTGCTTGTAAGACTGCGGTCGCACCCCGGCTTAATCCACTCGCTCATATCGGAAAAAGACGCATACGGCTTTAGGAGTAATGCCATCTTCTATGCCCTGAACGACTATGATCAGGACGGCGTGCCGGAGCTGATCGTCTACGGAAATATACCGCTCACCTGCGATATTTTCATGGACAACTGCCGCGTTTACACTTTCAAAAACGGCAGGGTGCGGAAGTTCAGGCGGGCTGGCGATGGCAATCTTTGGTTCTTGCCCCATGGGTTTCTGAACACGCGGACGAACGCCGTTGAATGGGCGTTCCGTTTGCCTGAGGACGACACCGATTGGACGTCCAATCAGCTCGATTTTGAGGCCGTTTATACGCTGGAGCTTGACTTTGACGCCCTGAAAATGGAGATAAAAAGCATCGGCTTGCCGCCCTGGTTTTTCGACGATTCTTATTATGCCGAGCAGCCCGGCGGCGGCGCGGAGGTGCCCTCGCATATTGTTGATAAGTGGAAAACTGACAACAAAAAGGAAATCGCTGAGTGGCAAGACACCCACGAGCTTGTGATAGAGCGCGACGAATACGGCCGTCTTGTCAATGACAATGACGGCAAACTGTGGGAACAGCTTTTAGCGGTAGGCGAAAATTTGCCCATGGACGCGCCTGTCCCCTCAATCTCGCCGGGCACAAACGTGATTCTTCTGTTCGCAAATCCCTTTGTCGAATTGGGCGGCGCCGCCCTGTGTATCCTTGCCGTAACCGTTACCGGTATCGTCCTGTTATGTCGCAAGATAAAAAAGAAAAAAAGATTTAAGGAGAAAGTTCATGAAAACCTTTGACTTCACAGGCCTCACAATCTGCGCTTCAGATGAAACCCCCCGCAAGGCCGCCGCCCTGTTTTCCGCCGAAATCGCGCGGAGGACGGGCGCCGAACCCGTGATAACCGACGTGCCCGCCGCCCCCTGCGTGTCCTTTGCGCTCTGCGGATGCGAGAACAGGGACGCGTTCACCCTCGATCTGAGCGGCGGAATACTCACCGTCACCGCCCCCGGCATACGCGGGCTGATCTACGGCTACTCCTACTTCCTGCGCAAGTCCATCTGCAAAAACGGACAAATCACGCTGATTAAGGACATTTCCGGCCAATACGCGCCCGACAAGTCCATACGCGGACACCAGCTTGGCTACCGTTCAAAGACCAACGCCTACGACGCATGGACTCTCGATCAGTACCGCCGCTACTACCTCGACATCATGATGTTCGGCTCGAACATGGTCGAGCATATCCCCGGGCACTCCGACCCCGGCCAGAGCCACAATTGCCTAATGATGTACGACGCGGACGAGCTTTGCCTGATGGCCTCCCAAATGGCCGACGATTTCGACCTCGACGTGTCGCTGTGGTATCCCAACGACGAGTTAAACATCGAGGAATCGGTAAAGATCCGCAAGGCGTTTTTCGAGAAATGCCCGCGTCTCAACGTGGTATTCCCGCCCGGCGGCGATCCCGGCGACTTCCCCGGAGACGAATTCGTCGAGCGCACCATAGCCATCGCCCGCGCTTTGAAAGAGGTCAAGCCCGACGCGCAGATGTGGCCGTCGGCGCAAAAGCCGCACACGGAGTTCGCCTGGGGCGAGGACTTCATCGAAGAGATGAACAAGCTTCCCGGCGAAATCGACGGCGTCATTCAGGGACCGAACCGCGCGTTCACCATTGACCAGCTGCGCCGCCTTCTGCCAATGAAATACCCCATCCGCCTCTACCCCGACGTCACCCACAACGTGCGCTGCGAATACCCCGTACACTTCGAGCGCGACGACTGGCACTACGCCGTGACCGCCGCTTTAAGCCGCGAAAGCATCAACCCGCGCCCGACCGAATACAGGATCATCCACCGCCAGACCCGCCCTTATGTCGTCGGCTCGGTCAGCTACTCTGAGGGCGTGAACGACGATGTGAACAAGATGGTTTGGGGCGATATGGATTATTTCCCGGACGTGAACCTGCGCGACACGCTGCTCGACTACGCCCGCGCGTTTATATGGGACGCTCCCGCCGAAAAAATCGCCGACGGAATCCTCGCCTTGGAGCGTAACTGGGAGGGCGATCCCGCTGAAAATCCGCATATCGAAAATACGCTTGAGCTGTTTTTGGAACTGCGCCGTGAATTCCCTGTACTCTCTGAAAACTGGCGCTTCTGTCAGCTGATTTTCCGCGCCGAATGCGACGCGCTTGTCCGCCGCCGCAGGCTGTTTGAACTGGGTCTCGTCGAGGAGGCGCGCGAATGCCTCTTGAAAGGCGGCTCCATTCAGGACGCGCTGGAAATTTTGGGAACTGAGTTCGACGACAGCTACAAGCAACTCCACGCCGACATTGAGGACTTGGCGGCGCGACTGTTCGCCCTGATCGGGATGCAGCTTGAGGTCGAGCGCTTCCACGCCGAAGCTTGGGAACGCGGCGCGACGCTCGACACCCTTGATCTGCCGATCACCGACCGCGCGTGGCTGCAAAACCGCCTGAATTTCGCGCTGTCGCTGGACGGCAATGAGCGCGGCGGCTTCATTCAGGGCCTGCTGAACCGCAACAAAGTCGGCCCGGGCGAATACTACTTCTCGCTGGCCGAGCACGGCTTCCACGTCCTCGGCGTCCGGCAGGAGGGCGAGCCGTACCTCGACTTCCAGGGCGACCGCGTGAACACGAACGACGGCTCGATCCCCATGTCACAGGTCAAGCTGTACGACAGCTATTCTTTCCGCTGCAAACTCGGCGGCTTTGAGCCGGGTGTGGACTACAAACTGCGCGTATCCTACAAGCGTTCGCACCAGACCGTGTTCCTGAAAAAGCACACCGTCACGGCGAACGGCGTAGAAATTTACTGCGGCAAGCCTTACGGCGGTGAGCAAGATCCCTTGTTTGACAAATATTATCTGGCTCCAAATACTGAAACCGCCACTTATATCCTGCCTGCCGACGTTTTTGTCAACGGATGCGTCGAGCTTGTGATCTGCGAGCCGGTCGCCGGGATGATGATGAGCGAGTTTTGGATCTTGAAAAAGGACTGATGATTGACATGGATGTCACATTAAGGCAGGTCGAGATTGGTGACAGGGAAATACTTTCCAATCTTTTGGAGAAATACGACTACGAATTTTCCCAATATGATCTCCGTGATGTAAACAAGCTTGGGCTTTATGGGTATAAATACCTTGACTGTTATTGGCTGGAGGACACGCGTTTCGCTTACTTCATTGAGGTTAACGGCAAGCTTGCGGGCTTCATCATGATCAACGAATTCTCCGAAGCCAATGACAGGGATACCGATTTTTCTGTATCGGAATTTTTCGTGATGTACAAATACCGCCGCAAGGGTGTGGGAAAGCGTGCGTTCTTCATGGCCGCCGACATGCACAGAGGCAAGTGGCAACTACGGCGGCACCCGAAGAATTTAGGCTCCGTACATTTTTGGGATAACGTGGTAGATGAGTACTCGGGAGGCAATTTCAAGCTGGTAAAATCCTATCCCGGCGCTTACTTTGAGGACGGCACCTTGGGTGATATATTCTTTTTTGACAACAGCTGATATTCCTTACACAAAAAAACATCCCAATTGCTTACAAAAAAAGCAACTGGGATATTTTTTTCGCAAGTCAAAGATCCAATCCGAACTCGATACCCGAACCTATTTTCCCAATTTCTGAAAAACCGTACTTCCTATAAAACGAGCATCCCTTGATGTTTTTGCTTCCCACGATCAACATCACACCCTTGATCTTCTTGGCTTTGAGGTGCGCGACAAGCGTATCGACCAGCCGTCCGCCGACGCCCTGCCTTTGGTACGCGGGCAAAATGTCAATATGCATATGTGCTGGAAAAAATGCCGCGTGCCTGCCAAAAACGCGCACTTCAGCCCGCACCATAACGGAGTTCATCCAGCCGGTCTCCTTGATTTTCGGCAGGTAGTTTTTTGCAAAATTCTTCGCGTAGTCCTCGTAGTCCTCGGCGCACAAAATATAGCCGGCCACCTTCCCGCCGCCCGGGTCCGCATCCAGGTCAACGGCCACAAAGCAGTTGCGCGGCTCGGTCTCGATGTAGTAATCGCAGTACGTTTTCAGGACGAAAGTCCGCCTGGTTTCGCTCCTGGCCGGCCTGTTATCGGTCGCGATACAGATGAGCCTGACCTGATCAAAGTCTCTTCTCTCATAAGGCCTTATTTCTATATTCATATTAACCTCCTATTTATAGTACAATTTATTTTAACTCTTTCCGATGCATTTTTCAAGTGCTTTTTTGACTCCGCCGGCACAAATTTCATCCGTCCAGCGCGTGACCTCACGAAGCAAATCCTCGTACACGCTCAGGTCCTCGCCCCAGAAGTCCGTATTCGACAGCACAGTCCGCACAGGCTCAATTGAACGCCATGCACCGCACATAAAACGGCAGACCTCCTCGCTGTCACGTATCGCGTACTGCCCCTTGGCTCCCTCGCCTATGTACTGCCCGTCTTTCAGCTCGCATCGGTAGAACCGAATCAGCGCCGCGAGTGAAAAGGCAAGTAGCTTTACAGAGTCGTTTTTTCTTGCCAAGTTGTCAAGTATTATACCTTTACACCTCGCGTTATATTTCGATATGGAATTAAGCGAAATATCATAAAGCCGATGTCTGACGAAAGGATTCTCAAAACGCTCCAGCACCTGCGCGACATACTTTCGAAGCTCCTGCCCGTCCATATCAATCGTTGGAATAACCTCTTTTTCCCACATTTCCAGAATATACCGCTGAAAAATCTCATCCGTCACCATCTCCCGCACGGTATCGTGCCCGGACAAAAACGCCGCAAGCGACGCTCCCGTATGCGCGCCGTTTAATATGCGCACCTTTCGCGTTTTGTACATGCTTATGTTGTCCGCAAAGATGACGCCATTCTCAGTATTATCCATTGAAAACATTGACCTATAAGGCTTTTCGCAAGCTATCGCCCAGAAAAAATATGGCTCGCACACCGTTATCATGCTGTCCTCGTAACCCAGGTTTCGCGTGAGATTTTCGTATTCCTCCGCCGGAAATCCCGTTACAATCCGGTCAACCAGCGTGCCCGCGAAACAGCATGAGTCCTCAAGCCATGACATAAAATCGCCGCCCAACTTCCATTGTTCGGCGTATTTATGAACGCAGTCCCGCAGAACCGTGCCGTTGTCGTCAATCAGCTCGCAGGGCAGGATCAGAAGCTTTTTCGGAGCGTCACCGCCCAGCTTTTTGTACCGCTCGAAGAGTAAAGCCGTCAGCTTGCCGGGATACGCCGCGCAACTCACTCTGTCAAGTGTTTTACCTTTACAGTACGTGATTCCCGCCTCTGTCGTATTGGACACGATCATCTCCAGCTGGGGCGAACACGCCACCTCAACGAGCGATTCCCACTCCCTTTTCGGGTCGATACAGCGTGAAACTGACGTGATCACCTCAGCCCTTTCGACAATTTTGCCGTCCAAAACCCCTCTCTCCACGACGGTATAAAGGCAGTCCTGCGCCGTTAATTTTACACAATTATCCCATTTTCTTGGCGGCGTTATCACAATGCTGCCGCCAAAAATTCCCGCCCTGTTCGCCCTCTCCACAACAGGCCCCAGAAACGCCCGCAGGAAATTCCCCTCACCGACCTGCAATATTTTTTCCGGCAAAGCCGCGAACGTCCGCCCGTGTATTTCATTGATTTTTTGCATAATCTCCCTCCTCAGCGTTCGTTAAATTTTACATTTTCTTCCTGCAAGTTTTCCCATTCAAGCATCCGCGCCTCCTGCTCCTGCCTCAGCGACTCAAGCCGATGGGTCACATCCAGCACCTTTTCATAGTCAGACGCCACCTCTGGCAAGGCAAGTTCATGGGTTAATTTGTCAATACCGTCATCTAATTGATCTATTGCCTCTTCACACCGCTTGATTTTTCCCATTAGCCTGCGTTGTTCGCTTTCGCGCTCCCTGCGCTGCCGATAGTCGCTTTGGCTGACCTGCTTCAGCGGTTTTTGAGCGGCCTGCGCCCTCATTTTTTCCGCGTAAGCATCGTAGTCGCCGAGGTACTCACGAACTCCGTCCGGCATCAAATGGAACACTCGTGTGCACAACTTATTGATGAAGTAACGGTCATGGGACACAACCAGTAGTGTCCCGCCGTACTTGATCAGCGCGTTTTCCAATGCCTCCCGCGAGCCGATGTCGAGATGGTTTGTCGGCTCGTCCAATAACAGGACGTTTGCGCCCGACAGCACCAATTTTAGCAGCGCGACTCGCGCCTTTTCGCCGCCGCTCAGTTCGCCCGTCCGTTTGTGCACGTCCTCGCCGCGAAACAAAAACGCCGCAAGCGAACCGCGAACCTCCGTTATTGTCATTGATCTATGTAAATCCCATATTTCGTCGAGCACCGTTTTTTCATGATTCAATTCAGCAAGACTTTGGTCAAAATATCCGACTTTTACATTAGTCCCCAGTTTAACTGTGCCGTTGTCCGCTTTCAGCCTGTTCGTCATGATCCGCAACAGGGTCGTTTTTCCACATCCGTTTGCCCCGAGCAGGAAAATGCGGTCATTTTTTCCTATCTGAAACGACACGTTCTCGAACAGCTTCTTGTCACCGAAGGATTTCTTTAGCCCTTTGACCACCGCGACTTCATTTCCAGTTTCTACCACTGCCCTGAACTGAAATCTCACCTCTGACTCAGCTGTTTCCAACTGAACCAGGTCAGCTTTTTTCTTTTCCAGCATCTTCTCTTTGCTGGAAATTGTGATAAAATTCCGTTTTTGGCCGAATCTGCGCTGTTGCTCAATGATGCCCTCTATGCGATGGATTTCATCCATTTGGTTGACATATTGCCGCCTTTCGCTCTCGTTTTTCTCGGTCCGCAGCTTCTGATAAGCGGAATAATTGCCTTTCCAGACCCGCAATGTGCGGTCGGCAAAATCCATCGTTTTTGTCGTAACCTTGTCAAGAAAGTATCTATCATGGGAAATTATAACCACCGAACCGCGATAACTCTCGAGGAATCCCTCCAGCCACTCCACACTGTTGATGTCCAAGTGGTTCGTCGGCTCATCCAGCAGCAGAAGATCCGCCCCGGATAAAAGCAGCTTGCCAAGACTCAGCTTTGACCGCTGACCGCCGCTTATTTCCGTGCATGTCAGCCTGAAGTCCTGCTCAGAAAATCCTAAACCTAACAGTGTTGCCCGCACCTTGCCGCGAAAAAACAGCCCGTCGCGGCTCTCAAACTGCTCCGACAGCTCATGCTGACGGTGGATCAGCACATCCAAATCGCCCCCATTCTCCCCGGCGTTTTCGATGGCCGACGACAGCCGTTCAAGCTCCCGTTCCATCTCTATCAAGTCGGAAAAAACGGTCAACATCTCTTCATATATGTTCCGCGGCGACCCGACGCAGGCGTGCTGCTCCATGTATCCGAGTCGCGCGTCCCTTGCCTTGACGATTTGCCCCTCGGTCGGCTCCAACTCACCGATGATGAGCTTGAACAGCGTGGTTTTGCCACAACCGTTCGGCCCGACCAACCCGACTCGTTCCTTTTCTCCTACCTCAAAGCTGACGCCGCTGAAGAGCATCTTATCTAAAAATGTCATATTTACATTACTTGCGCTTAAAATCGCCATGTTTACGATCCATCCTCTAAATTCTTGTTTCCAATAATTCAACATCACCCGTCACGGTAAAATCGCCTGCGTTCGCCGGAATAAAAATGCTGTCGCCTTTGCGCAGATTCATGCGTTCACCGCTGCAAGACAGTTTTCCCTCACCATCCAAAACAAGCAGCGAAACAAAACTTTCCGCCCCCGCGCGGGACTCGTATTCGCCCCTTGAATCGACCCTGTAAAGGGAAAATAGTTTACATTCGACAAGGCACTTTTTCTGTTTATCAAGTATTTTCACTTTACAGCTATCAAAGCGATACGGTACTCGCTTTGTGACGTCAACCGCTTGATCTATATGGAGTTCACGGTATGTCCCGTCGGGATTTTTACGGTTATAATCGTAAATTCTATACGTCGTGTCAGAGTTCTGCTGAACTTCGGCAAGTAAAACACCTTTACAGATTGCATGCAGCGTTCCAGCCTCGATAAAGAAAAAATCGCCCTTTTTTACCTTGACTTTCCGCACATCATCTAAGAGCGTACCGTCGCTGATCGACTGCCGGAATTCTTCTTTTGACACCCCATGTTCAAAGCCCAAAATCAGCTCCGCGTCCTCGTCGCAGTCCAAAATATACCAACATTCTGTTTTGCCCGCGCCGTTCTCCACACGCTGTGCGTACTCCTCATCCGGGTGCACCTGTATTGACAGATTGTCCCGTGCGTCGATAAACTTGATCAGAATGGGGAACTCTTTGAAGCGTTCACCGTTTTTTCCGCAGATTCCCGGCGCATCCTTAAAAACAGCCTCGAGTGTTTTTCCGGCGTGCTCCCCGTTCCCGATCACCGCACGGCCATTTTTGTGGCACGCCAAAACCCAGGCCTCGGCCGCGTTCTCCTCGTCGGTCTTGACGCCGTACTCGTCGATCAGCCTGCGCCCGCCCCAAATTGTGCTTGAAACCGCGGGAATCAGCTTCATCGGATACATCGCCCTCAGTCCCTTCAAACTTTTTCTATTATTTTATCATATTTGTCCGGGAATTACTATACATATTTAATAAGATATTCGGTTTGGAGGGACGCCAACCATGAAAAATGCCCGGACAGGCGATGATTTGTTGTCAGAAATACACAATACTGTAAAATTGTTGGAGCTTGCATGGACGCAATTTGAGTACCAGTCCGACCATGATCTTGTAGACGCGTCAATCTTTGACATTAAGTCGCTAACATCACGTCACCAATACTTGATCAAACTAGCGAAAGAATGGAATGTCTGCTCCGATACGATCGGCGAATGTTGGCTGCCAAATTACAATATAAGTCATAAAAGGAAAGGAGCGAAACGGGTGTGCTAATTTTTTATATACATAAATTGGCGCATCTGCAACAAAATGAGCACTTTTTTCAAGGTTTTCATCATCTCGCTGATCTCTGCCGCCGCGCTGGCCGTGCTGGTCACGATGTTTAAAACAAAGCGCGGGGCAAAGGTGCTTTTCCTGACCGTCTTACAGGGCGTCGCGGCGCTGTTCGCGGTCAACATCATCGGTCTGCTGACAGGCGTGACGTTGGCCGTTAACTGGTACACTTTAGGAGCAAGCGCAGTTTTTGGCGCACCTGGTGTCATATCAATGCTTCTGCTCGAGGTAATTTTTAGGTAAACCACATATATTTACTATTTATACTATTCTGCAATTAGAAACATAGAAAAGCCAATAAACTTTTTTGCGTATGTTTCTTATTGCGGAGTAGTATTATCTAGGTATTTCTATAATTGCCCGGATAAATTCAATCAAAGATTAAGAATTTGTAATTGAAACGCGCCTTTTTTTATGTTATAATATGTACATAAACGCATTGAAAGGCACATTATATGATCAATTTTGTAATTCCCTGCCTACTTGGCCTTGAGGGTCCCATTTCTGAGGAATTGCGCCTGATGGATATCGAGAACGTCGCCGCCGAAAATGGGCGTGTCCTCTTCTCCGGTGACGAGTACACTCTCGCCCGCGCTAACATCCGCTCGCGGTACGCCGAACGCGTTCAGATCCTCGTCGGCAGCTTCGAGGCGTACAGCTTCGAGGATTTGTTTCAGGGAGTCAAGTCCCTGCCTTGGGAGGATTGGATCAGCGAGCGTGACGCTTTCCCGGTCAAGGGATATTCTATCAATTCGACGCTTTTTTCCGTGAGCGACTGCCAGTCTATCATCAAAAAAGCCGTCGTTGAACGGCTCCGGCAAAACTATAAAACCGCGTGGTTTGAGGAAACGGGCGCTGTTCGGCAGATCCAGTTTTCCATTATGAAAGATCGCGTCAGTATGCTCATTGACACATCAGGCTATGGTTTACACAAAAGGGGCTACCGCCCGCAGTCAGCGGAGGCACCGCTGAAGGAAACGATGGCGGCGGCGCTTTGCCGCCTGTCAAGGCTCAGGACTTACCACACGCTGTACGACCCCATGTGCGGTTCCGGCACAATCATCATCGAGGGCGCGCTGATGGCCATGAACATCGCGCCGGGAATCGGGCGAAGCTTTTCCGCCGAACGCTGGGATAATATCCCTGAATCAGTTTGGCGTAGGGAACGCGAACTGGCAAAATCGCTCGAAAAGCGTGACTGCGATTTCTTCGCGTATGGCTCCGATATCGACGGAAAAGCCATAGAAATCGCGAAAATCAACTCCCAGCGCGCGGGCGTCGCGGACAAAGTTTCTTTCGAGGTCGGCGACGTCAAGAACTTCTCTCCCAAAACCGAGCGCGGAACGCTGATCTGCAACCCGCCCTACGGCGAACGCCTCGGCGACGTCTGTGAAGCTGAAAGGCTTTACAGTGTAATGGGACAAGCCTTTACACCCAAAAAAGGCTGGTCATACAGTGTCATCTGCCCCTCAGAAACGTTTGAGAAATCTTTCGGACGCAAGGCTGACAAGCGCCGCAAGCTGTATAATGGCATGATCAAATGCGATTTATATATGTATTACAAATAAGGAGAGTTTTTAACAATGAAGCACATTTTTGTTGTTAACCCTGTTTCTGGCAAAGGAAAATCCACTGCGAAAATAGTCGATGAAATCAACGGCTATTGCTCACAAAACGGACTCAATTACACAATTCACCAGACGAAAGCCCCAGGCGACGGTCTCGAGTATGCCCGCGAAATGGCCGCGACGGGCGAACCCATGAGGATCTACGCGTGCGGCGGCGACGGCACGCTGTACGAGGTGGTCAACGGCGTTTACGGCTACAGCAACGTTGAGGTCGCGGCGATCCCGCTCGGCTCCGGCAACGACTTTATCCGGCTTTTCGGAACAAAAGAGGAGCTTGTGAACATTGAGGCGCAGGTCAACGGAACCGCCATTGAGCTTGACCTCATCCGCTGCGGCGACCGGCTTGCCATCAACGAGTGCTCCATGGGCATGGACGCCGAGGTCTGCGCCAAGCAGTTCGACTTCAAAAAGATTCCGTGGCTCAGCGGCGAGGCCGCTTATACGGTTTCCCTTTTATGGGCATTCACAAAAAAGATAAAAAGTACCTTTACTGTCACCATCGACGACGACGAGCCTTTCACCGAAGACGTTGTATTTTGCTATTGCGGAAATTCCCGCTGGTACGGCGGCGGCTACATGGCCGGCCCGATTGCTCTGCCCGACGACGGCTGGCTCGACGTAGTTATTGTCAAAAAGGAAATGAGCCGCCTGAAGCTGCTGTCCCTCATCAACAAATACAAGCGCGGCGAGCATCTCGACTGGGACGTCACGATGTTCCGGCGCGCCAAAAAGGTCACGGTCCACTGCGACACGCCCGCCGCCGTGAACGTTGACGGCGAGTGCGACTACGTCAACGACAGCAGCTTTGAAATCATCGAAAAAGGAATAAAGTTCGTGATACCGACTGTTTCGGCCTACATACAGGATCGCGCGAGCGGCAAAATCCACGGTGAAATGGAACGCTATATCGCGACGAAAAAATAACTGTGTAAAGTAGTTTGCCTTTACGGTAAAATCAAAAAGTAAAGCGATTTGCTTTACACAAAAAACGGAGAACGACTCATGAGCTACGCCGACAAACTCCTCATCGAAAATCTGCGCGATATCCTGCAAAACGGCTTCTGGGACACGGATTATTCCGTGCGCCCTCACTGGCCGGACGGCACGCCCGCGCATACGATAAAAAAATTCGCGATGGTAAATCGTTACGATTTGTCCAAAGAGTTCCCGGTGATAACTGTCAGAAAGACCGCTTTTAAGGCGTGTATTGACGAAATTTTATGGATATGGCAGAAAAAGTCCAACAATATCCGCGATTTGAATTCACACTTTTGGGACGAATGGGCGGACGAAAACGGCAGTATCGGCACGGCCTACGGCTATCAGCTCGGTATCAGGCACAGCTACCCCGAGGGTGAATTTGACCAGGTTGACAGAGTGCTTTTCGATCTGAAAAACAACCCCCTCAGCCGCCGTATCATGACAAACCTTTACAACCATCAGGACCTGCAAGGCATGCGCCTTTACCCCTGCGCCTACGGTGTCACTTTCAACGTGACGGACAAAAAACTCAACGCGATCCTGCACCAGCGCTCACAGGACATGCTAATGGCCAACAACATCAATGTCTGCCAGTACGCCGTACTCGTGCACATGTTCGCACAGGTGTCTGGGCTTGAGGCGGGCGAGCTGGTACACGTCGTCGCGGACGCTCACATCTACGATCGGCACATTCCGCTGGTCGAGGAGATGCTGAGGAACAAGCCTCTCCCCGCTCCCCGCTTTGAAATCGACACGAGCGTCGATGATTTTTACAAATTCACCGTTGACAGCTTTAAGCTGATCGACTACAAATACAGTGAATTTAATCATAAAATCCCAATAGCGATTTGACTCTGGCTGACTCAGGAGGACTCGCCTTGAACCTGATTTTATCCGCCACAGACGATTGGGGCATCGGCTTCCAAAATCGCCTGCTTTTCCGCGTGCCTGAGGACATGAAGCGCTTTAAGGCGCTGACCGTCGGCAAAGTAGTCGTCATGGGCAGAAACACCTTTTTATCCCTGCCGAACCAAAAGCCGCTTGCCGACCGCGTCAACATTGTCCTGTCCCGTGACCCGGACTTCGCGCCCGAAAGCGTCACAGTCGTGCGATCGACGGACGAGCTGTTGTGCGCGCTCGAGTCTTTCGGCACAAACGACGTGTTCGTCATTGGCGGCGCGGCAGTTTACAGGGAGCTTCTGCCATTTTGCGATACCGCCTACGTCACGCGCTTTCACGCCAAAAAAGAAGCCGACAGCTTTTTTCCCTGCCTTGACGGGGACGACAGCTGGCGGCTTGTTGAGCGGTCGGAGGTGCGGGGGCATGAGGGGCTGCAATTCACGTTTGACAAATACGAGCGGGCAACGGCGGCGCGGTGAGGACATCGCGCCGTGTTTTTTTGCCGCTCATTCTTCTACCCAGATAGCATCTTGAAAATATTTTTCACGTACACCTTCATCCAGTTGAGTATCCTTGTTTATTTTAGCTTTAAATAAATCTGCTTTTTTACCTTCTTCATCTTCAAAAATTGCGTCTCGCAGATCTGCGCTTCGAAGAACTGCGCCTTGAAGATTCGCCATTGTTAAATTTGCGCCTTGAAGCTCCGCCCAGCTTAAATCTGCGCCTTGAAAATTCGCCCATCTTAAATCTGCACCTCGAAGATTCGCACTTCTTAAATCTGCGCCTTGAAGATTCGCACTTCTTAAATCTGCGCCTTGAAGCTCCGCCCATCTTAAATCTGCGCCTTGAAGATTCGCACTTCCTAAATCTGCGCCTTGAAGCTCCGCCCATCTTAAATCTGCGCCTTGAAGATTCGCACTTCTTAAATCTGCGCCTTGAAGATTCGCCACTCTTAAATTTGCGTCTTGAAGCTCCGCCCATACTAAATTTGCGCCTTTAAAATTCATTTTAAATAGGGTTACTACTATTGCAAATAATCCTTCTAAAACAACTTTATCGTTAAAGCTCTTACATAATTCCGCCGTAATATTCGCCGCAATAAAAACATCTTCTTCCGGGCGTGGGTCAACAGCTTTAGTTTTTACTTTTACTTTGGCTTTTTCTTCAGCTTTAGCCTTAGATTTTTCAATTTCACGCGCTTTATCTTCAATTTTTTCTCTGATATGACTTTCTAAAATCCGTATAATATCATGGCGAATCTTCTCTGAATCCTCCGCCAAATGCTTCAGCTCGTATACCGCGCCTTTCCGGATGGACAATTTTTCGCTTCCAAGATGGTCGATGGCTCTTGTCAGCCGTTCGCTGTAGCTTGCGTCACGTTCAAGTTGGAGTTGCTCGCGTTCATCTTGCCGCGCTTCGCGCTCGATTTGTGCCTGATGTTCTAAAACGATATGCTTTCTGTATTGAATCACGGCGGCGCCGCCGACCGTCAACGCGCCCAAAAGTGTCACGGTCGTTCTGGCAATTTCATAGAGATCGCTTGTTTGCGGATCATCCGGGGCAAACAGTCTTAAAAAAACGAAAAAGACAGCAACGCCCACTAAAATGCCTAGAAAAACAAATACTACGACCACCCATTTCAGGTTTTTAGGGTTTGGAGGGGATTGCCCTTTTTTATTTTTTGCCAAAATGTACACCTCCGATATCTACCTCGCCACATAATTCAGCGGATTCGTAAAACTCCCGTTAACCATCACCTCAAAGTGCAAATGCGGCCCGCTCGAGTTGCCCGTATTGCCAATCCGAGCAATCTGCTGCCCTGCCGAAACACGCTGCCCCGACCGCACGATGATCGAGCCGGATAGGCAATGTGCGTAGCGCGTCTTGATGCCGTTGCCGTGATTGATGACGACCTGCTGGCCGTAACCGTCACCGGCCGACCCGGCAAACTCCACCGTACCGGCCGCCGCCGCAACGATCGGCCTGCCGCTGCCGCCGCTGGTGGTGATGTCAATCCCCTTATGCCCGCCGCCGTAGTATTGGGTAATGGTTTTCGCCGTCGGCGCGGGCCACACAAAGCCCTTGCGCGAAACCGTCAGGTTGTACGAACCGCCCGAGCCGCTGACCGACTTTGAGCGCGTGCCTTTCTCGATTTTCTCGTCGATGGCCGATATCAGCAGGCGACGCTCCAGTACTTCCTCCGAATACTTGATGCCGTCCACGGTGGTGATCTGAACCGTCACCGCCTCGACGCCGTTTTTGCCGTGACGGACGATCCTCGTGTCGCCGATAAACAGGTCGGAGTTATAGTGCACGACCGTGTCATAGGCGACGTCCTCGTTGCGCTGCACGATCCTCACAAGCTTTACGCTGACGTACTTTACTTCCTGGGAAATCACCACTTCGTTCCCAACCCTCAGCGTTTTGTTTGACAGATCGGGATTCATCTCATATATTCTCGCATAGGACAGGCCGTTCTGCTCGGCGATCCTTTCAAGCGAGTCGCCGCGCTGTACGGGAACCGTTTTTCTGCCGCGCTTTGTCTCGTTCTCCAGCACGTCCGCCAGCCGCGCCGCGTCCCACATCGTCCGCTCGTCGTCAGGGTACAGCCCCTGCACGTAGAAGATTTCCTCGACAAAGCCGACTTTCTCGTTTTCGCCGCTCACCTCCGTCTTTTCGAGGATACCGTTGAACACGCTGCGGGCGTCGTTCTCATTTTTTACCGAGCAGACAAATTCCCCGTCAATGTAAATCCCGCACGCGTTCGTGATGTTCGCGTCCGACGCGTGGATCAGGTTGTCGGAAAGCGCGGAAACATCCGACATTTTGTTGACGGACACAAGCGCAAGCTCGTATTTCGGCGGCCGTAACATCTGGCTTTTTTCCATGAACTCCTGGCTTGCTCCCCCGTCGCTTTCGGTGAACGACAGCTCATTGCGGCCAACGGACAGCTTTTCCAGCGCCATGTTCCGCGACTCGAGATACACCGACTCGTCGGATATGTACCCGATAATTTCATTGTTGTAGACGACGGCCAGCGCGTAATTGATGCCGCCGTAGGCGCGAACTGTCAGCACCAGCGCAAGCAGCGCCGCGGCCGGCATCGCGGTGTTGAACGCCGTCATGAAAAAATGCCGGTGCTTCCGCAGCGCTTTTTTCGTATAGCGCATAAGCACGCGGAGCCTTGACTTGCCGCTTTGTCTGGACGCCTCCTTTAGGTTGTCCAGCGCCGCACGCGCTTCCCGCCGCAGGGTTCCCGCGTCACGGTTAAACAAATGAAACGATCGAAGCACAAAAAAGTCGACCGCTATAAAAGCGATCCTGAGCCATGCCCAGATCACCCGGAGCGGCCTGACGAGCAACCTGCCGGTTACCCGCAGGAGCTTTCGCGTGTACCGGGACGTCTGCAAGCCCAGCAGGGATATGTTTTTGTAGATGTAGCTTATCATGATGTTTATTATAGCGCAAAACGCGCGTTAAATCAAGGGTTTGGGAAAAATATGATTGACTTCGCGGGGCAAAACATTTATAATAACGCTTGAGGGGAAAAATGAACCTCCTCGGTTCATTAATAAAACGCTGGGAAGGAAGGCGAAAAATTATGAGAAAATCTGTGCTAAAAAGAGCGATGTCGATTTTGCTTGCGGGGGTTATGGCTGTTTCGGTGTTTATGGTGACGGCGGGGGCATTGTCGCAAGGTCCGTATATTGATGAGGATAACGCAATCAATATTACGGGAAATTTTACTGCAGAGATAAAAGCAGGCCGGTATAGTTATTACAGGTTTGTGCCGGAAAAAAGTGGTTGGTACGAGATTTATTCATTGGGTAACTATAATCCAAAAATCGGTGTTTATAAATATACTTATGGCCATAGTTATGAAAATCTCGCCGGCTCGAACTATTCGGCTGATGGAAATTTCGATGTTCTATATTATTTTCAGGCCGGTGAAACCTACTATTTTCCGATGTGTGTGATACCAGACACAGATGCCACGTTCGATGTAAAAATTGATGAATACTTGGGAAATGTAGAGGCCGAAATCGTTTCTTACCCATCATATTCGCACCCGTACATATTGGACTATGATTGCGGCTCTCGCGATGATGGCGATTTTCTTTATTTCAATGATGGTGGCCTTGAGGTGAAGCTTACCTTTGACAACGGTAATGTCCTTGTGATTGAAGAATATAGATACCAATATTTGCTGGAATTATGTTACGACAAACCGTTTGTCGGAATAAATGAATTGCGTTTCAATGCCGGGGATGAAACTATATTTACATTGGATATTGAAGTCATTGCGCATCCCATTGAAAGCATTGAAATAGTGAAGCCGCCAAACAAAACGTCATTCAGGTATCGCTTGGACGGTTACATGTTAAGCGAAGGGTTCTACCCCTTGCTTAATGTCGAGGGCATGGAAGTTAAAATCAACTATACTGACGGCACAAGCGAAATAGTCAAGGCTGACGAGAACGAAATTGCCGTGTACAAAAGTTGTTTTTCTTTTAACGAATACCACATAGATATTTCCCCAAAATTTTGCTGTACTGTTGGTAAACATGATGCGTATGCAAGTTGTCTCGGAAGAGAAGCAACATTTGAAATCACTGTGGTAAAGCCCACCGTCATTCAAATTTTTCTGCTTTTTATGTCGGATACTGCCAAAGTATTCTATGAAAACAGCTCTAACCATAGAAGCTTCACTTTTTGGTATAATGTTCATACACGGTTCTACAACCTGGCCGTCAAATTCGGCTAATAATCACAACACAACAACGCCGGGACATCATCCGTCCCGGCGCTTATTTTTTGTAACGGGACGTCGAGGGCGGCGCCTCCTAATCCCTAATTTCTGACGCCTGACCCCTGCGGCGAAGCCGCAAACAGCGCATTAACCGCCCGTTTCAGCCCCGCATTCTCCGGCATCGAAAGCGCCGGATCCCCCTCGATCACGCCTTTCGCCGCGTCCGCCGCCTCCCGCAGAATCTGCGAATCGTCAAGCATATCGGCGATTTTCAGCTCGGGCAGGCCGTGCTGCCTTGAGCCGAAGAAGTCGCCCGGGCCGCGCAGCTTGAGATCCTCGTCGGCGATTTTGAAGCCGTCCGTTGTCTGCGTCATGATTTCAAGCCGCCGCTTCGCTTCCGCGTTCTGCGCGTCGGACAGAAGTATGCAGGTGGATGCGTCCTTGCCCCGGCCGATCCTGCCGCGAAGCTGGTGAAGCTGCGACAGCCCGAACCGTTCCGCGTTCTCGATGAGCATGATGACCGCGTTCGCGACGTCCACGCCAACCTCGATGACCGTCGTCGAGACGAGCAGCTGTATCGCTCCCGCCGCGAAATCCGACATGACCCGCTCCTTGTCCGCACCCTTCATCCGGCCGTGCAGAAGCCCCACGCGGTATCCCATAAACGCCCCGGCGGACAGCCCCTGCGCGTACTCCTGCGCTGCGGCCAGCTCCGTCTCGCCCTCCTCCACAAGGGGGCAGACGATGTATCCCTGCAATCCCTGATCCAGGTGCTTTTTGATATAATTGTAAACCCGCACGCGTTTGTCGCCTGTAATGGCAAAGGTCTTTACAGGCGTTCTTCCGGGCGGCAGCTCGTCAAGCACGGAGATGTCCAGATCGCCGTATATCATAAGGGCAAGCGTTCGCGGGATCGGCGTCGCGGACATGACAAGGGTGTGAGGGTTTTCGCCTTTACACCCCAAAATCGCCCGTTGCCTGACGCCGAATCGGTGCTGCTCGTCCGTGACGACAAAGCCGAGATTTTTGAAGCGCACATCGTCCTGAATCAGCGCGTGCGTCCCGATAATCAGGTCGATTTCGCCGCTCTCAAGCCGCCCTTTTATGTCACGTTTTTCCGCCGCCTTTGTTGAACCTGTCATCAGCATGAATGAAACGTCCGTGCCGCAAAAAAACGCCTCCATCGTTTTACAGTGCTGCGCCGCGAGGACTTCCGTGGGCGCCATGACCGCGCTCTGCATCCCGTTTTTAGCCGCGCTGTAGACGAGCGCCGCCGCAACCGCCGTCTTGCCCGAGCCGACGTCCCCCTGCAAAAGACGGTTCATCGAGACGGCTCCCGACATGTCCTTAACCGCCTGAGCGGTCGCCTTTCGCTGGGCATTTGTCGGATTGAAAGGCAATGAGCCAAAAAATTCCTCGCTGTAATCCTTTTTGAGCATAAGCTCCGTCGTCGCACGGCTTTTATTTTTCAGGCCCGTCAGACCCAATCGCAGAATCAGAAGCTCCTCAAAAACGAGCCGCCTCCGCGCGTGGCCGAGCATGTCGGCGTTTTGCGGAAAATGAATATTCCATATTGCGTCCCTGACGCCGCAAAGCACATATTTTTCGCACAGGGAATCGCTGAGGCGCTCCGTCAACTCATCCTGCGCCGCCTCATAGGCGCTTCGCACCAGCTTTTCGATCACCGCCGACGACAGTCCCTCCGTCTGCCGGTAAACCGGGCGGATACGCTCGCCGCCCTCCGCCTTTTCAATCAGCGGGGCGCTCATTTCCTTCGTGATAAAGCCGCCCGACACCTTGCCGAAGAAGAGAAACTCCTCCCCTTCGCGAAGCTTGCTGGCTGCGTATTCGCTGTTAAAAATCGTGATTTGCATCACGGCGGTGCCGTCAGTGACGTCCGTCTTGTAAAGTATCATGCCTTTACGGATCATCTTGGCGGTCGGCTTGCGGTCAACAAAAGCCTTTACACAGCATGTCTCGCCCTGTACGGCGTCGCGTATCTTCGTGATTTTGCTCCAGTCCTCATACGCCCTCGGAAAGAAATACAAAAGGTCGCCGACAGTTCGCACATCGAGCCTGTTAAGCAGCTCCGCGCGTTTACCGCCAACGCCTTTCACATATTTTATATCGGTATTAAGCTTCATCATCATTCAACCGAGATCATAAAATAGTACACCGGCTGGCCACCGTCTATGAGCGAAATTTCTGTTTCAGCGCCGTATTTCGCTTTCAGTAGGCTGACAAGCTCTTCGCCTTTACGCCGTTCAACGCCGTCTCCGCAGTACACCGTGATCATCGACGTCGCGTTTTTTCTGTAAAGGTGTTTGCTTACCTTGTACGCCGCCGCGACCATATCCGTATCGACCGCCGTTATCCTCCCGTTTTCCATGCCCAATATCTCGCCCTGTTTGACCCTTTGGCCGTCTATGGAGCTGTCGCGGGCGGCAAAGGTCACAAGTCCCGTCGAGACTTTCGCCGCCGCTTTCATCATTCTCATATGATTTTCTTCCGGCGAAAGTTCCTCATCCAGATTGAGCGCCGCCGTGATCCCCTGCGGAACCGTTTTTGTGTGCAGAACGCTCACGCCCTTATCCGTCAGCGGAATCACCTGCTCCGCCGCCATGATAATGTTTTTGTTGTTCGGGAAAATAAACACGTGCTCGGCAGGCGTTTCCTGAACGGCCTTAAGCAGCTGCTCCATACTGGGATTCATCGTCTGCCCGCCCGTGACGACCTCGTCCGCACCGAGCTCCCGGAAAATTTCCTCAAGTCCCCGGCCCGACGCCACAGCCACCATGCCGTAACGTTTCTTCATCTCAGCCGGCGCTGACTGCGATTCCGGCTCCCGCATAGGCCCCGTCGGAGTAACGCCCCAGGACGCGTTTTGATGCTGCTCGCGCATATTTTCGACCTTGACGCTTGTGATCTGTCCGTATGCCAGCGCCTTTTGTATCGCGCTGCCCGGCTCGTTGGTGTGAATGTGTGCCTTGATGACCGTTTCGTCCGCCACGACGACCACGCAGTCACCGATGGATTCCAGATACCCGCGCAGCTCGGATTCGTCAAAGACCTGCCGCTGCTCACGGTTTACCAGAAATTCCGTGCAGTACGCGAACTTGATATCCTCCGCGGCGATCAAGGGGCCGACCGTACTTTCGCGTACTTCACTGTCCCGCGCGCTTATCGTCCCCGCTTGAGCCGCGCCAATAATCACGCCTGACTCCAGCACGCTTTTGAAGCCCTCAAACACATAGACAAGCCCCTGTCCGCCCGCGTCAACGACCCCGGCGCTTTTTAGAATGGGAAGCATGTTCGGCGTGTCGGCAAGCGCTTTCTTCGCGGCGGCATAGGCCGCTTCGCACACCTTTAACTCGTCAAGTCCGGCCCGCGCCGCCTGCGCCGCCTTGGCCGACGCCAGCCGGATCACCGTCAGCATCGTGCCCTCTGTCGGCTTCATGACAGCCTTATACGCCGCCTCGCGCCCGCTTACTAACGCGCGCGCTATGTCCTTGCCGTCAGCCTCGGCCACGCCTTTCATAGCTTTCGCGAACCCTCTGAAAATCAGCGACAGGATCACGCCCGAGTTTCCCCGCGCGCCGCGCAAAAGCGCCCCGGCTATACGCTCGCACGCCTGGGAGACGTCCACGCTGTCCGGC
Organism: Oscillospiraceae bacterium; assembly: GCA_009779495.1. Classification (GTDB taxonomy): domain Bacteria; phylum Bacillota; class Clostridia; order Oscillospirales; family Acutalibacteraceae; genus UBA1425. The sequence continues at coordinate 5,260 of WRED01000031.1, read as the reverse complement.
ATAATCGAGGCCTCGCGGGCGGCGGCGCTGAGGGTCATCGCCATGTTCGTACCCGTATCGCCGTCCGGCACAGGAAAGACGTTCAGCGCGTCGATCTCGGCACGGCGGGCCGCTATATGATTGGATGCGGAAATAATCGAGTCCCGTATCATTTTGCCTGTTATCAAATCAACGTAACCTCCAAGAATAGCCCTAACTCCTGACGCCTGATTCCTAGGTACGCATTCCGTCCACAAACACATTCACTTTCCGCACCTCAAGCCCCGTAGCTTCCTCAACCGTATAGCGAACTTTCTTCACGATACTTTTTACGATAGCGGAAATATTCAGCCCGTATGTCACGACAATATGCAGATCGACGGACAGCCCGCCAGCATCCTTTCGCACGAACACGCCCTTGTCCGCATAGTTGACCTTGCGGAAGAAAAACGAGCGTATCTCCTGCCGCGGGCCCGTGTTGGCCATTTCGACCACACCGAAGCACGACGACACGGCATGACCGATCAGCTTGGAAAAGTAGTTTTGTGATATCTCAATGGTGCCGAGATGGTTTTCGATTCCGATCATAAGAAACTCCAATTCTAGATTCTAGATTGTAGACGTTAGACGTTAGACGTGGTTAGGCAACGCAGTGCGTAAAATGCAGGGGCGATTATCAATCGCCCGCCGCGTGAAAATTATATTGGTTTTTCCGCCTATAAATATTTATGCCCAAAAACAACCGCCCCTACTTTGGATTCGTTCGCAGATTGTTCATTCGTGCATTATGCAACCCCTCCGGCGCATTCGCGCCACCTCCCCTTGCAGGGGCGGGTTGGCAGCGTGCGGAGTAATTGCCAAGGCCTCCCCTGCAAGGGGAGGTGGCACGCAGTGCCGGAGGGGTTAGAGGTTCCAAAAACAGCAAAATATAAACAACACGCAGCACGCAACCTAATCACATCTAAAATCTACCGTCTAAAATCTAACATCTAAATTACTCGAACGCCCAATCCTCAATATCACGGTAAATATCCCCATACCACGACCCCGTCGCGCCGTTTAAATTCCGCACGGACGCCGCGACGCCTTTCCTGAAACACAGCGGGATAAACGGGCAGTCCTCATTGAACGCGGTGACAAACTCCGTCAGCTTGCTCTCGCCGTCCAGAAAATCGTAATACGTGTCGGCGGCCTTGCGCGAGTAAATGCCCCGGGCGGCGGCTCCGCCATAGTCGAAAAACGGCGAAAGGCTCATGTTCGGCGTCAGATTGACCTCGCCGATATAGAAGTCGTAATCGCCCGCGCCGTGGGCCTCGAAAAATTCCTCGGGCTCAAGCTGTACGACCTGAACATGGATATTCAGCTTTGCCAGCCCATTCGCGATATTCCGCGCCGCCACGCACTTAAAATGGTTTTGCGTGTTGACGATCAGCCTGAAAGTCAGGCTGCGCAAGCCGTCGTTGCGGATATTATAGCTGTTGATCTTATCAAAGCCTTCCTGCTCCAGCAGGGCTTTCGCTTTCCCGGCGTCGTACTTTATCTGAAAATCGTACTGTGAAGCGGCGTGCCAGCGCGGGTTGAACGGCGTCCATGCCACCACCGCGTGACTCTGATACGAGTTGTCGATCACGCCCTGACGGTCGATCGCGCGCATAACGGCCTGCCTGACCGCCGCGTCCCTGAGAGAGGGATTCTCCTGGTTCATACCCAAAAACACCAGGTTGTTCATCAGGTATTCGGCGCTGTTCGCGCTGATGCGTTTATAGGATCCGCCGCTCATATCGTCGAAAGCAAAGCTCACATTGCCGATCTCAAGGCTGTAAAGCAGCGCGCTTGAGTCGTCCTGGCATACCAGGCGGATGGTCGTGATCTGCGGCCAAAAGCTGCCGAACCGCGACTGATTCGCCGACAGCGTCAGATCGTCCCGTAAAACATACCGGCCGCTTCCCACGGGCGGCTTTACGTCGGCCACATCATCGTATTCCGTCTGAACCGAATACTGCTTCACGACAGGGAAATTCAGGCACGACACCGCGCACGGGTCAAACGCCTTGAGCGTAAATACAAGCGTCCGGCTGCCCGTCACCGTAACCGAGCTGAAATTCTCGAGCCGCCCCCGGTAACCCTTGGCTTTTTTGGCGCAGTCAAAGGAATAGGCCGCGTCGTCCGCCGTCAGCGTTTTCCCGTCGCTGAACACGATCCCGTCGTTCAGCGTGACGGTGACCGATGTTCCGCTCATACTCCAGCTTCTCGCGATTTGCGGGACAGCCTCGTATGTACTGCTGAGACTGAACAGGCTGTCATACATCAGCGGGATGAGGTTGCGGTTCATCGCGCTTGTGGCCTTGAACGGGTCGAGGGTGTCCCACTTGTCATAAGCCATTTTCATCTCGTTGTACTTGATCGAAAGTGAATTGGGAGAAGCGAGCACTGTGGTATTTTCCTCGCCGTCCGACGGATCGCCGCAGGCGGGCAGGGACAAGGCAACGGCCAGTACAAGCAGCAGAGCCGTTAAGGGTTTTATGGATTTTATATGCTTCATTATTAGTTTCACCGTTTTTTTCATTATTTGGCGCGTTATACTTATTTTGATTTTTGGCTCTTTTAGACATTTGTGTTGATCAAAATTTTAACATGTTTAATTTTTTGTACCCCTCCGGCGCATTCGCGCCACCTCCCCTTGCAGGGGCGGCTTTGATGGCGGCTCGCCCCAAACCTCCCATATAAGGGGAGGTGGCACACAGTGCCGGAGGGGTTGAGAAATTCAAAGCGCAACATCGTGCCCTACATTTAGCGCACCACGTTGCCTGACCATTCCTAATTCCTAATTCCTAATCCCTAATCCCAAACGCCTGGTCCCTCATGGCCAAAAGGCCATGCACAATTTCCCCCGCCATAATCATCCCCGCCACCGGCGGCACGAATGACACGCTCCCCGGCACGCGTCCGCCCTCCGCATGGTTCGGCTTCATCGGCTCCTCATCCGACCATACAACCTTGAGTCCGTCTACGCCGCGCGACCGAAGCTCACGCCGCATCACCCTGCACAGCGGGCACACCTCAGTCGCGTAAATGTCCGACACCCTGAATCGTGCCGGGTCAAGCTTGTTGCCCGTGCCCATGCACGAAATGATCGGTATGCCGCGCTTTTTTGCCTGCATGACCAAGTCGATTTTCGCGCTGACGGTATCAATCGCGTCGGCGATATAGTCGTAATTCCCGCGAAAAAAGGCGTCGCCGTTTTCCGGCAGATAAAATTCGCTTATGACGCGCACGCGGCAATCGGGATTGATGTCGAGTATCCGCTCCCGCGCTACCTCGGTTTTGAGCCGGCCCTCCGTTGAATTAAGCGCGTACAGCTGGCGGTTGCGGTTCGACGCCGACACGGTATCGCTGTCAACCAGCGTCAGCTCCCCTACCCCGCACCGGGCTAAAGCTTCCGCCGCATACGATCCCACGCCGCCCAGCCCGAACAGGATCACGTGCCGGGTTGACAGCCGTATGAGACTTTCCTCGCCTAAAAGCATTGACGCGCGTGAAAAAATTTCTGATGACATGCCTATATTATAAACTATTTTCTCTTATTTCGCAAGGAAAAACACATAAAATTCACACAAATGAAAAAAAGCTTGACATCACAAGCTCTTTTTTTCTATATTGAAAGAGTAAAAAGGTGGCGTAACCGCAGACGGTTGCCCCCTAAAAAGAGAACGGATGAAAATAACCGCTGACTTTGTGAGGGCTAGCGGTTATTTCCTTTTATGGCTGAGGATACGGTCCAGCAATATCATGACTACGATAATCAGGATTATGTACTCTTTGAGCCTCACCACCTTTCGGGGTGGGAAACAACCATTAAATTGTTGAAACTGATGTACTGAGGACGGTCATTACGGCCGCCCTCTTTTTTACCTTTTTGATGAACCATTCTCCTCCCTCAGTCATACTATATACTACTACTATTATGACGAGGTGGAAATATGGGCACAGGCTATTTGATTGTACAGGTCAAGACCGGCGACAGCGCTCTCCCGGTCGGGGACGCGCGGGTCAGGGTACTTGACCTGCAAGGCAATACAATTTATGACGTAAAAACCGACCAAAACGGCAACACGGAGAAGCTTTCGCTGGACGCTCCCGACGCCGCGGCCTCACTCAACCCGAACAACACGGAACCTACTTATTCCCTTTGGAACGTGATCGTCCGCGCCGACGGTTATCGCGGGGAGAACATCCGCAACGTACAGATATTGGACACGGAAACGGCCATCCTTCCCGTTAATATGGAGCCGCTGGAGGAAAGCGAGCCGCCGGATTCGACGGTCAACATCGTCGTCCCGCCCCACGGCATGTTTGTGGACGGCGAATGGCTTCAGGCTGAAATCCCCCCGGAGAACGAGAGTCCGACAAGAAGTTTTACCGCGGGCGGATTCTTCCCATATACGTCACCGGGGGAACTTTTTTCCGCGGACCTGTTTCCGTCTGACGGACTGCCGTTTACCCGGAGCCTCGGAGATGAGTTTTCCGATCAGCCGGAAGCGTTCGCGGCCGCCGTTCCCCAAGCGCGGCAGGAGGTTTTGATCCCGTCGTATATCACGGTACATCTCGGCACCCCCACGAATACGGCCGCCAGAAACGTGCGGGTGCGTTTCACAGATTACTTAAAAAACGTCGCCTCCAGCGAGATTTACGCGACCTGGCCGCCAAGCTCACTTATCGCTAACATAAACGCTATTGTCACATTCGCGATAAATCGTGTCTACACCGAATGGTACCGCAGCCGGGGATATAATTTCGACGTCACCAACTCAACCCAATACGACCAATACTACCGCGAGGGCGCCCAAATTTATGAAAATCTCAGCCGGATCGTCGATGAGGTCTTTAACGTTTACGCGCGGCGGATCGGCTTTCGCAACCCGTTCTTTACCTCTTTTTGCAACGGCACAACCGCTACGTGCGCGGGTTTGTCGCAGTGGGGCACGGTTACCTTGGCGAAAATTGGCATTATAAAAAACATACGGGAAAACAACCTTCTTCTACCTTTATTATACAACATGTCCGAAAAGAAAACAAGACAAAAATTCTTATTTATTTTCCGTTCATGCTTGATTTTTCGCACCGCAAAACTGCGGTATAAAAAACCTTACATTTGCTTGATTAGCCAACAAAACCACGAAAGGAAAAAGTCAAGGGCGAGCGGACGAATTCGGAAATTCGTCTGCGAGTTCATGAAAAATATTTTCCGCAGAAAAAATTTTTCACCCTTGACGTTTTTCTT